>NZ_AXVU01000029.1:0-95368 GCF_000482585.1 Streptomyces sp. CNQ329 | reverse complement strand
GGTAGACGGGGCCGCCCATCGGGGACTCGGAGCCGTTGCCGAACTCGGGGACGGAGCCGCCGTCGTAGGGGATCCAGGCGGGCTGGGCGGGCGGCAGCTCGGTCAGCCCGGTGTTGTGCGGCGAGTTGTTCACGGGCGCGTCGCAGTCGAACGCGTCGCCCGAGGCGCCGGAGCCGAAGTCGTAGTCGCGGTAGGCGTCGTTGGCGCCGGTGCAGTACGGCCAGCCGAAGTTGCCGGGCTCGGTGACACGGGCGAACTCGACCTGTCCGCCGGGCCCGCGGGTGTCGCTCGCGGTGCCCGCGTCGGGGCCGTAGTCGCCGACGTAGACGGTGCCGGTGGCCTTGTCCACGCTCATCCGGAACGGGTTGCGGAAGCCCATGGCGTAGATCTCGGGGCGTGTCTTGTCGGTGCCGGGCGCGAAGAGGTTGCCGTCCGGGATGTCGTACGAGCCGTCCGCGTTGACCTTGATCCGCAGCACCTTGCCGCGCAGGTCGTTGGTGTTGGCCGCGGAGCGCTGCGCGTCGAAGGCCGGGTTGCGCTCGGCCCGCTCGTCGATGGGCGTGTAGCCGTCCGAGGCGAACGGGTTGGTGTCGTCGCCGGTGGACAGATAGAGGTTGCCCTCGGCGTCGAAGTCGATGTCACCGCCGACGTGGCAGCACAGGCCACGGGAGGTCGGGACCTCCAGGACGGTCACTTCGCTGCCCATGTCCAGCGTGCCGTCCTCGCTCAGGACGAACCGCGACAACCGGTTCACGCCGTCGAAGGGCGCGAAGTCGGCGGGGCTGCCGGTCTCGGGGGCACCGCCGCCGGGGGTGTCCAGGGGCGGGGCGTAGTAGAGGTAGACGAAGCGGTTGGACGCGAATCCGGGGTCGGCGGCGACGCCCTGCAGGCCCTCCTCGTCGTTGGTGTAGACGGGGAGCCTGGCCGCGACGCTCGTGTTGCCGTCCGCGTCGGTCAGGCGCAGCGTGCCGTCGCGCGCGGTATGCAGCACCGACCGGTCGGGCAGCACCGCCAGCGACATGGGCTCGCCCATGTCGGCTACGCCCTTGGCGAGTTCGACCTGTCGGAACTCCGCCGCCGTGGCCTTCGGCGGTGCGGCCGTAGCCGTCTGCGTGACCGTGAGCGTGACCACGCCCGAGGTCACGAGCAGGCCGCCGGACACCGCGGCCATGACCTTTCTGAGTTTCCTGTGCACGCGTTTCCTCCGGGGAGAGGTCGTGGGGGGTTGCACAGGCGCGCGCCGTCGCGCCACGGGGCGACGTCGTCCGAAGGGAGGGGGGTGACGACGCCGCCCCGGTTTGACCGGTCCGCAACAAGTTAACTTCTTTTCCCCAGCCTGGGAACTGCTTCGACTCGATCGCGAACAACTTTTACCCAGCAAGAGTCAAAAGCCCGGACGTACCTGGCAGAAGACCGGCGCACCCCCTCCATTCCTCCAAGAGGTGAAGACAAGGGCGTTGTCGCAGATGGATCGTCAGGGGACTTTTCTGACGCACGCCGTCCCGGCTGTCAGAAAAGTCGGCTGACCGGTGCGGGGCGGTGGCGGGCGCTCAGAACACCACGAGCGCCCGTCCCCCGCGCCCGTCGAGCATCGCGTCGAATGCCGCCGGGATGCCGTCGAGGCCGATGCGCGCGGTGACGAGCCCCCCGAGGTCCAGTTCCCCGGTCCGCACGTGCGCGGCGATCGCCGGCAGGTCGCGGGCCGGGTCGCTGTTGCCGTACACGCACCCGGCGAGCGTACGGCCGAAGTAGAACAGCTCCAGTGCGGAGAACGACACCCGCTCCTCCTGTCCGCCGATGCCGACGACCGTCGTACGCCCGCCGCGCCGGGTGCTGGACCAGGCGGTCCGTATCGACTCCGCCCGGCCGGCGCATTCGATCGCCACATCGGCGCCGATCCCGGCCGTCAGCGTACGGATCCGCTTCGCGGTGTCGCGCTCCGCGCCCGGTGCCGCGAGCACGAAGTCGGTGGCCCCTGCGGCGCGGGCCAGCTCCTCCTTCGCCGGTGACACGTCCACCGCCACGAGCGGCCCGGCGCCGGCGATCCGGGCGGCCTGCAGCACGGCGAGCCCCACGCCGCCGGCGCCGAAGACGGCGACCGACTCCCCGGCCCGTACCGCGGCGGAGTGGTGGACGGCGCCCCAGCCGGTGAGCACGGCGCAGCCCAGGAGCGCGGCGTCGGTCAGCGGCACCCCGGCGGGCAGCGGCAGCACCGCGTGCGCGGGGACGACGGTCTCCTCGGCGAAGGCCGCGGTGCCCAGGCCCGGGTAGAGGCCGGCGCCGTCGCGGGTGGCGTACGGCTCGGCCGCCGCGGCACCGGCGGCGGCGCACAGCCACGGCTCGCCGAGCCCGCAGTAGTGGCACGCACCGCAGGACGGCGCCCAGTTGAGCACCACCTCGTCGCCGGCGGCCACGCCTGTGACGCCCTCGCCGACCGCGACGACGGTGCCGGCGCCCTCGTGACCGAGCACCGCGGGGACGGGCTGGCGCAGGGTGCCGTCGGCGAGGGAGAGGTCGGAGTGGCAGACGCCGGCGGCGGCGAGCCGGACGCGCACGCCGCCGGGGCCGGGGGCGGGGATGTCGATGTCGGCGAGTTCGAGCGGGGAGCCGATCGCGGGCAGGACGGCGGCGCGGGTCATCGGGGGCTCCGTATCTCGGGGGTGTGGACGTCGGGGGCTGAGGGGGTACGCAGGTTCAGAACTGCAGCGACTTGGTGTGCAGGAACTCCCGGAGACCGGCCACCCCCAGCTCGCGGCCGATGCCGGACTGCTTGTGGCCGCCGAACGGCGCCAGGATGTCGAACTTCCCGCCGTTGACGGTGACCGTGCCGGTCTCCATCCGCCGTGCGAAGGCCACCGCCGTCTCCTCGTCTCCCGCCCACACGGCGCCGGCGAGGCCGTAGACCGTGCCGTTGGCGATGCGCAGGGCGTCCTCCTCGTCCTCGTACGGCATGATCGAAAGCACCGGCCCGAAGATCTCCTCCTGCGCGAGGGCCATCTCCGGGGTGACGTCGGCGAAGACGGTGGGCTGGACGAAGTAGCCGCGCTCGATCCCCTCCGGGGCCCCGGAGCCGCCCGCGAGCAGCATGGCGCCTTCCGCGACTCCCTGCTCGATGTACCCGCGGACCCGCTCGCGCTGGGCGGCGCTGACGACGGGGCCGAGGCGGGTGGCGGGGTCGCTCGGGTCGCCGGGGGCGTACTTGGTCACCGCGGTGGCGGCGAGGGTGAGCGCCTGGTCGTACGCGCTGCGGTGGACGAGCATCCGGGTCCAGGCGTTGCAGGTCTGGCCGGAGTTGGCCATGACGTTGGCGACGCCGGTGGCGACGGCCCGGGCGAGGTCGGCGCCCGGCAGGATCACGTTCGCGGACTTGCCGCCCAGCTCCAGCGCCACGGGCTTGACCGCTGCGCCCGCCGTCGCGGCGACGGTCCGCCCGACGGCGGTGGAGCCGGTGAACGACAGGAAGTCGGTGCCGGGGTGCTCCACGAGCGCCCGGCCGGCCTCGGCACCGTACCCGGTGACGACGCCCAGGACCCCGGGCGGGAAGCCGGCCGCGGCGGCGGCCTCGGCGAAGAGCCGGGCGACCAGCGGGGTGTTCTCGGCGGGCTTGAGTACCACCGTGCAGCCGGCGGCCAGCGCCGGGGCGGCCTTGGCGACGATCTGGTGCAGCGGGTAGTTCCACGGCGTGATCGCGCCGACGACACCCACGGGCTCGTGCAGGACGGTGGAGTTGCCGGTCTTGTCCTCGTACGGGTACGAGGCGCCGATCCGGGCGTACGAGGCACAGACCGCGACCGGCACCGCGGCGTGCACCTTGCGGCTGAACGTCAGCGGGGCGCCCAGCTCCGCGGTGACCGTCGCCGCGACGTCCTCCGCCCGGGCGGCCAGCGCGTCGCCCAGCGCCCCGACGCGCGCGGCCCGCTCCGCGGGCGGGGTCGCGGCCCAGCCGGGGAACGCGGCGCGGGCGGCGGTGACGGCGGCGTCCACGTCGGCGGCGGTGCCGGCCGGGACGGTGGCGATGACCTGCTCGTCGGCGGGGTTGACGACCTCGATGAGGCCGTCGCCGGCGGCGGGCTGCCAGCGGCCGTCGAGGAACATGCCGTTGTGAGCCTGCATCGGTACGTCTCCCGGTGGGTCGGCGTGTGCGTACGGCACCAAACTAGCGCCGGTAGTTTTCGGCGCCCAGGGTGTCCGGGCGTGCGGTGGGTCACGGCCGCCGGGTGGCGCCGCCGCCGTCCGCCTGAGACCATTCCTATGGTTCTCCATAGGAATGGTGACGGGAAGGCGGGCGGTACCACCATGACCAGCAGCGCGCAGCACGCAAGCCGGGAGCAGGAGAGCGCCGAGCGGGCGCGCGGGACCGCCGGGGGGTTGTCGTACCTCTCCGGCTTCGGCAACCAGCACAGCACCGAGGCCGTCCCCGGTGCGCTGCCCACCGGCCGCAACTCCCCGCAGCGCGCCCCCCTCGGGCTCTATGCCGAGCAGGTGTCCGGCTCCGCGTTCACCGAGCCCCGCGCCCACAACCGGCGCTCCTGGCTCTACCGCATCCGCCCCTCCGCCGCCCACCCCCGCTTCGTCCGCACCGGCAACGGCGCCCTGCGCACCGCCCCGTTCACCGAGGCGGTCCCCGACCCCAACCGGCTCCGCTGGAACCCGCTGCCGGAGCCCGCACCCGGCACCGACTTCCTGGCCGGTCTGTGGACCCTCGGCGGCAACGGCGACGCCACCCGGCGCACCGGCATGGCCATCCACCTCTACGCCGCCAACGCCCCCATGACACGCGTCTTCTCCGACGCCGACGGCGAACTACTCGTCGTCCCCGAACACGGCGGCCTGCTGCTGCGCACCGAACTCGGCCTGCTGCGCGCCGAGCCGGGACACGTCGCGCTCATCCCCCGCGGCATCCGCTTCCGCGTCGAGCCGCTGACCGCGGGCACCTCGGCGCGCGGCTACGTCTGCGAGAACTACGGCGCCCCCTTCACCCTCCCGGAGCTCGGCCCCATCGGCGCCAACGGACTCGCCAACCCCCGCGACTTCCTCGCCCCGGTCGCGGCGTACGAGGAGTCGGCGGGCCCGGTCGAGGTCGTCAGCAAGTTCTGCGGCAACCTGTGGACGGCCACCTACGACCACTCCCCGCTCGACGTCGTCGCCTGGCACGGCAACCACGTCCCGTACGTCTACGACCTGCACCGCTTCAACGTCATGGGCAGCATCAGCTACGACCACCCCGACCCGTCCGTCTTCACCGTCCTCACCTCGCCCACCGACACCCCGGGGCTGGCGGGCGTCGACTTCGTCGTGTTCGCGCCGCGCTGGCTCGTCGGCGAGGACACCTTCCGGCCGCCCTACTTCCACCGGAACGTGATGAGCGAGTACATGGGCCTCGTGGAGGGCGCGTACGACGCGAAGACCGCCGGCCCCGGAGGTTTCGTGCCCGGCGGCGGCTCCCTGCACAACATGATGTCCGCGCACGGCCCCGACCGGGAGACCTTCGAGCGGGCCTCGGCGGCCGAGCTGAAGCCGCAGAAGATCGACGACGGGCTGGCGTTCATGTTCGAGACCCGCTGGCCGGTCACGCTCACGCCGCAGGCGCGGGACGCGGAGCACCTCCAGGACGGCTACGACGACGTATGGCGGGGGCTGCGGCAAGATTTCCGGCCATGACCGGTCTCTTCGCGCCCGACTCGCTTCAGCTCAACCGCAAGCTGCCGCTGTGGTACCAGGTGTCGCAGTCGCTGCGCGCCTCCATCCTCGGCCGGCCGCCGGACGCGCCGTTGCGGCTGCCGACGGAGGAACGGCTCGCCGAGCACTACGGCGTCAGCGTGCTCACCCTGCGCCAGGCCCTCAAGGAGCTGGAGGAGGAGGGCCTGATCACCCGCCACCGCCGCCGCGGCACGTTCATCGAGGAGACGGCCAGGAGCACCGCCCCCGTCCGGCTGCTGGGCTCGGTCGACGCGATCGTCGCCCAGCAGTCCGGCGAGCGCACGACGCTCCTCGCCCACGGCCCCGCCCCGGTCCCCGCGGACCTCGCCGGGTACTTCCCGGACCTCGCCGAGGCCATGACGTACCGCCGTCTGCGCCGCGACGGCGACACCGGCGAAGCCACCAACTGGGCCGTCAACACCGTCCGTCCGGACGCCGCCGCCCGCATCGACCCGGCGGACCTGGAGCGCTGGCCGATGACGAAGGTCCTCCGCGACCGGGCCGGCATCCGCATCGCCCGCATCACGGACACGGTCACCGCGACCCTGGCGGAACCGGAGACGGTCGAACTGCTGGGCGTTCCGCTGCTCAGCCCGATCCTGCACTACACGGGCGTCTCCTATGACGACGGCGGCCGGGTGGTGGACGTGGCCCGGATCCGCTACCGCGGCGACCGGTTCTCCTTCAGCGTGACGCTTCAGGCCCCGTAGACCGCCCCGCTCCGGTCGCTCAGCCCAGCAGCCCCGCCTCCTCGTCCGTGAGCCGGACCGCGCCCGCGGCGACGTTCTCCTCAAGGTGGCGGGGGTTGCCGGTGCCGGGGATGGCGAGGACGTGCGGCCCCTGGTGGAGGGTCCAGGCCAGGCGGATCTGCGCGGGGGTCAGGCCGCGGGCGCGGGCGAGGGCACGTACCTCCTCGGAGTCCGTCCCCGGGGGGCCGGCCTCCCGGCCCTCGCCGGCGATGGCGAAGAACGGCACGTAGGCGATGCCGAGTTCGCCGCAGGTGCGCAGCAGGGCCCGCTCGTCGGCGTCCGCGCCGACGCCGAAGGCGTTCTGGACGCAGACGACCGGGGCGATCGTCCGGGCCTCGGCGAGCTGGCCGGCGCTGACGTGGGAGACGCCGAGGTGGCGGACGAGACCGGCCGTGCGGCACTCGGCGAGCGCGCCGAAGTGCTCGGCGAGGGAGCCGTCCGCGCGGCGGCGGCTGGGCGGGAGGCGGAGGTTGACGAGGTCGAGGTGGTCGCGGCCGAGCTGGCGCAGGTTCTCCTCGACCTGGCCGCGGATCTGCGCGGGGTCGGCCCACCCCCACGCGCCCGACGGGTCGCGGCCGGCCCAGACCTTGGTGGCGATGACGAGGTCCTCGGGGTATGGGGCGAGGGCGGAGTTGATCAGTTCGTTGGCGGACCGGCGCGGGGAGAAGTAGAAGGCGGCGGTGTCGATGTGGTTGACGCCGAGTTCGACGGCGCGGCGGAGCACGGTGCGGGCGCGCGCCCGGCCGCCGGCGTCCGGCTCCGCCGCTGCGGGCAGGCGCATGGCACCGAAGCCGAGGCGGTGGACGGGAAGGTCGCCGAGCCGCCAGGTGCCGGCGGCGTCCGCGGTGATCGGTGAGGAGGTCATCGGCGGATTCTGGCACGGGCGGCGCCGGATGCGCGGACGCCGGTGATGTCGCACCGGGACCGTAGGATGCGAAGCGCCCTGCGGGCGGCTCGGGAGTCGACGGGAGGACGGGCGATGGGTGGTTCGGCGGACAGCGGCCCCGCCGTGGCGGAGGCCGCCGCACCCGCGGACGAGGGCGTACGGGCCGAACGCCCGGCCGCCGCCGTCGGCTCCGCCCCGTTGCTCGCCGATCTCATGCCCTGGAGCGTCGCCCCGCTGCGGCTCGGGCGCGGGTGGGTCATGGGCCCCGACGCCGCTTCTCTGCGGGCGCGGTGGGACGCGCTCGTACGGGCCGAAGGCGCCGAGCGGGACGGGCTGTTCGGGCCGACCCGGGCGCGGACGACGCACAGCGCCGTGGCGCAGTTGCCCGGGCGGGCCGCGGGGACCGGGCGGCTGGCGCGCGAGGCGGGGCCGTGTCCCGAGCCGGTGCGGGTGCTGCACGGGGCGTACGACCAGCGGTGGCTGATCCCCGACAACCGGCTGCTCGACGCCGCCCGGCCCGAGTTGTGGCGGGTCGCGGACGACCGGCAGGTGTTCGCCGTCGAGGCGGGGTACGTCGCGCAGGGCGCGGACGCGTCCGGCGGGCTCCCCGTGGTCGCGTCCGCGCTGCTGCCGGACGGGCGGTCGCCCGCCGGCCGGCCGGGCCGGATCCGCCCGCTGTACCGGCGGCCCCGCGGGCGGGAGCCCAACGTCGCGCCGCGGCTGCTGCGCTGGCTGGGCCGGCGGCTCGGCGGCAAGGTCGCGCCGGAGGACCTGCTCGCCTGGGCGCTCGCCGCCGGGCGGGCCACTCCGCGCGGGTGCGCGGTGCCGCTGACCGGAGACGCGCAGACGTGGCGGGCCGGCGTGGCACAGGGGCGGCGGCTGCTGGAGGTGCAGCTCCGCGGCGCCCGCGGCGGCGCGAAGCCCCGGCTCCCGGGCGGGCGGCGGCCGTACGTGCGGGCGGCGATACCGGCCCGGCCCGCGGAGGTGTCGTACGACCCGGAGGAGGAGGCGCTGCTCCTCGGCGAGGGACGCATCGCGCCGGTGCCGCGGGGGGCCTGGGAGTTCACCGAGGGCGGCGTTGGGGTGCTGGAGCAGTGGATCGCCGCCCGGCTGGAGCCGGCCGAGCCGGGGACGCTGGCGGCGATACGGCCCGCGGCGTGGCCGCAGGAGTGGACGTCGGAGCTGCTGGAGCTGATCACCGTGCTGGCGCTGCTCGCGGAGGCGTCCGCCCCGGCCGTGGCCGGGGCGGACGCCTACGACGCCGGGATCACCGCGGCCGAGCTGCGCGACGCGGGAATCCTGCCCGCCCCCGACGCGGCGCGCCGCCCCGCGTCCGTGCTGGACCATCGCGAGGAGGGCCCGGAGGGGCAGTTCGCCCTGATCTGAGCCGACCGGGCCCGGCCGCTAGCTCCGTACCGCGTCGAGGGCGTCGGCGACGCCCGCGCCGTAGAAGCCGTTGCGGCTGTCATCGCCCTCGCAGACCGCGTTCTCGACGCCGTCACCGTCCGGGTCGTAGACCTCGGGGCAACCGGGGTTGTCGGCCTGGCCGGCGAGGAGGGCGCTCAGCTCCGCGGGCGAGGCGTGCGGGTGCACGCTCTTGAGGAGGGCGGCGACGCCGGAGACCTGGGCGGTGGCGGCAGAGGTGCCGGGACCCGAGGCGTAGGTGCCGCCCGGCCAGGTGGACAGGACATACGGGTCCTGCGAGGGGGTGTCGGGGATCTGGTAGTCATCGCCGCCGGGGGCGGCGATGTCGATGACGCCGAGGCCGTAGTCGGAGTGGTCGGACTTGAGCGTCTCCGAGCCGACCGACGCGGCGCTGAGGACACCGGGCAGCATGTGCGGCAGCACGGGGCACGCGGCGGGGTCGACGGTGCGCTCGGCCGGTGTGCCGTCGGTGGGGCTCTCCGCGTCCGTGAACGACGGGTCGGCCAGGTCGCGGCCGCCGTTGCCGGCCGCGGCGATGTGGAGCAGATCCTTGCCGGCGGCGTAGCGCTGCGCCCGGGAGACGGCGTCCAGGATGGCCCGCTGGTCGGGGTCGTCGGAGCAGACGAAGTGCCAGGGGTCGATCGAGAAGCTGCTGTTGGCGACGGACACGCCGTGGTCGGCGGCGAAGACCAGGGCGCAGACGACGGACTCGGCGTAGACGAAGCCGTCGCCGGGGCCGGCCGCCTTGATGGCCGCGACCGTCACGTCCGGGGCGACGCCGGCGATGCCGGCACCGTTGCGCGGCGCGGCGATCTGGCCGGCGACCCAGGTGCCGTGGCCGGAGACGCCCCCTTCCGGGTATGGGCGCCAGGCGCCGGGGCTGGTGTCGGCGGCGCCGCCGACGCAGTCGGCGGACTGTGCGGCGGAGAAGTTGGCGGCGAGGTCGGGGTGGGTGTCGTCGACGCCGTTGTCGATGACACCGACGGTGACGTCCGGGCTGCCGGTGGCCAGGGCGTGGGCCCGGTCGGCGCGCAGGACGCGCAGGGACCACTGGTCGGCCTCCAGGGGCTCCGGCGTTACGGCACCGGCGCCGGCACCGGCGGGCGCGGCGCCGGTGGCCCCGCGGTCCTCGTACCTCCTGAACCGCCCCTCCTGCGCCGCCTGCGCCGTGCTCCGCAGCGGCGCGGTGCGGGTGGCGCCGGCGGACCGGACGCCGGGGACGGCGCGCAGGCGGCTGCCGAAGTCGGCCTGCGCGGCGTGCGCGACGGTCACGCCGATCTCCGGGTACGTGGCCACGACGGTGCCGCCGGCGTCTGCGGTCGCGGCCTCGACCCGGTCCAGCGTGGCGGGGTCGGTGGCGCTGTTGACGACGTACGACAGCGACTCGCCCGGCGCGGCACCCGCCCCCGGCGCGGCGTCCGTGGCGGCGGCGCCGGGCACCAGCCCGATCGCGGCGGTTGCGGCGAGGCCGACTGGCAGGGCGAGCAGGCGCCGGGAGAGATACATGGCAGAGGAACGTAATCCCCCGCCGCGGCACGGTTCAAGGGTGCTTCCGTCCCAACTCCGCGCAGGACAGAGGGAACCGGTCACTCCGCCCCACCCCGGGTGCCGGCGCATCAGATCGCGCGACTGCCGGGCCAGCGCCAGCACGCCGGCGCGCCAGTCGCCGGTGAGCGGCGCCGACAGGTCGTACTCGGCGCTGACCGCGTCGACCATCAGCTCGTGCAGGTCCTCCTTGCGCGGCACGTAGTTGTAGAGCGACATGGTGCCGCTGCCGCTCTCGGCGGGGACGCGGCGCATCGAGACCGCGTCGAGACCGTCCGCGTCGGCGGTGCGGCGCAGCGCACGGGGCCCGGGCTGAGGCACACCGTCACAGGCGGTCCGGTGGGGGTCGGAGGTACACGGGCAGTGATCGGGGCAGGCGCGGCATGCCGGGTCGCCGCGCCCGCCCCGATACGGGCTGTCCGTCAGCTCCGGCGGTTGCCGAAGAGGGTGCGCCGCAGCTTCCGCAGCGGAGCGAAGAGGGAGACGCGCGCCATGCGGCCCGGCTTCGCGGCCCTGTCCTCGCGCGCGGTCAGCTCACGCATCAGCATGGTGGCGCTGTCCGTGTCGCCCTGGGGGGCGGCGGGCCCGCCGAGCACGGCTAGATGCCGGTCGACGCGTGCCCGCGACGCGGTACTCCCGCAGTTGATCGCAGGAACCCGCGCTTTGCCGCGCATTGCTATCTGATCCATGACACTCCCCACCCTGACGAGGGCTCCCGGCCCGGGCAGGCCAACCCTATCGTCTGCCTGCGTCACATGCGCATCCCCCACGGCGGAATCATCCCCAATTCCGGGCCCAGAACGCGGTCTTGACCTGGAGAACCGTTTCATCTGGCCGGATTACGCCCCTCGCCGGTGGCCAGGATTCCGCTTCTTCCGGTTCCTCCGGGTCCCCCGGATCCGGCCCGGCGGCTACGGCGCCGGGGACGCGGACTCCCCCGAGGGGTCCTCGTCGGGCCACGTGAACCAGGCCCCGTTGAGGGTGTCGTAGTCGTACAGCGGCCGGCCTTTGACGGCGCTCGTGCGGAACGGGGCGCCCCGGTCGTCGATGCGTATGACACCGGAGTCGTCACCGGTGCTCCACTCCACCTCCAGGTACCAGCGGACGTCGTGGCCCTCGGTGCGGGCGTGGACCAGGAGGGACAGCGGATCGTCGGGAGTGACGCGGTACGGCAGCGCCGGGGGGTCCCACTTCTGCGTGGAATCACCTCCCTGCTGGGGCTTGAGAACAGGGCGGGGCATGTCGAGGTCGACGCTGTACGCCGCCTCGGTGACCTCGCCGCCGCAGCCGGACGACATGGCGAACGCGGCCCACGGCAGCGGCGCGCCGGTCGAGGTCTTGCGTACATGGACGGCGGTGACGGTCACCGGCTCGTCGCCGCGGGGCTCGATCGCGGCCTCGATGTTCGTCGTACCGCCGTGGACGGCACCCTGGCTGGAGGCCCACGCCTCGGCGTCCTGGGCCACGGGCGGGGGCGGCACATCGTCGGGCGACTTGTCGACAAGGTAGCGGTGGTCGCAGCCGGACTCCCAGACATGGGAGCGCACGGACCACGCGAGCGGGTTCCCGGCGGGGGCCCCGTCCCCTTCCCCGAGGGCGGGGACGCCCTTGCGGGGTGTCGCGGACGCACCGTCCTCCCGCGCACCGTCACCGCCGCCGCCGGCGGGCGAGGGCTTGCGCCGCTCCGAGGGCCCGGCGGACTCCCCCTTCTCCACCGTCTCGCCGCCCGACGCACCACCGCCGCCGCGGCTCCCGTCGGCCACCACCCCGCTCTCGCGCCCGTGACCACCACCGGCCCTGCCTTCGCCGGCGGACCCGCTGGAGGTCGCCACGAAGGCGACGAGCACGGTCACGGCGGCGACTCCGGCAACGGGCAGCCCCACGAGGCGGAGGCGGGCCCGCCCGGCGGAAGGGGAGCGGTCCGGCCCGGCCGCGCCGCGTACGGCCTGAAACACCCGCGACCACCGGTGGCCGCGGGTTCCGGCGGCGGCCCGGGGGCCGCCCGGGAGGGCGGCACCGGAAGGCGCCGGGGCATCGCCGGGCGCCGACGTGCCGTCGCGGCCACCGGCACCGCCGGGGCCCGTCCCGCCACCGGCGCCGTCGTCACGCACGGCGAAGCCGGCGGGGGCAGAGGCCGTATCCGCGGCACCTCCTGCTGCCGGCGGTTGCGCGGCGGACTTCGATGCGTCACCGGTGCCGCGCGCGCCGGAGCCGCCGGAGGAAGAGGAGGCGACGGAGGAGGACCGCGCCACCGGAGACGCCGCAGCCGCGCCGGAGCCGCCGGCCGGCGCACCGTGTGAACGGGACGGGCGCCCGTCACCCGCCGGTGAACCGCCTCGCGCCGCAGGCGCACCGGCCCCCGGGGCGGGCGGATCGCCGTGTGTGCCCGTCTTCGCGCCACGTCCGCACGCACCGTCCCGCCCAGCCGTCTGCCCGCCCGCCGTCACACCGGCGGACCCCGCACCGGAGGGTCCGGGCCCCGCTCCACGGCCCGCGCCCTCCGGAGGCGTCCCGCGCTTCGAGGGCTCCGTGCCCCGGCCGCCGCCTCCGGGCTCCTCTCGCGCCGCCCACGACGGGGTCGTCCCCCGGCGGGTGCCGTGGGCGCGGTGCCAGCGGCGGTGGAGTTCGACCAGTTCCTCCGGGGTCGCCCCGCACAGGCGCGCGAAGCGCTCGGCGGGGGCGTAGCTGGCCGGAACCGCGTCGCCGTTGCAGTAGCGGTGGAGGGTCGACGTACTGACGTGGAGACGGGCCGCCAGCGAGCCGTAGCTGCGTCCCGAGCGCTGCTTCAACTCGCGCAGCAGCGCCGCGAACTTCTCCGTCGCCGCGTCCCTCACGTCCTGCCCCCGTTCCGACGCGTTCCACCTTAGTCCTGTTCGCGCTGGTGAGTGGTCGGATTCCCGTTCCAGCTTCCCGTTTCGACGCCGTTCGCTTGCGGCCGGCTCCCCCTGATCCGCAGGCTTGTCACCAGCACCAAG
Organism: Streptomyces sp. CNQ329; assembly: GCF_000482585.1. Classification (NCBI taxonomy): domain Bacteria; kingdom Bacillati; phylum Actinomycetota; class Actinomycetes; order Kitasatosporales; family Streptomycetaceae; genus Streptomyces; species Streptomyces sp. CNQ329. Next base: position 82,088 of record NZ_AXVU01000029.1, on the reverse strand, counting down.
CCAAGCGCTCCAGCACCGAAGCGGCGCGGCGCCGGGCGGAGTACGGGGGTATCCGCTCGGCGCCGCGCGACGGCCTCCCGGGCCGGGCCGGTTCGCGGGCGGCTCCGGGTGCGGTCTGCGCAGTCATCGGCTCGGCCCGTGGTGGGCCTCGTCGGCCGGGCCGCTGCGCGCTGCCCGCCCGGCGCCGCGCATCCGTGAGCACGCGGCCCGGCCCGGGCCACGAGGCCCCAGGTTCGACGCGTACCCCCGAGGACCCGTACCGGGTCTGCCCGGTGGGGTCCTACGCGTCGGCGTAGGCGGCGCGCAGCGCCTCTTCCACCGCGGTCAGCGCGGTTCCGTGGTCGAGTCCGAGGCGCTGCGCCCGCTGCGCGTACACCTGTGCCGCCGCGGCGGCCTCGCGCTGTGCGGCGTCGCCGGCGGCGGCCACGTAGCTGCCGTGCCGGCCGCGGGTCTCGATCACCCCGTCGCTCTCCAGCGCGCGGTACGCCTTGGCGACGGTGTTCGGGGCGAGGCCCAACTGCTCGGCGAGGCCCCGCACGGTGGGCAGCTTGGTGCCGGCCGGGAGCGCGCCCCCGCGCGCCTGGGCGGAGATCTGGGCGCGCACCTGCTCGTACGGTGCCTCGGGCGCCTGCTGGTCGACGAAAATCTGGATGGTCACGGACTCATTGTGGGCCGCGGGGCGAAATGCGCACGACAGCGGCACCCCCGTCGCCCTACCGTGCGACACCATGAGTGTGCTCGTACGCGACTTCCGCCCCGAGGACGCCGACGCCGTCGCCGAGGTGCAGCGCGCGGCGGTGCCCTTCCTCGTCACCACCGCCGATTCGGTCCGCTGGAACGCGGCCTCCGCGCCGCCGGAGAAGCGGCTGCGGCCGATGGTCGCCGAGGTCGACGGGCAGATCGTCGGGGAGTGCGAGGCGCACCTCGTCCACGACAGCAGCACGCCGGGGCAGGGCGTCGCCCAGCCGCACGTGCACCCCGGGCACACCGGCCGCGGGGTGGGCACCGCCCTCCTCGCCGCGGCCGAGGCGCATCTCGCCGCACAGGGCGCGACCACCGTGTACGCCTGGGTGTACGACCCGGAGCGCGACTTCCGCTTCGCCGAGCGGCGCGGCTATCGCCGGGGGCGTACCGGCCGGATCCTCCACCTCGACCTGCGCACCGCGCTCCCGCCGCGGCCGGAGCCCGCGGCGGGCGTGGAGGTGCGCGCCTTCGCGGACTTCGACGATCCCCGGCCGCTGTACGAGGCGGACGCCGAGGCGGCGCTGGACGAGCCGAGTGACACCCCGGTCGACGCCATGTCCTACGAGCACTGGCTCGACCACACCTGGCGCGAGCCGCTGCTGGACCACGACCTGACGATCGCCGCCCTGGTGAACGGCGAGGTGGCGGCGTTCTCCCTGGCGGAGACGGACGGACACGCCCGGTATCTCTCCGGGATGACCGGCAGCCGCCGGGCGTTTCGCGGGCGGGGGCTGGCGAAGCTCGCCAAGCACGAGTCGCTGCGCCGGGCGCAGGCGGCCGGTTACACCGACGCCTTCACGGGCAACGACAGCGGCAACGAGCCGATGCTCGCCATCAATCGCTGGTTCGGCTATGAGCCGTTCCTCATCGAGACGCGCTGCGTCAAGGATCTCTGACCTTTGCCGGCCGCGGGCGTCACGGCGGGCCCGCCGTCCGCGGCAGCACCACCGCCCGGTCCGGCACGCGCGGTCCGTACGCGACCGGATCGTCCGCCTCGTGCCAGTGCACGACGAACCGCTCCCCCGCCCGGTACGCCTCAAGCCCGGCCCGGGAGTACGCCACCATGTCGTCCGGCAGCCGGTCCAGCGGATACCAGCCGATGCCCGCGCACTTGTCCGGCTCCGCGTTCACCGGCCGGGCGCCGGGCGGCAGTTCCGCGGCGAAGAACCATCCCATCCGCGGGCGGCCCACCGGCGGCTTGTGCTGCATGACGAGGGCCGCCGCGACCTGCTCGGGCGCCAGCACGAGCCCGATCTCCTCCGCGGTCTCGCGCAGCACCCCGGCCCGTACGTCCTCGCCGTCCTCCAGGTGGCCGCTGGGCAGGTGCAGCAGCCCGTCCGCGTACCCCGTGCCGGCGCGGCGGGCCAGCAGCACCTCCGGCGCCGGGGCGCGCCGGAGGAGCAGCAGGTGCACGTCCACGATCTCCCGGTGGCGGTGGGGCCGTTCGCGACCGGGCGACCGGTGCTGCGGTGCGGTGTCCGCCGCTTCTGCGCTCATGTGCCGATCATCGCAGCCGCCGCCGGCGCCGCCCCGGCTCAGCAGTCGTACAGCGCGTTTCCGTGGACCTTCTCGCAGTAGCGCACGTGCAGGTGGTTGTCGTGGTTGGCGTACTGCGTGACGAGGCCCTCGGAGATCAGCTGCGGATCGTTGAAGAAGATCAGCTTGATGTGTCCGGGGGCCGAGGCGCGGATCGCCTTGACCAGCTCACGCGTCGCCGCGCGGTCGTACGCGGCCGACTGCCAGGTGATCCGTCCGGCGGTGCACTGCGCCGAGTCCGTGCGGGCCGGCCAGACGTCGAAGTCGAGCCCCAGCTCGTGGCTGGCGTGGCCCGGGATGTCGCCGCCGTGCTCGAACCCGCTGTCGCCGACGGGCAGCTTGCCGTTGCCGGTGTCCGCGAAGGAGGCCGCGGCGGCCTCCAGTTGGGCGACGGCGGCGGAGGTGCCCCAGTGGGCGTTCGCGTTGCCGTCCGGGCTCTGGCCGCACATGGTGCTGCCGAAAACGGTGTTCTCGTAGTGCCAGAGCAGGTTCTTCCAGGTGACGGGGCCGACGATGCCGTCGACGTCGATGCCCGCGTGGCTCTGGAAGGTCCGTACGGCCGCGGTCGTGGCCGCGTCGAAGGTGCCGCTGACCGTGAGGCCGGCGCCGCGCTTGGCGTTGAGCGCCGCCTGCAGCGCCTTGACGGCCCCGCCGGTGTCGCCCTGCCGGATCGTCGGGGTCAGCGCGCCCCAGGTCTGCGGGCCGACGATGCCGTCCACGCCGAGGCCCTTGTCGCTCTGGAACTGGCGCACGGCGGTGGTCGTGGCCGGGCCGAACACCCCGTCCGCCGCGACCGATACCCCCTGCCCGGTCAGCAGATGCTGCAGCGCGAGCACGTCGGTGCCCCTGTTGCCGCTGCTCTGGGTCGGGAAGGCGGCCTGCGGGTACGCGTGCGCCGGTGCGCCCAGGCCCAGGAGCAGGGCGACCACGGTGGCGACCAGGGCGGCCATGCGGAACAGCGGTGTGTGGGTCCGTTTCTTCATCGCGTTCTCCTCCACGGGATCGCCGGTCACTTGCCCGCCTGCAGCGCGCCCCAGGTCGCGGGGCCGACGATGCCGTCCACGCCGAGCCCGCGGCTGCTCTGGTAGTCGCGTACGGCGGTCTGGGTGCCGGAGCCGAAGATGCCGTCGATGCCGACGGTGCGGCCGAGCGCGGCGGTCAGGGCCCGCTGGAGCCGGCTGACGGCCTCACCGGTGGAGCCGTTCTGCAGCGTGGGCGTGGTGCCGCGGGACAGCAGGGCGGTCCAGGTGCGGGGGCCGATGATGCCGTCCGCGGTCAGCCCTCTGGCGGTCTGGAACGCCTGCGTGGCGGCGACGGTGCCGGTGTCGAAGGTGCCGGTCGGGGTGGTGCCCCCGGGGTCGTGGCCGGCGGCCTCGAGGAGGCACTGGGCGGCCTCGACCAGGGGGCCGGTCGAGCCGGAGCGGATGGTTCCGTAGGCGTTGAAGCTCAGGTTGGCGGTGGTGCAGGTGACGGGCGGCGCGGTGCCCTGGCCGACGTCGAGGTAGTTGCGGTCGATGTTGACGCGCTGGCCGCCGTACGTCTCGGAGACCTCGCCGACGTACTGGTGGATGCGCTGGTGGCCGGACCAGTAGGAGTCGGGGACGTACGAGCCGGCGTCGGTGTCGGCCACGCCGTTCCACCACGCGAACCACAGGTGGTCCACGCGCAGGTAGCGGGTGTCGTCGTAGACGCTCGCCGCGTCGCGGATGCCGGACGAGGCGCTGGAGTACAGCCCGGACAGGTAGCCCTTGGCGTGCAGCCCCTCGGTCCAGCCGGAGACGTAGCTCATCACCGCGGCCTTGCAGGAGGCGGTGGAGGTGTAGCCCTCGATGTCGGAGTAGAGGGCGCTGCCGGCCGGGATGCCGAGGTTCTGGGCGGCGGTCACCGAGGCGTTGGCGGCGCTCACGCCCTGGGCGCGGGCGGTGACGGGGTCGGACGACATCTTGTTGGAGAAGTTGCTGCAGGGCGCCTGGCGGCCCACGTCGATGGGGATGAGGTGCCAGCCCTTGCCCGTCTGGCTCGTCACCCAGCTCGCGGTGAGGTTGGGCTGCGCGCATGCGCGGGTGGAGCCGGAGATGTAGACGCCGACGGCGCGGTACGGCGAAGCGGAGAGCCAGGCATCCATGGTCGTCTGCGACGGCGCGGCGCAGGCGTCGAAGCCCTGGCCGCGGAAGTCGCCGGGCTGCGGCCCCGCGGCGGCGCGGGGGGCGGCGGGGCTCTTTGGCGGGGCGCCGGCGGCGGGCAGTTCGGTGCGCTCGGCGCCGGCCGTCAGCTCGGCCCCGGCGAGGACGTCGCGCACCAGGTGCTCGGTCGCGGGGGTGTGCGCGGCGGTGACCAGGACGCCCGCGTCCTCGACGGCCACCTGGATCATGCCGTCACGGGACCGCGCACCCGGCGCCGTCGCGCTGCCGCGCGGGGCGACGGCGGTGGCCGCGGTGGTCTGCCGCGCCGCCCCGGCGTCGAGGGGTTCGACGACGAGCCCGGCGGTGCGGCCTTTGAGGCCGGCCGGGCAGGCGCTCTGGTCGCCGGGCTCGCCGAGGTAGACGGCGGGGCGGTCGAAGCGCACGCACGCGCCCGGGTCCGCGGCGAGATCGACGACCCGCCAGCCGGCGGGGACGGTGACTTCGTAGCCGCGGTAGTCGACGGTTCTGCCGGTGTCGGGCGGGGGTGCGGCGGCGGCGGGGCCGGCGGCGGTGAGCCCGCCGAGGGTGACGAGGGCCGCCAGGCCGGCGAGCAGGGGTCGCCAGGACCCCGTACGTCTGCGTGACATCGCGAATCGATCTCCTACTGCGGCGGGGGCTCCGGGGAACTCCGTGCGGACTCCGGTCGCGGGACGGCGGTGCGCCACGTGTCTACGCGATGACCGCAGCGCGGCGGTTGCGCGACGGTTGCGCGGCCGCTGCCTGCCACGACACGGGTGACCTTGACATGTACCGCCCAGTACAAGGATGGTGACGCCGAAGCAGCTCACGACGACCGTGACCAGGGGACGGTGTGATGCGCTATCGGGTCCTCGGCAGGCTCGACGTCTGCAGCGGCACGCGGTGGATCCCGCTGAACGCCGCGAAGCAACGAGCCCTGCTCGCCCATCTGCTCATCAACGCGGGCCGGTTCGTCCCCGCCGACGCGCTGATCGCCGAGCTCTGGGGTGACGACGTACCGGACTCCGCCGCCAAGTCACTGCAGGTCTACGTGCACCGGCTGCGCCGCGCCCTGGGCGGCGACCCGGAGACGTTACACACCCGCCCCGGGGGCTACGAGCTGGCCGTCGAGCCCGACGGCACCGACGCCGCCCGCTTCGCGACCCTGGCCGCCGCCGGGCACGCGGAGCTGGCCGACCGGCGCCCCGCCGCCGCCGTGGAGTCGCTGACGGAGGCGCTGGGGCTGTGGCGGGGCCCGGCGTTCGCGGACGTGCCGGCCACCGATGCCGTACGGGCCGAGGCCGCGCGTCTGGAGGAGTGCCGGCTGACGGCCTGGGAGGACCTGGCCGACGCGAAGCTGGCCGTGGGACGGCACCCGGAGCTGGCCGCGGAGCTGGGCGCGCTGCTCGCCCAGCATCCGCTGCGCGAGCCGCTGTGGGGCCGGCTGATGCTGGCGCTGCACCGCTCGGGGCGGCGCTCGGACGCGCTGCGCACCTACGCGCGGGCCCGCAGGACGCTGGCCGACGAGCTGGGCGTGGAGCCCGGGGCGCAGTTGCAGGAGGTGCACGCGGCGGTGCTGGCGGGCGGGCCCGAGCCGGCGCCGCGGCAGGAGGCCGCGGAGCGGCCGGCGTACTGCCAGCTTCCCGCGCGCATCCCGGACTTCGTGGGGCGGCGCGAGCAGTTGGTGCAGGTGCTGCGGTGGCTGGGACGGCCGGAGGAGGTGCCGGATCGCAAGGCTCCGGACGTCGACGCGTGGCAGGTCGACGCGCGTCACCCCGCGCCGCGCACCGTCCTCGTCACCGGCGTCGCGGGCGCCGGGAAGTCCACGTTCGCGGTGCACGCCGCGCACCTGCTCCGCGACGCCTTCCCCGACGGCCAGTTGCACGCCGACCTGCGCACCGCGGCCGGGCACCCGGCCGACACCGGCGACGTGCTGGCCTCCCTGCTCAAGACCCTCGGCATGACCGGCGCCGGCATCCCCGCGAGCGTGGAGGAGCGGGCCCGGCGCTACCGCGCCGAACTCGCCGACCGCCGCGTGCTCGTCGTCCTCGACAACGCCGGCAGCGAGAAGCAGATACGCCCCCTGCTGCCCGGCACCGGCGACAGCGCCGTGCTCGTCACCAGCCGCGCGGCCCTCGCCGGGCTCGAAGGCGCGCTCCGCGTCGGACTCGGCCTGCTCAGCGACGCGGAGGCGCTGGAGCTGCTGGCGCGGGCGGCGGGCGACGACCGCACCCGCCGGGACCCCGAGGTGGCCGCGCGGATCGTGGCACAGTGCGGCAACCTGCCGCTCGCGCTGCGCATCGCGGGTGCCCGGCTGGCGACCCGGCGGCACCTGTCCCTGCCCCGGCTCGCGGACGCGCTGGCCGACGAGCGGCGGCGGCTGGACGAGCTGGTCGCGGGCGACCTGGAGGTACGGGCCAGCGTCACGCTGGGCTACACGGCGCTGGACCCGGTGGCGCAGCGGGCGTTCCGGCTGCTCGGCCTGCTGGACGTCCCGACGGTGCCCGGCTGGGTGGTGGCGGCGCTCCTCGGCGACGGTGCGGCCTGCGGCGGCGCGGGCCGGGGCGGCTCGTCCGAGGCCGACCGGGCCACCCTCGCCGAACGGTCCCTCGACGCCCTCGTCGACAACCACCTCGTGGAAGTGCACGCCCCCGACCCCGCCGCGGAACCCCGCTACCGCCTCCACGACCTTCTGCGCCTCTACGCCCGCGAGCGCGCCCACGCCCAGGAGTCTCCCGCCGAACGGGCCGCCGCGCTCGGCCGCGTCCACAGCGCCTACCTCGACCTCGCCCGCCGCGCCGACGACTCCCTGTCCTCCGGCTTCTCCGGCCGCGTCAAGGTGCCGGCGCCCGGTCACAGCCCTCCGGCGGCCGAGGCGGCCCGGGTCTCGGCGGAGCCGCTGGCCTGGCTGGAGGCCGAACGGACCACGCTGCGCGCCCTCGTCCGCCAGGCGGCCGACGCCGGTGACGCCGGCACCGCGTGGCGACTGGCCGCGGCGCTGGCGGCGTTCTTCGAGTCGTCCGCGCACTTCGACGACTGGCGCGAGACGCACCGTACGGCGCTGGCGGCGGCGAGCGCGGCCGGCGACCGGCTCGGCGTCGCCGTCCTGCACCGCAACCTGGGCGAGCTGGAGACCGTACAGGACCACTACGGCGAGGCGGTGGTGGCGTTCAAGCGGTCGCTGAAGGAGTTCGCGGCGCTGGACCGGCCCCGCGCGGGGCACGGCGACCGCTCCCGCGCCCCGGCGCCCGACGGCGGTGGCCACCACCCCGCCGAGTCCGCCGCGGCGGCGGGCCTGGGCGTGCTGCTGCGGCTGCGCGGCCAGTACGCGCAGGCCGCCGCCTGTCTGCGCCGCGGCATCGAACGGGCCAGGGCGGGCGGCAACGTGCGGTCCGAGGCGTACGCGCGCTGCGGCCTCGGCACCGTGCACCTGGAGTGCGGCGAACCGCACGCGGCCCGGCGTGAGTTCGACCGGGCGCTGTCCCTGTCCCGGCAGGACGGCTACCGGCACGGCGAGGCGTCGGCCGAGCGCAACCTCGGCCTGGCAGACCTCGCCGTCGGCCGCGTGCACGCCGCGGTGGCGCGGATGCTGCGAAGCTGCGAGCTGGCGGTGGAGAGCGGCGACCGGGTCGGCGAGGTGCACGCGCTGCAGTGGCTCGGGCATCTGACGGACGTGGCCGGGGAGCCGGCGCGGGCGGAGCGAATGCTCGACGAGAGCCTGGCGGCCTACCGGCGGTTCGGCGAGCGGTTCGGCGAGGCGCTGACGCTGCGCGCGCAGGCCGACCTGCTGCTGCACGCGCACCGCCCGGCGGAGGCCACGGCGACGGCGCGGCAGGCGCTGTCGATCTGGCGGAACCTGGACACCCCGTACTGGACGTCTCGCACGCTCGACGTGCTCGCCGCCGCGCACGCGGCGGCGGGCGGCGCGGGGGGTGAGGTGGCCGCCGCCCGGGTACGTCGTCAGGCCTCGGCTCTACGCGCGTCAGTCGGCCTGCCCACGGCCCTCCGCGCGCCCGTCGTGGCCGGCCGCCGCCTCGGCGGCCACCTCACCCCGGCCCCGGACCGGCCCTCCGCCGTCCGCGCCCCGCGGGGGGTGCTGCGCGTGGCGGCGGAGAGCCGCTGAGACCGCGGGCGGTGCCGCGCGGGCACGATCGCCGGTCGGGGCGTCAGGCGTACAGCCCGCGCATGCGTACCGACAGGCAGGTCACCGAGCCTTCGAGCTTCTCGAACTCGCTGATGTCCACCGGCACCGGCGTGTAGCCCAGCTCCTCGTACAGCGCGGCGGTCCGCGGCGCGCTCGCCGCCATCAGCAGCGCGCCGCCGCCCAGCAGGATGACGTGCGCCCCGGCGGCCTCGGGCACCTCGATGCGGCCCGGGAACAGCTCCGGTGTGTCGATCAGTCCGGGGTGGGTGGCGAAGGTGCCGTCGGGCAGGGCGGTGATGCCGGACTTCAGGTGCAGCACCTTCGTGACGGGGACGGTGACGACGCGGGCGCCGAGCGGCTCGAAGCAGGCGCGGAGCTGGCGGATGCCGTCGGTGTTGGTGCGTCCGCCGCGGCCCACGTAGAGGGTGTCGCCGACCTTGAGCACGTCGCCGCCGTCGAGGGTGCCGGGCTCGTGGATACGGTTCACGGAGCAGCGCATGAGGCTCACGGCGGCCTCGACGCCGCGGGTCTCCGGCTTGCGGGAGTCGGCGCCGGGGCGGGTGACGAGGGCGACGTTCTTGTACATCACCACCGTGTCCTCGACGAAGACGGCGTCCGGGCAGTCGTCGGCGGGCTCGACCTCGGCGGTCTCCCAGCCGTGCAGTTCGAGGGCGGCGACGTAGGACCGCCACTGGGCGAGGGCCCGGTCGGCGTCGACCGGCGTGCGGTCGATGTGCGTGACCAGGCCCTCGGCCAGACGCGGTCCGGGGCGGCGTACGAGAGCTTTCCTGCTGCGCATGGAGCAGGTCTACCACGGCCGTCAGTGGCTGTGGCCGGCGCCGTCCTCCTCCTGCTGACCGCTCTCTCCGCCCGGCTCACCCGTCTCGTCCGGCTCGTCTGCGCCGCCCGCGGAGACGGTGAAGGCCGCGGTGCGCACCTCGCCGTCGTGCTTGAAGTCGAGGAACAGGCGGTACGAACCGGCGCTGGGCGCGGTCGCGGAGAAGGCCACGCCGGGGCCGGGCCGCGTGCTCCCGTCGCCGGGCTCGCCGTTGGGGTGGACGTGCAGGTACGCCAGGTCGCCGGCGCGGAGCGCGACCAGGTGCCCGTACGCGCCCAGGTAAGGCTGCAGGTCCGTGACCGGCTTGCCGTTCTTCTCGACGGTGAACTCCACGTCGCGGGCGGAGCCGGGTGTCAGGGCGCCGTCGAGCGTCACCTCGTAGCCGTCGACGGTCGCGGTCCGCTCCGGCTCGGCGAGCGGCGCCGGGCGGTAGTCCCCGGCGACGGCGAGATCGCCGCCCAGGGTCAGGCCGTTCTCGGGACCGCCGGTGGGCACGAAGTCGGCGAAGACGCGGTAGTCGCCGGCCGCGGGCAGCTCGACGGGGGTGCTCCAGGTGCCGCCGGCGTCGCGGACGGGGTGGAGGTGGCGGTACGTCGCGAGGTCGCGGGAGGCGACGATCAGGTGCAGTTCCTTGCCGTGCTCCCGCTCGTACGAGGTCACGGGCTCGCCGTTCGCGCCGCGCACGGCGAAGCGCAGCTCGGCGGGGCTGCGGGCGTCGATGCGGCGGGTGTCCAGGTCGAGCGTGTAGCCGGACTCGGAGAGCTGCAGTCCCCCCGCGGCGGGCCCGGCGTCCTCACCGTGGCCGCCCCCGTGCCCGTCCCCCTTCTTTCCCGCCTCTTCTCCGGCGTCCGCGTCCGCGGCGTGGCCGTCGTGGGCCGGGGCGGTGTCCTCGTCGGTGACGGGCCCCACGGCACTGCCGACTCCGTACGCCCCGGCGAACGCGACGGCCAGCGCACCTGCGAAGAGTCCTGCTCTGGCTGCGGTGTTCATCGCTCGCTCCTCTCGGTCGGCCCGTCGCTGCGACCGGCCTCGACACCGGCGACAATACCCCCTAGGGGTATAAAGTCAAGCGAGGCGGAACGCGAGGCCGCCCCTTGCGCCGGATACGGGTCAGGGGTATACATGGTGTCGAAGGAACTAATACCCCCTAGGGGTATAGCGAGCCACGAGGAGCGGCGATGACCACCACCACGCCCGGCAGAACGGCCGAGGTCGAACTCGCGATCGGCGGCATGACCTGCGCCTCCTGTGCCGCACGGATCGAGAAGAAGCTCAACCGTATGGAGGGCGTCGAGGCCACCGTCAACTACGCCACCGAGAAGGCCAAGGTCACGTTCGCGGACGACGTGGCCGTCGACGACCTGATCGCCACCGTCGAACGTACCGGTTACACCGCCGCGCCGCCCGCCCCCGCCGGCCCGGCCGCGGACGGCCGACCGCAGGACGGCACCGGCGGCCAGGGCCCGCCCGACGAGCTGCGGACGCTGCGGCAGCGGCTCTTCGGCTCCCTGGCGCTGACGGTGCCGGTGATCGCGATGGCGATGGTCCCCGCCCTGCAGTTCACGTACTGGCAGTGGCTCTCGCTCACGCTCGCCGCACCGGTGGTGGTCTGGGGCGCCTGGCCGTTCCACAGGGCCGCCCTGACCAATGCCCGGCACGGCGCCGCCACCATGGACACGCTGATCTCGGTCGGTACGGCCGCGGCGTTCCTGTGGTCGCTGTGGGCGCTGTTCTTCGGCACCGCGGGCGAGCCCGGCATGACCCACCCCTTCGAGCTGACCATCGCCCGCGGCGACGGCTCCGGCAACATCTACCTCGAAGCCGCGGCCGGCGTGACGACGTTCCTCCTCGCCGGGCGGTACTTCGAGACCAGGTCCAAGCGGAAGGCGGGCGCGGCGCTGCGCGCGCTGATGGAGCTGGGCGCCAAGGAGGTCGCGGTGCTGCGGGACGGCCGCGAGGAGCGGGTGCCCGTGGACCGGCTCGCGGTCGGCGACCGCTTCGTCGTCCGGCCCGGGGAGAAGATCGCCACCGACGGCACCGTCGTCGAAGGCGCCTCCGCCGTCGACGCCTCCATGCTCACCGGCGAGTCCGTGCCGGTGGAGGTCACCGTGGGCGACACCGTCACCGGCGCCACCGTCAACGCCGGCGGGCGGCTGGTTGTGGAGGCCACCCGGGTCGGCTCGGACACGCAACTGGCACGGATGGCCCGCCTGGTCGAGGACGCGCAGAACGGCAAGGCCGCCGTGCAGCGGCTCGCCGACCGGATCTCCGGTGTCTTCGTCCCCGTCGTCATCGCCCTGTCCCTGGCGACCCTGGGCTTCTGGCTGGGTACGGGCGACGGCATCGCCGCCGCGTTCACCGCCGCGGTCGCCGTGCTGATCATCGCCTGCCCCTGCGCCCTCGGCCTGGCCACCCCGACCGCCCTCATGGTCGGCACCGGCCGCGGCGCGCAGCTCGGCATCCTCATCAAGGGTCCCGAGGTCCTGGAGTCGACCCGCAAGGTCGACACCGTCGTCCTGGACAAGACCGGCACGGTGACCACCGGCACCATGACCCTGCACGCCGTGCACACCGCGGACGGCGTGGACGAGGAGACGGTGCTGCGGCTGGCGGGCGCGCTGGAGCACGCCTCGGAGCACCCCGTCGCCCGGGCGGTGGCCGCGGCGGCGACCGACCGCCTCGGTACGCTGCCGGCGCCCGAGGACTTCGCCAACGCGCCCGGGCGCGGCGTGCAGGGCGTCGTCGAGGGCCATGCGGTCCTCGTCGGGCGCCGGCAGCTCCTCGCGGAGTGGGCGATCACGCTGCCCGCCGGACTCGCCGCGGCCCGGGAGCGGTCCGAGCAGGCCGGGCGCACCGCCATCGCGGTCGCCTGGGACGGGGAGGCCCGCGCCCTGCTGGAGATCGCCGACACGGTCAGGCCTACCAGCGCGCAGGCCATCGGGCGGCTGCGGGAGCTGGGGCTGACCCCGATCCTGCTCACCGGCGACAACACGGCCGTCGCGAAGACCGTCGCCGCCGAGGTCGGCATCGACGAGGTCATCGCCGAAGTCCTGCCCGAGGACAAGGTCGACGCGGTCAAGCGGCTGCAGGCCGGGGGCCGTACCGTCGCCATGGTCGGAGACGGCGTCAACGACGCCGCCGCCCTCGCCCAGGCCGACCTGGGCCTGGCCATCGGCACCGGCACCGACGCCGCCATCGAGGCCGCCGACCTCACGCTGGTCACCGGTGACCTGCGGGCCGCGCCGGACGCCATACGGCTCGCCCGCTCCACCCTGTCCACCATCAGGACCAACCTCGCCTGGGCGTTCGGCTACAACACCGCCGCCCTGCCCCTCGCCGCCGCGGGTCTGCTCAACCCGATGCTCGCGGGCGCGGCGATGGCCTTCTCCTCCGTCTCGGTGGTCGCCAACAGCCTCCGGCTGCGGCGTTTCCGGCCGCTGGACTGAGCGCCGGTCCGTCCGCCGGCCGCTGCCGCGCCGCCCGTACGAGCCGATACGGCCCGTACGGGCGGCCGGCGTTCCGGCGTACGCGAGACCGCGGGCCGCGGCCCGCGGCGACGGGGTACGGTGCCCTCCGCGGGCGCGCGGCAGCAGGATGCGGCGCTGGGCTGAGGGGGAGGAAGGCATCGTGGGGATGCGGGAGACGGAAGAGACGCGGGCGGCACGGGAGCCCCGGCCGTCATGGGAGTTGTTCCCCGCACTGCGGACCGCGCCCGGGCGGGTCGCGCTGCGCTTCGGCGCCACCACGCTGACCTACGGCGAGCTGGCCGCGGCGGCGGACGCCGTCGCCCGGCGGATCGCGGGCGCCCGGCGGGTGGCGGTCTGGGCGACGCCGGAGCCCGCGACGGCGGTGGCGGTGACCGCGGCGCTGACGGCGGGCGTCGCCGCGGTGCCGCTCAACCCCCGCATCGGGGTGCGGGAGCTGGCGCACATCGTGGCCGACAGCGGGCCGGAGCTGGTGCTCGCGGCGCCGGGGGCGGAGCTGCCCCCGGCGCTGGCGGAGGTGGAGCGGGTGGACGTGACGGCGGGCGGGACGGTGAACGGGGCGGCGGACGTACGAGCCGAGCCGCCGGCCGGCCCGCGCCCCGGGCCCGCGACGGCCCGCCCGGACGCCGCCGCTCCCGAGCCCGGCACCGCCGCACTCGTCGTCTACACCTCCGGTACGACGGGCCCGCCCAAGGGCGTCGTGCTGGCCCAGCGGGCGCTGGCCGCGACCCTCGACGACCTCGCGGAGGTCTGGGGCTGGACGGAGCGGGACACGGTGGTGCACGCGCTGCCGCTGTTCCACGTGCACGGGCTGGTTCTCGGCGTGCTGGGCCCGCTGCGCCGCGGCGGCACCGTGCACCACGTGGGGCGGTTCGCCCCGGAGACGGTGGCGGCGGCGCTGGCCGCGGGCGGCACGATGCTGTTCGGGGTGCCGACGATGTACCACCGGCTGGCCGACGCCCTCGACGCCGCACCCCCACCCGGGCCCGGCGCCCCCTCCGGCACGTCGCTGGCCGCCGCCCTCGCCCGCGCCCGGCTGCTGGTCTCCGGCTCCGCGGCGCTGCCGGTGGCCGACCACCGCCGGCTCACCGCGGCGACCGGCCGCCGGGTCGTGGAGCGCTACGGCATGACGGAGACGCTGATGAACACCAGCGTCCGCCCCGACGACCCGGACGCCACCGGCAGCGTCGGCGTGCCCCTGCCCTCCGTCGACGCCCGGCTCGTCGACGACGCGGGGGCCGAACTCACCGCGTACGACGGGGAGACGGTCGGCGAGATCGAGGTCCGCGGCCCGAACCTCTTCACCGGCTACCTCAACCGCCCCGAGGCGACGGCGGCGGCGTTCCGCGACGGCTGGTTCCGCACCGGCGACATGGCGGTACGGGACGGGGCGGGCCGCTACCGCATCGTCGGCCGCCGCGCCACGGACCTCATCAAGTCCGGCGGCTACAAGATCGGCGCCGGAGAGATCGAGAACGCGCTGCTGGAGCACCCGGCCGTCGCCGAGGCGGCGGTCACCGCGGAGCCGGACCCGGACCTGGGCGAGCGCATCGTCGCCTGGGTGGTCCCGGAGGGCCCGCCGCCGCCGGCCGCGGAGCTGTCGTCGTACGTGGCCGCACACCTGGCCCCGCACAAGCGCCCCCGTACGGTCCACTTCCTCGACGCCCTCCCCCGCAACGACATGGGCAAGGTCCTCAAGCGCTCCCTGGGGAGCTGACGTGGCACGGCGGGAACCCGTCCCGCACGCCGGCGAGGACGTCAAGCGGCGGTCCCGCGAGCTGGTGGCCGCGGCGGCGCGCGAGCTGCGCCTGGGCCGCACTCCCGGGAAGGTGCCGGGGCTGGCCGGGGCGTGGGAGCGCGAGTACCGGCGGCGGTTGCGGCGGCTGCCCGGCTCACCGCCGGCCGTCCCGCCCCCGCTCCTCCCACCCCGCCGCCGGCGGCTCCGCCGCCGCGAGGGTGGCGGGTTTGACCGCCCCGGGCCCGAAGCGCCGGCGGGCGCGGTCCGCGGCCGCCTCGGCCCGGCGGGCACGGGCGTCGCCGGGGTCCAGCGAGAGCTGGCGGTACGCACCGGCCGCCGGCAGCAGGTGGTCGGCGCGGAGCGCGTACGCCCGTACCCGGGCCCGCTGCAGTCCGAGGGCGCCCAGCAGGCCGAGGGCGGTGGCGGCGAGCGCCGGCGTGTGGCCGGTGGGTTCGGCGATGGCCCGGGTCCGCGTGGTCGAGCTGCGGTCGGCGTATCTCACCACGAGGGTGACGCGGCCGGCGACCCGGCCCTCGCCGCGCAGCCGCTGGCCGATCCGGTCGGCGAGTCCCAGGACGGACCGGTGATGCCGTACGGGATCGAGGCAGTCGGCGTCCAGCACCAGCTCCGCCGACAGGGACGCCGCCGGTTCCGCGGGGGTGACCGGGCGCGGGTCGTAGCCGCGGGCGCGGTCGCCGAGCAGGCGGGCCTGGCCGACGCCGAGGAGCCGCTGCAGGGTCGCCGGGGGCAGCTCGGTGATCTGCCCGACGGTGTGCAGACCGTACTGTCCGAGCTTCTCCGCGGTCGCGCGGCCGACTCCGGGGAGGGCGGCGACCGGGCGCGGAGACAGCCACTCCGCCGCCCGCCCGGTGGGGACGCAGGTGGTGTCCCCCGGCGCGGACGCGTCGGCCGCCATGGCCGCGAGCATGCGGTTGCCCGCGAGTCCCGCGCTGCTGTCGATGCCGTAGAGGGCCTTCAGCCTCATCTTCACGAGCTGGACCGTGTCATAGGGCGACAGGTCGAAGTACCGGAGCGCGGACGTCAGATCGAGCTGTACGGCGTCGGGCGGCATCTCCTGGACGTGGGGCGTGACACCGCCCATCAGCTCGACGATGTCCGCGTACTGTTCCCCGCTCAGCGAGGCGTGCAGGTGGAGGTGGGCGATGTGCCGGCGGCGTGCGGTCATCCCGCGCTCCCCGGGCTGCGGTGGCCGAACTTCTTCAGATCGGCCGACCGGCTGCCGGCGGGCTGCAGGTCGGCGTACGGGTGCAGGCGGGCGCCGGCGGTGCCGTCGGTCAGGGTGCGGCCGGGCTGGGCGGGGGTCGGGTGCGGCCGGTCCTCGCCCAGGAGGGCGAGTGCGGCCCCGGGGCCGTCGTCGCGGCGGGCGGCGGCGATCCGGTCCAGGTCCCAGGCCATGGTGCCGACGACGGTGCGCCGGGTGCCGCGTACCTGGACGGTGCCGCGGACCAGCAGCAGGCCGCTGTGGAAGACGGTGTGCGCGCAGGCCGGGTGGGAGTCCTCGAAGAACGCCAGGTCGACCAGGCCGGAGCCGTCCTCCAGGGTGACGAAGATGACGCGCTTGCCGCTGGCGATCGGCGGGGTCTGCGTCGAGGCCCGCACGCCGGCGACGAGCACCTGCTGCCCGGGGCGCAGCCCGGCGAGGTGGGCCGCGTCCGTCGCGCCGATCTCCCGGAGCAGCCGGTGGTGGTGTTCCATCAGGTGCCTGGAGACGTCGATGCCGAGGGTGTTCAGTTCGGCGCCCAGGGTCTCGCGGCCGGTCATCTCCGGCAGCCCGCTCGGCTCCGTACCGCCGGCCGCGTCCGCGTCGATGGGCAGTTGGCCCCCGCCCGCGGAGCGGGCCCGGGACTGCCGGTGCAGCTCGTCGATCTGGAGGAGGAGGTCGCGGCGGGTGAGGCGGTCGTCGCCGAGGCCGGTCAGGGCGCCGATCCGGGCCAGGCGCTCGGCGACCGGCCTGCTGGGGCGGGCCCGCTGCCAGAAGTCCGACAGCGACGTGTAGGGCCGGCCCTCCTCGATCCGCGCGGCCTCGTCCTCGCTGATGCCGTGCACCGCGGACAGCGCGAGCCGCACCCCCCACCGGTCCGTGTCGCTCTTCTCCACGGTGTGGCTCACCCCGGAGCGGTTGACGTCGACGGGCAGGACCGGCACACCACGGCGGCGGGCGTCGGAGACCAGGACGCGCTTGGGCCACATGCCGGGGTCGTGTTCGAGGAGACCGGCCAGCAGGAACGCCGGGTAGTGCGCCTTGAGCCAGGCGCTCTGCAGCGCGGGGACGGCGAAGGCGACCGCGTGGGCCCGGCAGAAGCCGTAGGCGCCGAAGGCCGCGACGGTCTTCCAGACCTCGTCCCGTACGGCCGTGTCGTAGCCGCGCGCACGCGCCTTCCGGTGGAACCAGTCCCTGATCCCGGGCAGCCGGTTCTCGTCCCCGAGCGCGCGCCGGGCGATCTCCCCCAGGGCCCGGTCGCATCCGGTCATCACCCGGAAGGTCTCGATGATCTGCTCGTGCCAGATGGTCACGCCGTAGGTGTCCGCGAGCACCGGCTCCAGGTCCGGATGGGCGTACGCGGGAGCACCGCCGTGGCGGGCGGCGACGTAGCGTTCGGGCATGCCGCCGGCGACCGGGCCGGGACGGAAGAGGCTGATGTCCGCGATGACGTCCTGCGGGTCGCGGGGCTTGAGCCGGGACAGCAGGTCCTGCTGGCCGGGCGACTCCAGTTGGAACAGGCCCAGGGTCTCGCTCTCCTGGATGAGCTTGAACGCGAAGACGTCGTCGAGCGGTACCTGTCCGGGGTCGTCCAGGTCGATGTGCGTGCCCGTGGCCCGTTCGATCTCGGCGACGGCATGGGCCATCGCGGACTGCATGCGTACGCCCAGGACGTCGAGCTTGATGTTGCCGAGGTCCTCGATCTCCTCCTTCGCGGCCATGGCCATGGGGTAGTCGCCCTGCGGGGTGGGCTGCACCGGCAGCCGGTCCAGGAGGGTGGCGTCGCTGATGACCACGCCGCACGGGTGCATGGCCATGCCGTGGACGAGGGCGTCGAGGCCCTCGGCGAGTTCCCACAGCGGGCCGTACCGGTGTGCTTCGGCGGCCAGTTGCCGCAGTTCGGGCAGTTCGGCGAGGGCGCCGGTGATGTCGGAGGCCCGCAGGTGCGGGAAGCTCTTGGCGATCCGGTCGACGTCGGCGGGCGCGATACCGAGGGCGAGACCGGTGTCCCGGAGCGCCCTGCGTGCCCGGTAGGTCTCGGGCATGGCGGTGACCGCCACCCGTTCCCTGCCGAACCGGTCGAAGATCACGTCGTAGCACTCCAGCCGCCGGGCCGACTCCACGTCGATGTCGATGTCGGGCAGCGAGTTGCGCCGCACGCTCAGGAAGCGCTCGAACAGCAGCCGGTGGTCGAGGGGGTTGGCGGTGGCGATGTCCAGGACGTGGCAGACCAGCGAGCCGGCGCCCGAGCCGCGGGCCGCGACCCGGATGCCCCTGGCCCGGATGTCGGCCACGACCTGGCCGACGGCGAGGAAGTACGAGTCGTAGCGGAGTGTGGAGATCGCTTCCAGCTCCTCGTCCAGCCGGGTACGGGCCTCGGGGTCGCGGTCGAGGCCGCGCCGGGCCATGCCGGCCTCGCACTGCCGGCGCAGCAGCCGCGCGGCCCCGTCCTCTCCCGGCCCGGCGCCGAAGAGCGACGCCTCCGGGAAGTGCGGGCGCCCCAGACCGAGGTCTGCTCCGGGGTCGATCGTGCACGCGGCGGCCGTCGCGGCGGTGTCCGCCATCAGGCGGCGTGCGCGGCGTACGTCCGCTCCGGCGCACTCGGCGACCAGCCGCGCGACGGCCGCCATCGCCCTCTCGTCCTTGAGCCAGCGCTGCCCGCTGTCCAGCCGGCGCCAGTCGATCGGCCGCAGCAGCCGGGCGGCGTCCAGGACGTCCGCGAGCCGGTGCTGGCCGGGGTCGGCGTAGCGGACGGCGTTGGCGAGCACGACGGTGGTGCCCGTGCGGTCGCCCAGCGCCAGGGTGCGGGCGGCGAGGCGGAGCGATCCGGGTCCGGTGCCCGCGCGCTTGTGGGCGACGGCCTCCAGCCGGAGCCCGTCCCCGAAGATCTCCCGCCACGGCGCCAGCAGCTTCTCCGCGACGTCCTCCCGCCCCGCCGCCAGTGCCCGTACCGGCTCGGAAAGGGGCCCGAGGAGGGCCACCAGTCCGGCGCCCCCGTGCGCGCGCAGCGCCTGCCACGGCACGACCGGCGGGCCGCCGGTGGTCGTATCCGCGTGGGCGGCGGACACGATGCGGCACAGCCGCGCCCACCCCGCACCGTTCCGCGCCAGCAGCACGAACCGCAGCGGCGGCTCGACCACGTGCCCGCCGCCCCGCACCGGGCCACGGCGGCGCGGTCCGGGCGGCGGCGGCGCGATGCCCTCCACCGCCAGATCGACTCCCGGCACCGGCCGGATCCCGGCCGCCTCGCAGGCCCGGACGAACCGGACGACGCCGGTGACGGTGTCCCGGTCGGTCAGCGCGAGGGCTCCCATGCCGCGCTCGGCGGCCCGCCGGACGAGGTGCTCGGGATGGGCGGCACCGTAGCGGGCGGAGTAACCGGACGCGACGTGCACGTGGGCGAAGCCCGCCATGCCGCACCTCCATCACTCCACCCCATTTCGGCTCTTCATCCCGAGAGATTCCATCGTACGTTCGTTCGATTACCCTAGCTCCCCCAAGCCCGCCCGGCGAACACCCCGGAGCGCACGAACCCCCAGCTCGAAGGCGCCCCGAAGGCCGCCGGCGGCGCACTTTCCGCCATCTCCGCGCCCGGGCGGCCCAGTTGAGCCCCCCCCGCCCCGCACATGAGATTCGCCACTCACCCGGCGCGACCGCCGCAGCCCTCCGAACCGCCCTCCCCGACGATTGGCGTAGACCAATAGGAACGTTTCACGCTTCTCCACACCCCCCTCACCAGCAATTTTCGATTCAATTGGTGTAGACCTCTTGACCATTGCGTGCGCGCGCACCTACGTTCCGGTCCATCCCCACCGCCCCGGACCCCACAGCCGGCCGCCCCTGTACCGCCCTGCCAGGACCGCCCCGCTGCCCACACACCCATCTCCGGGAGTAGACGATGTCCGCACCGTCCGAAGAGCACACCGTCCGCCGCAGAACCGTCCTCGCCGCCGCCGGCTCCGCCGCCCTCGTCGCGGCCTCCGCCTCGCCGGCCCTGTCCGCACCGGCATCTGCGCCGGCCCCGGCTGCCGCCGACGCCTCCTGGCCCGACCCCGCGCGCGATGTCGCCAGGGACGGCACGGCGACCGCGTCCAGCGTCTTCGACCTCGACCCGGAGAGGTTCGCCGCCGCGCACGTCAACGACGGTGACCTGAGCACCCGGTGGGGTTCCGACTCGCCGGAGAACGGCCACCCCGACCCCAGCCGCGAATGGGTGCAGATCGAACTCGCCGAGCCCAGCCCGGTGCACCACGTGGTGATCCACTGGGAGACCGCCCACGCCGCGCACTACCAGATCGATGTCTCCGACGACGGCGAGACCTGGCGTACCGCCCTCGACGTCCCCGACGCCCCGGGCGGCCGGGAAGTCCTCGAACTCGGCCTCACCACCGCCGTCCGCTACGTGCGGATGCAGGGCGTCGCCGTGGCCACCGGCTGGGGCTACTCGATCTTCGCCATGGAGGTCTGGAACGGCCCGCGCCCCGGCGTCGGCCTCCCCGCGGGCCGGGTCATCCCGGTCCCGGTCGCGCAGACCTCGCGGCCGGACGCCCGCCCCTTCGTGCTGGGACGCCACAGCCGGATCGTCGCCGCCGACCGGCGCGCCCGTGACGTCGCCGAGCTCCTCGCCGGCCATCTGCGCCCCGCGACCGGCTATCCGCTGCCCGTGGTCGGCGGCCCGGGCCGGGACGGCGACATCACGCTGCTGCTCGGCCGCTCCCACGCCCCGTCCCGGGCGCGGCTGGCCCTCGCCGAGGGCTACACCCTGGCCGCCGGGGAGCACGGGGTACAGATCGCGGCGGCCCGCCCGCACGGCCTGTTCAACGGCGTCCAGACCCTCCGTCAACTGCTGCCCCCGTGGATCGGGAGCGACGAGGTCCGGCCGGGCCCGTGGACCGTCGAGGCGACCGAGATCCGCGACCACCCCCGGTTCGCCCACCGCGGGCTGATGATCGACCCGGCCCGGAACTTCCTTGAGGTCCCCGAGGTCAAGGAACTCATCGACGGGCTGGCCGAGTCCAAGGGGAACGTGCTGCACTGGCACCTGACCGACGACCAGGGCTGGCGGATCGAGATCGAGTCCTGGCCCCGGCTCACCGAGGTCGGCGGGAAGATGTCCATGCCCGGCGGGCGGACCGGCTTCTACACCAAGGACCAGATCCGCGACGTCGTACGGTACGCGGCGGAGCGCCACGTACAGGTCATCCCCGAGATCGAGATGCCCTCGCACTCGACGGCGGCCAGGACCGCGTACCCGCAACTGAGCGGCGAGGGCGGATATCTGGCGGACCTGGAGACCACCTACGCGTTCGTCGACGACGTCCTCCGCGAGGTCGCCGCGCTCTTCCCCTCCCCCTACGTCCACCTGGGCGCCGACGAGTCGGACATGCCGCACGATCAGTACGTGCGGTTCCTGCGCCGGGCCGAGGGCATCGCCCGCGGCCACGGGAAGACCATGATCGGCTGGTCCCCCAGTTGCGGGGTCGGCCTCGACACCGAGACGGTCCACCACTACTGGCAGGACCAGAGCCGGGAGATGTCACGGGAGTGGTTCAGCCCCCGCCGCCCGGTGCTGCTCTCCCCGACCCAGCAGGCGTACCTGGACTACCCGTACCCGGCCTACGACACCCGGCGTGCGTACTCCTGGAACCCGTTCGACCTCACCGACGGCTGGACGGGTGCCAAGGTGCAGCGCGACTACGGGCTCGACAACGACGACATCATCGGCATCGAGGCGCCGATCTGGGGTGAGCGGATGCTGCGCGGCCTGCCCGACGTGCAGTACCAGGTGTTCCCCAGGCTCCCGGCGATCCTGGAGAAGGCGTGGTCCCCCGCCGGGGCCACCGAGGACGCCGAGGGCGTGGTGGCCAGGACCGGCGTGCAGGGCGCGCGCTGGCAGTTCGCGGGCAGGAACTTCTGGGCGGATCCGGGGGTGCGCTGGGAGGCCGCGGCGGTCGGCGCGGACCTGCGCACCGGCCCGGACGGCACCGTCGACGGCGCGGTGGCGAGCCTGGCCCTGCCGGGAGTGGCGCCGGGCGAGATCACCGCGACGGTCGAGTGGGGCGACGGCACCACGAGCCCCGCCACGGTCACCGGTGACGCCGCGGGCGACCGCCAGGTCAACGGCGTGTACCGCGTCGAAGCAGCACACCGCTACTCCCGCCCCGGCACCTACCGGGGCACCGTCCGGATCACGGCACCGGGCACCGCGGCGACCACCCCGTTCACCGTCACCGCCCGCCGCTGACGGCCACCCCGCCCGGACCGCCGGCGCCCTGCCGAGGGCGCCGGCGGCTCCACCTCAGGGTCCGGGCGGGCGTCCCCGGTGACCCCGCCTAGTGGCCCGCCGGGCGGACGAGGCCGGTTTCGTAGGCGAAGACCGCCGCCTGGGTGCGGTCGCGCAGGGCCAGTTTCGTCAGGATCCGGCCCACGTGGGTCTTCACCGTCTGCTCCGCCACGACCAGCCGCTCGGCGATCTCCGCGTTCGACAGGCCCTGCGCGATCAGGCTCAGCACCTCGGTCTCGCGCTCCGTCAGACTGCCCACGCGGTCCTTGAGCGGGGCCCGCGGGGCGCGGGTCAGCCGGGCGAACTCGGTGATGAGGCGTCTGGTCACGGCGGGGGCGAGCAGCGCGTCGCCGGTGGCGACGACCCGTACCGCGTGGGCGAGTTCCGCGGCCGAGGCGTCCTTCAGGAGGAACCCGGACGCGCCCGCGCGCAGCGCCTCGTACACGTATTCGTCGAGGTCGAAGGTCGTCAGGATCAGCACCCGGACGGCCGCGTCCGGAAGCTCGGTGACAAGGCGGGTGGCCTCGATGCCGCCGAGGCCGGGCATCCGGATGTCCATCAGCACGACGTCCGGGTGCAGTTCGGCGGCCTTGGTGACGGCGTCGGCACCGTCGACCGCCTGGCCGACCACCTCGATGCCGGGCTCGGCGTCGAGCAGCACGGTGAAGCCCTGCCGCACCATGACCTGGTCGTCGGCGATCAGCACGCGGATGTTCGTCACGGAGTGTCCTCACCGTCCGAAGTGGCGGGCGCCGCGGGCACGGCGGGCGCCACGGGCAGTATCGCGGTGACCTCGTAGCCGCCGTCGGGGGTGGTGCCCGTGGCCAGTTCGCCGCCCAGCATCGCGGCGCGCTCGCGCATCCCGAGCAGGCCGTGCCCCGCCCCCGCCCAGGGCGGCGCGGCGCGTTCGGGCGCGGTGTTGGCGACGCGGACCGTGAGCCCGGCGGGGTGGTAGCCGATCTCGACCGCGGCGCGGGCTCCGGGCGCGTGCCGGACCACATTGCTGAGCGCTTCCTGCACGATGCGGTACGCGGACAGCTCGATGCCGGGCGGCAGCGCGTACGGCTCGCCGGTGGTCCGGGTGCCGACGTCGACCCCGGCGCGGCGTACGGCGGCGGCGAGTTCGCCGAGACGGTCGAGGGTGGGCTGCGGGGCGTGGCGTACGTCGTGGCGCCGGAGCGCGGGGGCGCCGGGGCCGGCCGCGGCACCCGTCCCGCCGTCGTCGGCGCGGAGGACGCCCAGCACCCGGCGCAGTTCGGTCAGCGCCTCGACGGCGCTGGCGCGTATCCCCGCGAGGTTCTCCTTCAGCTCCGGTGGCGGGTCCTGCACCAGGTGCGGTGCCACCTGCGCCTGGATGGAGATCACCGACATGTGGTGGGCGACCACGTCGTGCAGCTCGCGCGCGATCCTGGTGCGCTCCTGGAGCAGCACGCGCCGCGCCCGCTCCTCCGCGGTCAGCTCCTCCTGCGCCGCCAGTTCCGTACGCGCCACGCGCCGTCCGCGCAGCGCGACGCCGCCGCCGACGGGGAGGGTGAGGACCAGAACGGCGAACGGCACGCCCTCCGTGTCGCCGAGGAAGCCGTAGCCGAGACCGGCCAGCACGCTGATCACCAGCGTCTCGACCGCGACGCGCGGCCGGCACCGCAGCGCCACCGCGAAGAGCACCGTGGCCTGGAGCACGAGCCCCGTACCGGTCCACGGGAACATCGCGCCCGGGTCGGAGCCGGAGGAGACGAGCGCGTACCGTGCGACCACCAGCATGGCCGCGGTCGTGATCCACCACGCGAGCACCGGCCGGACCAGCGCGATCAGGAACGCCGCCGTCTGCAGCGCCGTGAGCAGGGCGGCGACGCGCATGCCCATGCCGTAGCCGAAGGCGTACTGGTTGGCGGCGGCGATCTGCAGCCCCGCCAGCCCCAGCACGACCGGCACGACCAGCGCCGGCAGCCACTCGCGCAGGCGGGAGCGCCCGGTGCCGGCCGGTGCCGTACGCGGCGGCGGGCTGACGGCCGATGTCCACAGGTCCGCGCGCAGCACCCGCAGGCCCGTACGCAGCCACTCGGCAGGCCGCTTCACCCTCGTCCCCTCCCTCATGGGCTCCACCCTAGGTACCTCGCACGGGGGCCGGACTTCTCTCGTACGGCTGGAACGCGGCCCGGCACACCAGCAGCACCACGGCGAACGCCGGCAGCCACAGCAGCCGGGCGCCGACCCAGCCGCCCCCGTCCGGCACCGTGTGCAGCCCCGGCAGCGTGCCGCCCCCGAGCAGGCCGAGAGCCGAGACCGCCATCATCGCCGTCTGGTGCCAGAGGAAGACCGTCATCGCCGACAGGTTGAGCAGCGCCACCGCCGCCCACGCCGCCGGCCGCCGCAGCGCCCGGCGTAGCGGGCCGAGCAGCAGCAGCGCGGCACCGCACTGGGCCAGGCCGAAGGTGACGGCGGCGAGGGTCGGCGGGTCCAGGTTGGAGACCGCGGCACCGGGCACGCCGACCATGGCCGCGGGATAGCCCGCGTACAGCACCAGCCCCGCCGTCGCCGCCGCACCGCCGCCGAGCAGCGCCCACGCCGTCCGCCGCCCCGGCAGCCCGCGGCGGGCGGCGCGCGCGCCCAGGGCGTACGGCACGAGCCACCCGGCGGCGACGTTCACCCACCCCAGCGCGGCGGGCCCGTCCAGCCGCAGCCGCCACAGGTCCACGCAGCCGACCACGGCCAGCGGCCACAGCGGATGCAGCCGGGCGGCGACGGGGGTCGCCGCGGTCAGCACGGTGAACACCAGCAGAAACCACAGCGGCGACAGCGCCAGCTTGCCCAGGGCGCGCACGGTCGCGTACCCGACGCCGCCCGCCAGCATCACGCCGAGCACCACCGCCCAGACCGCGAGCACGGCGGCGACGGGCCGGAAGAGCCGGTCGAGCCGGGCGCGGAGCCGGCGGAGGCAGGGGGTGCCGGCGGCGCGGGCGGAGGCATGGCCGCGGGCGGCGACGTAGCCGCCGACGAAGAAGAAGAGGGCCAGCGTCTGAAGGAGCCAGGAGACGGGTGTCAGCGCCGGCATGTAGTGCAGCGGGCTGGCGGCGCGCACGGTGCCGCTGTCGGCGACGAGGGCGGTGACCAGCCAGTGGCCGAGGACGACGCCGAGGATGGCGAGCGCACGCAGGGCGTCGATCCCGCGGTCCCGGGTGACCGGGGTGGCGGCGTCGATGCGCAGCAGGAGGTCACGCACGAGCGCCGCCGGCGGACGAGGGACCCGGGAGAGCGGGGCCCGGGGCGCACGAGGCGTCGGAACACGGCACCGGCACGGGCGGACGCCGGCCGTCGGCGGTCGCCGCGGCACCCGGCGGGCGCGGCACGCGTGCCGTCGCCGCGGCCGTCGGCCCGGCGTCCGCCCCGGCGGTGGTGCCCCGCCCGGCACGGGTCGCCCCTGCCGTCACCTGCGCAGGCGCGGAACCGGCGCCGCGGGCCTCCGCCCGCACCGGTCCCCCTGCGGTGGCGGAGGTCGCGCAGGCGGCCTCGCCCCGCACGATCCGGGCCATGCTCCGCAGCGGTACGGAGCCGGGGTCCAGGTAGTCGCTGTGGCCGCCGGAGCCCGCGGGGAAAGGGCAGGCGCCGAAGTCCGGTGAGGCCGGGTCCGTGCCGAAGCCGAGCGTCGTCACGAGCAGCGGGATCCGCACATGCGGTACCTCGCCCACCCAGTCGTCCGCGCCCCGCCCCGCCCACACCGTGGCGGACGCGCCCAGGTCGGCGGCGCTGCCGGCGCCCACCCCCGGGCTGCCGTACAGCACGATGTCCGCGACCCGCGCCCCCGCCGCGGCACGGCCGCAGACCACGGAGCCGTACGAATGGCAGAGCAGCGAGATCCGGGCGCCCGGGCGGGCGGCTCCCAGCGACCGGACGAAGTCGCGCAGCCGGGGTGCCGCGGCCTCGGCGCGGTCCGCGGTGAGCGACGCGGGGCTGACCGTGTGCGGCGTCGCGTAGCCGAGCCAGGCGATGACGGCTCCCGGCGCCTCGCCGGGCGCACCCGTGCGCAGTTCGCCGCGCAGTGCGCGGGCACCGGCGCGGAAGCGCCCGTACGAGTCGAGACCGGTGCCGGAACCGGGGACGAGGACCGCGATCCGCTCGGCGTGCGCCAGGTCGCCGAACACCTCGGCGCTGCGCCCGCCGTCGCGGCCGTCGAACGAGAGGACCTGCCGCCCCGGCGCGGCCATCGCCCGCAGCGAGCCGGCGCGGCGCCGGTCGCCGTGGGCGGCGGCCATCCGCGCGGCGGCCCGGATGCCGTCGCGGTTGGCGGCGTACCGCTGTGCGAGGGCGGTGGGAGTCGCGGCGCCCACGTCGAACGGCACCTCCGGCACCGGCGCCGGCACGGCGGCGGGACGCGCCGCCGCGGCCACGGGCAGCGCGACGGACGCGGCGACCACCGCGGCCAGCAGCCCGCGCCGCCACCGCCCGTTGCCCCGCCCGCCGCCGGGCCGGGCATCGGAAGGCCGGGCGCCAGAGGGACGGGCGTCAGAACGGGTGTCAGAAGGCCCGGAGCCGCGTCCGGAGCCGTGCAGGCCGCCACGGCGGTCCCGGCCACCGGCACCGCCCGCGCCCCGCACCCCGGCGCCCGGCAGACGCGCGCCGCGGCCCTCCCCGGCCCCGCCCGCGCGCCCTCCGCTCCCCGGACGGCCCCCACACCCCGCCGCCGGCCTCGACCCCCCGCCGGTCGAGGCGGGTTCGCGGGGTGGGCGCCGTGCCATGAGGTTTCCTCTCACCGGGTGTGTTCCGGTGAGGAAGGTACGAACCGCCGGCCCTCGTCGGCGTCCCGCCGCAGAGCCCCTCTGCGACGTAGCTCTCAGGTATGACGGGTACCGGCCGCGGCAGCGCCCCCGCTCAGCCCCGCAGCACCGCCCTGTCGACCAGCGTGACCAGCGGCACCTCGAACTCCCCGCTCTGCGTCTCCGGCCGCGCCGCCAGGTAACCCCGGACCCGGGCGAGCACCTGCTCCCGCTCGTCCTCCGGGAGCAGCAGCACGCGCGAGTGCGTGGCGACCATCGCCGTCAGCGCGTCGCGCGTGTACCGCAGCCTGTTGGGGAACCGCTCCCGCTCAACCGGCTCGTACCGTTCGTGCGCCGGCACGTCCACCTCGTCCGACAGGTCGGCGAAGCACGCTTCGCCGCGCGTGACCTCGTCCAGTCCGTTGATCCAGTCCACCTCGCGGTCGCCCTGGTTCCACAGCCCGGCGACCACCCCGCCCGGCCGCAGCACCCGGGCGATCTCCGGCAGCGCCCGCTCCGGGTCGAACCAGTGGAACGCCTGCCCCACCAGCACCGCGTCCACCGACCCGTCCGGCAGCGGAATCCGCTCCGCCGTGCCCTGGTGCGCCGGCACGTCCGGCAGCGCACGCCGCAACTCCGCCCGCATCGCCGGGTCCGGCTCCACGGCGGTGACCGGCACCCCCTCCGCGACGAGCGCGGCGGTCAGCTTGCCGGTGCCCGCGGCGAGGTCGAGGACCTCCGGCCCGGGGCGGTCCGCGACCGGCGCCAGGGCCCATCGGACCGCGGATGCGGGGTAGTCGGGGCGGAATTCGGCGTAGGCCGCGGCCTGGCCGCCGAAGGAGGAGGCGCGCCGCCGGTGCAGCTCGTGGTCCGTAGTCATGATCGCCACGGTACGCCGTACGCGAAGTCGCCGGACAGACGCGTTCCTCCGTGCTGCCCGGGTCACCCGGACCGCCGCGGGCGCCGCCGCCGTACGATCCCGCCATGCCGCACGAGCGCCCCGAAGGCTGGCCCGCCCCGCCCGGCACGACCGCGCTGAGCGTGTCGCTGCCCGAGGTGGATCCCGTCGTACGGAACTGGCGGACCCGCTACGACACCGCGGCCGCCCACGGCGGCACCGCCCACGTCACCGTCCTCTTCCCCTTCGTCCACCGCGACCGCGTCGACGCCCCCGTACGCGCCGCGCTGCGGCGGCTGTTCGCCGCGCAGGAGGCGTTTTCGGTGAGGTTCGCGCGCTGCGCCCGCTTCCCGGGTGTGCTGTACCTCGTCCCCGAGCCGGACGACCCGCTGCGGGCGCTGACGAAGGCGGTCACCGAGGAGTGGCCCGGCCACCCGCCGTACGGCGGCCTCTTCGGCGACCTCGACCCGCACCTGACCGTCGCCAACAGCGGCGGCGAGGCGGTGCACGCGGCGATCGAGGCGGACCTCGCGCCCCGGCTGCCGGTCGCGGCGCGGGTGGCCGCGGTGGACCTCGTGGCGTACGACGGGCGGCGGTGGCGTCCGTGGCTGCGCTTCCCGCTGGGCGGGCTCCCCCACGGCGGACAGCGCCCCGGGGCGGCGGGGCCGTACGAGGGGTAACCGCGCGGCGGGCGCCGCATCCCCGCGGGTCCAGCCCTCCGCGGGTTCAGCCCTCCGCGGCTCCCGCGGTCCTCGCCCGCCGTTCGTACGCCTCCCGGGCGTCGAGCAGGTCGTCCCAGTGCTCGGCCGCCCACGTGCACGCCGCGCGGAGCGGCTCCAGCATGCTCCGCCCCAGCGGCGTCAGCGCGTACTCCACCCGCTGCGGCGGCCCCTCGTACGCCGTGCGCGCCACCAGCCCGTCGCGCTCCAGGGCCCGCAGCGAGCGGGTCATCATCTTGGGCGTCACCCGCCGCAGCGGGACGCGGAGTTCCGAGTAGCGCCGCGGGCCGCCTTCCAGGCACGCGAGGATCAGGGCTCCCCACTTGTCACCGAAACGGAACGGCAGGATCGACGACGGGCACAGCTCGTCGAACATGTCGGGGCGCAGCGGCTCGCTCATCCCGCCAGCGTAGGCGGCGGTCCCGGTATCCCGGAGGAAACCGCGGGTCCGGTTAGCGTGCGCGGAACATCGGCCGAGCGGAAGGCACGGAGGTACGCGGGATGGGCGGGATCGTGGTGTACGGGGCGGGCGGCAGGGCCGGTCGCCGGGCGGTGGCGGAGGCGCGGCGGCGCGGGCACGAGGTGGTGGCCGTGGTGCGGGACCCGGCGAAGCACGCCGGCGTCGCGGGCGAGGGGGTACGGCTGGTGGCCGGGGACGCGACGGACACCGGCGCGGTGGCGTCCGCCGCCGCCGGCTGCACCGCGGCGATCGCCGCGGCGGCGGTGTACGGGGAGGGAACGGACCCGGACGCCTTCTTCCGCGACTCGGCCAGGGCACTGGTGGCCGGTCTCGCGCGGGCCGGGGTGCCGCGGCTGGTGGTGGTCGGGCTGGCGTCGTTGCTGCCGGACGCCACGGGCCGCCGGCTGCTGGACGATCCGGCGTTCCCGGCGGAGTTCCGCCCGTTCTGCGAAGCGCACGCGGCGGGACTGGACGTCCTCCGCGCGGCGCCCCCGGAGCTGGACTGGCTCTACGTCAGCCCGGCCGGCGACTTCGACCACGACGCCGGCCGCACGGACCGCGGCTGGCGCGTCCCTCCCCACGGCGACCCCGGGGCGCGGATCTCGTACCAGGACTTCGCGGTCGCCCTGCTGGACGAGGCGCTCTCGCCCCGCCACCACCGTATGCACCTGGCGGTGGCCCGGGGCCTCTGACCGGCCGGGGCGGCTGTCCCGTCATCGCGCCCGGTCGCGGAACACGTGCCGGTACGTCCGCGGCGACACCCCCGTCTGCCGGGCGAAGTGGTGCCGCAGGTTCGCCGCGCTGCCGAGCCCCGAGCGCCGCGCCACCGCCTCCACCGGCACGTCCGTGGTCTCCAGCAGCTCCTGCGCCAGCCGGACCCGCTCGTGCAGCAGCCACTGCAGCGGCGTGACACCGAGGGTGTCGCGGAACCGGCGGGCGAAGGTGCGCTCGGCGAGGTGCGCGGCCTGCGCCAGCCGGGCCACGGTCAGCGGCTCGTGGAGCCGGGCGCGGGCCCAGTCGAGCACGGGTGCCAGCCCGTGGTCCGCGGCGGGGCGGGGCGGGGCCGCGGGGAGCTTGGCGTACTGGGCCTGGCCGCCCTCGCGGTGCGGGGGGACGACCATGCGCCGGGCCACCTCGTTGGCGACGGCGGAGCCGTGGTCGCGGCGGACGAGGTGGAGGCAGAGGTCGACGGCGGCGCCGGTGCCGGCGGAGGTGAAGACGGGCCCGTCCTCGGAGTAGAGCGCGTCGGGGTCGACGCGGACGCGGGGGAAGCGGTGGGCGAAGTCGGCGGCGTTCATCCAGTGCGTCGTCGCGCGCCGCCCGTCCAGCAGGCCGGCCGCCGCCACTGCGTACGCGCCCGCGCACAGCGTGACGATCCGCTTGCCCGCCTCGTACGCCTTCCGCACGGCGGCGACGAGGCCGGGGGGCGGGTCGAGCTGGTGGCTGCGGGTGAGGCCGGGGATGAGCACGGTGTCGGCCGCGGCCAGGTCGCCGAGGTCGTACGGGCTCTGCAGCAGGAGCCCGGGGGCGGTGGTCAGCGGTCCCGGCTCGGCGGCGCACAGGCGCAGCTCGTACCAGGGGTCGGCGAGGTCGCTGCGGTCGAGGCCGAAGACCTCACAGGGTACGGCCAGTTCGTAGGCGGGGGTGCCGTCCGTGACGGCGACCCCGACGACGTGGCGGCGGGTCGGCGCGTGCGTCGGCGGTGGAGGCATGGCAGGAATTTAGCGCAGGAAGGCATTTCCGCCCATGGCCGCGGACGGGAGCGGCGGGAGAGGCTCCGGGCATGGCCGACACGACCAGCGGCGCCGCCCCCGCGGCCGGCGCCGAGCCGCCGCATGCCGCGGCTCCGGTACGCCCGGGGCGTGGCCCGGAACACCCGCGCGGACACAGCCCGGGCCCGCCGGCGCGGGACCGCGCACCCGCGCGCTCCGGCGGCCTCACCGCCGCGCAGGGCACCGCGATGTACGTCGGCGCCGTCCTCGGCACCGGCGTCATCACCCTGCCCGCGCTCGCCGCCGACACCGCGGGCCCCGCCTCCCTCGTCGCGTGGGCGGCGCTCGTGGTGATCTCCGTGCCGCTGGCCCCCACCTTCGCCGCCCTGGGCGCCCGCCACCCCGACTCCGGGGGCGTCTCGACGTACGCCCGGCTCGCCTTCGGCGAGCGCGCCGCGACCGTCGTCGGCTGGTGCTTCTTCCTCGCGATACCGCCGGGGGCAGCCGCCGCCGCGCTCTTCGGCGGGGCGTACGTCTCCGCGGCCGTGGGCGGCGGCACGGTGACCACCACCGCCACCGCCGCCGCGCTGATGGCCGCCGTCACCGCCGCCAACGCCGCGGGGCTGAAGGTGACCGGCCGGCTGCAACTGGCGCTCGCGGTGCTGCTCGTCGTCCTGCTGCTGACCGCCGTGCTGCTGTCGCTCCCCCATGCCCGTACGGACCATCTGACGCCCTTCGCACCGCACGGCTGGAGCGCCGTCGCCCCCGCCGCCGCGCTGCTGGTGTGGAGCTTCGCGGGCTGGGAGGCGATCACGCACCTGGCGGGCGAGTTCCGCCGGCCGGCCCGCGACCTGCCGCGCGCGACGGGCGCCGCCGTCGCGCTGGTCGGCGTGCTGTACCTGACCGTCGCCTTCGCCGTCGTCGCGGTGCTGGGCCCGGCCGCCGCGGACTCCGACGCCCCGCTCGGCGACCTCATGGCCCGCGGACTCGGCGGCCCGGCCCGCTACCTGGCCGCGGGCGCCGCGCTGCTCCTCACCCTCGGCGTCATGAACGTCTACTACGCCGGCGCCGCCAAGCTCGGCGCCGCCCTGGGCCGCGACGGCGCGCTGCCGGCGAAGCTGGCGCGGGGCAGCGAGGCCGGGGAGGTACCGCGGCGCAGCCTGGCGGTGATCTCGGCGCTGGGGTTCGCGGCGCTGGCCGCGGTGACGCTGACGGACACCGGCACGAAGCCGCTGGTGCTCCTGACCACGGGCTCGTTCACCACGGTGTACGCGGTGGGCGTGGCCGCCGCCTTCCGGCTGCTGCCGCGCGGCAGCGGAGGGCGGAAGGCCGCGGTGCCGGCGCTGGTCGCGGTCGGCGCGCTGCTGGTCGCCTCCGGCCCGTACCTGCTGTGGCCGCTGGCGGTGACGGTGGCGGCCTGGCTCTTCACCGGACGCCGCCGGCCGGTGCCGGGGGCCGGTACGCCGGCGCACGGGTGAGGACCGGGCGCCCAAGGCGCCCGGTCCTTACCGGCCCGGGTCGTCACCGGGCACGTGCCGCCCGGCGCAGGTCGCTCAGTCGAAGCTCAGCTCGCCCGTGCGGGTCCGCTTCAGCTCGAAGAACTTCGGGTACGACGCCATCGCCAGCGCGCCGTCGAAGATCCGCAGCGCCTCCTCGCCCCGCGGGACGGCGGTCAACACCGGCCCGAAGAACGCGACGCCGTCGATGTGGATCGTCGGGGTGCCGACGTCCTCGCCGACCGGGTCCATGCCCTCGTGGTGGCTCGTGCGCAGCGCCTTGTCGTACGCGTCGCTGTCCGCCGCCGCGGCCAGCTCCGCCGGCAGGCCCACCTCGGCGAGGGCGCCCTTGACGACGGTCCCGTAGTCCTTCTCGCCCTCGTTGTGTATGCGAGTGCCGAGGGCGGTGTAGAGACCGCGCAGGACCTCCTCGCCGTGCTGCTCCGCGGCGGCGATGCAGACCCGCACGGGGCCCCACGCCTTGTCCATCAGCTCGCGGTACCAATCCGGCAGCTCGCGGTCCTCGTTGAGCACGGACAGGCTCATCACCCGGAACCGCAGGTCGATGTCCCGCTGCCGCTCCACTTCGAGGATCCAGCGGGAGGTGATCCACGCGAACGGACAGGCGGGGTCGAAGTAGAAGTCGACCTTGGGCGTTTCACCGGTGGCAGCCGCCATGGGCCATCTCCCTGCTGTGATACGGATGCATGCGTCTTTGACGGCAGGGTCAACACCGACCGTCCCGGCCGCATTCCGAGGAGGCAGCCATTTTCCCCGACACCCCCGCGGTCCTGCTGCTGACCGGCGTGCAGGCCGCCGGCAAGTCCACGGTCGCCCAGTCGATCGCCGAACGGCTGCCGCGCTCGGCGCACGTGCGCGGCGACGTCTTCCGCCGCATGATCGTCGGCGGGCGCGCCGAGATGACGCCGCGGGGCTCGCCGGAGGCGCTGCGGCAGGTGCGGCTGCGGTACGGGCTGATGGCCCGGACGGCGGACGCGTACGCGGCGGCGGGGTTCACGGCGGTGGCCCAGGACGTCGTGCTGGGCGCCGAGCTGGCGCGCACCGCGGCACTGTTCCGCACCGAGCCGCTGTTCGTCGTCGTGCTGGCGCCCAGCCCGGAAACGGTCGCGGCCCGCGAGGCGGGGCGGGCGAAGAGGGCGTACGGGCCGGCATGGGGTGTGCGGGACATGGACGACGTCCTGCGCAACGAGACCCCGCGCCTCGGTCTGTGGCTGGACACCTCCGGCCGGACGCCGGCGGAGACGGCGGACGAGATCCTGGCCCGCGCCTGGCGGGAGGCCCGCGTCGAGCGCTGAGAGCGCCCCCCCCACGCGACGAGGGCCCTCCGGCCGCGTGCCTGCTCTCGGTGAATCCCGGCTACGCGGGCGCGGCGGCGTGGGCGGACGAGTAGGTGCGGGCGCCCGACTCCGCGGAGGACGCCTTCGCGGCCCCCGGCGGCTGACGCGCCGGGCGGGAACCATCCGGTACGGGCACGCCGGCGGCTCCCGGGCGGCGCCCCGCGCCGTGGCGGCGGTCCCGCACCGCCGCACCCGGCGGACGCGTACGGAACGCACCCCCGCCCGTCATTCCTGCGGGTCCTCCCGGTCCCGCCGCGGGGGTTCCAGCTCCTCGGCCGGTGTCTCGTCCCCCCGGTCCACCGCCTCCGGCAGGTCCGCCTCGTCCACGGAGCGCCCCGGGTCCCCCAGCTCCAGCGTGCCCAGCGGGTCGATGGGGTCCAGCGGCGGGGGCACGCCCTCCTCGCCCGTGTCCGCCTCGGGCCCCGCCCCGTCCGCCGGCGGCGGAGGAGGAGGGGGCGGGGCGGCCGCCGGCGGCTGCTGGCCGGCCGCGCCCGACTGCGCCCGCTCCAGGAACCGCAGCAGCTCCACCGGGAACGGCAGCACGAGCGTCGAGTTCTTCTCCGCCGCGACCGCGCCGACCGTCTGCAGCAGCCGCAACTGCAGCGCCGACGGGTGGTCGGACATCTGGTGCGCCGCCTGGGCCAGCTTCCGGGACGCCTGGAGTTCCGCGTCGGCGTTGATGACCCGCGCCCGCCGGTCCCGCGCCGCCTCCGCCTGCCGGGCCATGGAGCGCTTCATCGTCTCGGGCAGCGACACGTCCTTGATCTCGACCCGGTCGACGGTGACGCCCCACTCCACCGCCGGGCTGTCGATCATCAGCTCCAGGCCCTGGTTGAGTTTCTCCCGGTTGGAGAGCAGGTCGTCCAGCTCGCTCTTGCCGATGATGGAGCGCAGCGAGGTCTGGGCCATCTGGGAGACCGCGAAGCGGTAGTCCTCGACCTTCACGACCGCGTCGGCCGGGGCGACGACCTTGAAGTAGACGACCGCGTCGACGCGGACCGTCACGTTGTCGCGGGTGATGCCCTCCTGGGCGGGGACGGGCAGGGTCACGATCTGCATGTTGACCTTGCGCATCCGGTCGACGAACGGAACGATCATCGCGAAGCCGGGGCCGCGGATACCGGGCCGGAGCCGGCCGAGCCGGAAGACCAGCCCCCGCTCGTACTGCTTGACCACCCGGGCCCCGGCCATCAGGCCGATGGCCCCGAGAGAGACGATCGTCACCCCCACTGCGATCAGTGCCTCGACCATCACGGCTCCCTGCGTCGCGTGCGATCGGCCGTTCCGTCTTCACGTTAGCCCCGCCCGAGCACCTGGGACAGTTTTCGGAGGCACCCTCCGAAAGGTGCCCCGGCCGGGCTGCCGGGCAGGTACTGCAACCCGCACCGCCCCCGCCCCGGGGTGATCCGGGCGGGGGCGGCGGCCGGGGCGCTCAGGCCCTGGGCATCAGGGTCAGTAGACGCTCACCCCGTAGGCGTTCAGCGCCTCCACGACCGGCTGGAAGAACGTCGTGCCGCCGCTGGAGCAGTTGCCGCTGCCGCCGGAGGTCAGGCCGAGGGCCGTCGTGCCGGAGAACAGCGGGCCGCCGGAGTCGCCGGGCTCGGCGCACACGTTGGTGCGGATCATGCCGTAGACGATGTCGCCGCCGCCGTAGTTCACGGTCTGGTTCAGCGCCGTGACGCTGCCGCCGTGGAGGCCGGTGGTGGAGCCGCTGCGCTGCACGGACTGCCCCACGGTCGGGTTGGCGGCGCCGGTGATGTCCCGGCTGCTGCCGTTGTACAGGTTCACGGTCCCGGGGTGGGTCTGCGAGGTGTTGGAGTACCGCACCAGCCCGTAGTCGTTCGTCGGGAAGCTCGACCCGGCGGTCGGGCCGATGGTGGTGGTACGGCCGGAGTTGCTCCACCAGGTGCCCGCACCGTCGGTGCAGTGGCCGGCGGTGACGAAGTAGTACGTGCTGCCGCTGCGGACGTTGAAGCCGAGCGAGCAGCGCCAGCCGGACGCGTAGATCGCCTGGCCGCCGTTGATGTAGCGCTGGAGTTTGCCCTGCATGCGCTCGATCCGCAACGCGTCGGCGTCGGCGCCCGCGGTCCGCTTGATGTGGGCCACCTCGGCGTTGGTCACGGTCTCGTCGATGCTGACGACGAGGGTGCCGGTCTTCTTGTCGACGCCCCACGCGGTGCCGCCGACGTCGGCGGCGAGCACCGCGTGGTCGGCTCTTTCCAGGGTGGCGACGCTGAAGCCCTCGGGCGGCTGGGCGGCGCCCGAGGCCGGCATCGCGAGCGCGGCTCCGGCCAGCGCGGCGGTCAGTGCGGCCACCAGCCGCAGTCGCTTCTTCATGCCGCTCAGTGGGGGTGTGCGCTTGATCCTCACTCAATCCTCCGAGTGTGCTCGGGGACCCGCCGGACGGGCGGGTCCGTGAGGCGCAGCCACGGGGCGCGGAAAACTCGGAAGGGCTCGCCCGGCCGGCTGTCGTGCTCCCCGGCCGTGGGGGTGCGGCCCCGTAATTTTCGTCGTGCCCCTGACAAGCGCTGCTGAGAGTATTCAGACGATGACAGGTGTGCACAAGTAGGCACGGGCACATGGTGGCGTAAGCCCGCCCCCCGGCCCGCCCGACCGGCCCGGCCGGGCCGCCGACCACTCGAACAGCGCGGGAACCACCCGAGCGGTGGCGAAACACCCGCCCGGCCCCCGCCGGCATCCGCTGTCACCCCGTCAGGCCCCGTGCGCAGGGGGAACTCTGACGGTCCGACAGCCGTTTCTGTGCCAGTACTGTCACGAACCAGGCGCGTGCCCTCTATCTGATTGGCACATCATCCGCATCATGGATGACCATAGGTGAGCGGACAGACATCCCCGGACTGCTCCGGGGACAGCCCACGCCGCGGGAGAGGGAGGAGGCGTCATGGGATCGGTACGCAGGGCTAGTGCCTGGCTCGGCCTCGTCGACGACAACGAAGACGAGCGCTACTACGACGGGTACGAAGACGACAGCGCGGACACCCCGGAAGACGCCGCTTGGACGACGGACCCGCGCGTGCGCGTGGCGTCCCAGGTCGCCCAGGAGAAGGGACGCCGCATCGCCACCGTGTCGCCGGACGGGTTCCGGGATGCGCGCGGGATCGGCGAACTCTTCCGCGAGGGAGTCCCCGTCATCGTGAACCTCACGATGCTGGAGGCCGCCGACGCCAAGCGCGTCGTCGACTTCGCGGCGGGGCTGACCTTCGGGCTGCGCGGCTCCATCGAGCGCGTGGCGACGCGGGTGTTCCTGCTGACCCCCGCGGAGTACGCGATCGTGCCGGGCGAGATGCCGCGCTCCACCCAGGGCGGGTTCTTCAACCAGAGCTGACGCGACGACACCGCCGCAACGACGACGGATTCCGGGGCTGGGCCGTACGGTTCAGCCCCGGAACGCGTCCAGCCCGGTCAGCGCCTTGCCCAGCACGAGCTGGTGCATCTCCACCGTGCCCTCGTACGTCAGCACCGACTCCAGGTTCGTGGCGTGCCGCATCACCGGGTACTCCAGCGAGATGCCGTTCGCCCCCAGGATCGTCCGGGCCGTCCGGCAGATCTCGATCGCCTCGCGGACGTTGTTGAGCTTGCCGAAGCTGACCTGCTCCGGGCGCAGCGTGCCGGCGTCCATCCGCGTGCCCAGGTGATGCGCGAGCAGCACGCCCTTGTGCAGTTCGACGGCCATGTCGGCGAGCTTGGCCTGGGTGAGCTGGAAGCCGCCGATGGGCCTGCCGAACTGCTCGCGCGTACGGGCGTACTCCAGCGCCGCCTCGAAGGACGACCGGGCCGCGCCCATGGCACCCCAGACGATCCCGTAGCGGGCGTGCGTCAGACAGCTCAGCGGGCCGCGCAGCCCGGGGGCCCCGGGAAACACCGCGTCGGCGGGCAGCCGCACCTCGTCGAGGACCAGCTCGGCGGTGACCGAGGCGCGCAGCGACCACTTGTGCCTGATCTCGGGCGCGGTGAAGCCGGGCGCGCCGGCGGGGACGACGAAACCGCGGATGCCCTCGTCGGTACGGGCCCACACCACGGCGACGCCGGCCACCGAGCCGTTGGTGATCCACATCTTGCGGCCGGTCAGCACCCAGTCGGAGCCGTCCCTCTTCGCGTACGTGCGCATCCCGGCCGGGTCGGAGCCGTGGTCCGGCTCGGTCAGCCCGAAGCAGCCGATGACCTCGCCGGCGGCCATCCGCGGCAGCCACTGCTGCTTCTGCTCCTCGGAGCCGAACCGCCAGATCGCGTACATCGCCAGCGAGCCCTGCACGGAGACCAGCGAGCGGATACCGGAATCGGCCGCCTCCAGCTCCAGGCAGGCCAGCCCGTACTGCACGGCGGAGGCGCCGGCACAGCCGTAGCCCGTCAGCGACATGCCCAGGGCGCCCATCGCGCCCAGCTCACGGGCCAGTTCACGGATGGCGGGCAGCTCGCCGCTCTCGTACCACTCGGCGATGTGCGGCAGCACACGGTCGGCGGCCCAGCCGCGCACGGTGTCGCGCACGGCGATGTCCTCGGGGGCGAGGAGGTCGTCAACTCCCAGCGGATCGGCGGGGTTGAACGGCGGCGTAGTGCTTGCGGCCATGGCTGTCGTCCTCCGGCGGTCCGTCGGGATCACGGTCCGACGCTACTGGCGCGTAATCGGCGTCGTCCAGCCTCCCCGCGCCGGGCGTGACGTCTCCCACACGCCGGACGCGCCCGGGCCCCGCGCGCCGCCGGCGCACCGGCCCGCGGCCGTCCGGTGCACCCACGGCCGCACCCCGCTCCCGCCGCACCTCGACCGGGGCCACCGCGGGGGCGCCGGGTGACGCGGCGGCGCCCTTCGCCGGGCCGGCGCCCGCCTCGCCGGGCTCGCCGCAGTCCATCGACCGCGGCAGCCGCAGCGCCGTGAGCGCGCCGAGCAGCAGCAGCCCGGCGCTGACGGCCAGCGTGACGTGCATGCCGTGGACGAACGCGTCCCGCGCGGCGTCACGCAGGGTGGCGCCGGCCGCGCCGCCCAGCTCGCCCGCGGTCTCGTACGCCTCGCCCAGCGAGTTGCCCGCCGCGTCGGTCGCGCTGGCCGGCACGCCGGGCACGGTGCCCAGCGCGGGACGGTAGACGGCGTTCATCACGCTGCCGAGCAGCGCTATGCCGATGCCCGCGCCGAGCTGGTACGAGGTCTCGCCGATGGCCGCGACCCCGCCGGCCTGCTCCGCCGGGGTCTCGCTGAGCATCGATTCGTAGGCGCCGAAGATGGTCGTCTCCAGCCCGTACCCCAGCAGCACGAAGCCCGCGCACAGCACCAGTGGCCGGTCCTCCTCGCCCAGGCTGATCAGCCCGGCGACGGCGACGGCGGTGAGCAGGAAGCCCAGCGCGACCATGAGGCGCGGGCCGAGCCTGGTGACCATCCGGGAGCCGGCGAGACCCGCGGCCACGGCGGCGACGGTCAGCGGAACCAGCCGCAGCCCGGTCTGCAGCGGGCTGAGGCCCAGGACGAGTTGCATGTACTGCACGGCGACGAGCTGCAGCCCCACCAGGGCCAGGAGCGCGAGGACGATGCAGCCGACGGCGGTGCCGAAGGAGCGGCAGGAGAGGACGCCGAAGTCGACGAGCGGGTGGGTACGGCGGCGCTGCCTGCGGACGAAGAGCACGAGCAGGGCGCAGCCGGGGAGCAGCGGCCCGACGACGGCCGGGTGCAGCGGCCCGTCACCGGCGCCGGCCTGCTTCAGCGCGAGGACCACGCCGAAGAGACCGGCCGCCGCCATCAGCGCACCGAGGACGTCCCAGGGGCCGGCCCGGTCGGCGGTGGACTCCGGCAGCAGCCAGCGGCCCACGGGCACGGCGATCACCATCAGCGGGATGTTGATCAGGAAGACCGAGCCCCACCAGAAGTGCTCCAGCAGGAAGCCGCCGAGCAGCGGCCCGATGGCCGCTCCCACGGCGGCGGTGGCGCTCCACAGCCCGATGGCCGCGGCGCGTTCGCGGCGGTCGGGGAAGACCTGGCGCAGGATCGACAGCGTGGCCGGCATGATCATGGCGCCGCCGACGCCGAGGAGGGCGCGGGCGGCGATCAGCACGTGGGGGTCGCTCGCCGCGGCGGCGAGCGCGGAGGCCAGGCCGAAGAGCGCGTAGCCGAGGAGCAGCACGCGGCGGCGGCCCACCCGGTCGCCGAGGGTGCCGAAGAGGATCAGCAGGGAGGCGGCGACCAACGGGTAGGCGTCGACGATCCACAGCAGGTCGACGGCGCCGGGCTTGAGGTCCTCGGTGAGCGCGGGGACGGCGACGTGCAGGACGGTGGCGTCGAGGGCGACGAGCAGCAGGCTGGAGCAGAGGACGGCCAGCACGGTCCAGCGCCCGGCGCCGCGGGCACCGGGAACGTCCCGCGGCGGGCTCGTGGCCGTGGCCGTCCCTGACATCTCCGCACCTCCCGGACTCGCGCGAGTCGACAGCGTACGCGAGTCCCGCGGGCGCGGGACTCGGCACCACCCGGAGAGGTGACGGCGCTACCGGTTGCGCGGGGCACGGCCTCCTCCGGTCCCGCTCCAGTCCGCCCCCGGTCCGGCTCGGCTCGTTCTCCGGTGTCCCTCGTGCCGGATCCGCTCCGCTGACGTGCCATGATTGCCCGCCCCCGGTCCGGGAAGTCACTGGTTGAGAGCTTTGCCCACCCTGTGTGACGCCCGTCACACACCCACGACCCGGACCGTCCGCAGGTGAACGGTCCGCAACGGCGCGGCGAAACTCCGATAAACGGAGGAACGCAAAATCAATTGACCGATTGGCCGAACTCAGATATTCACAGAAAGCGGAAGACGTGAGTCCTGAAATGGCGGTGGGGTAAGTGCAGTTGAGGGCGGAGTCCACATCACATCGGCATTACAAAGCGGTCCGATTGGTCAATCCGCGGCAGTCGGCGATGTAGCGTCGATTCCGTGCGTACCGAAGAGAGGCGTCCGCAGGGAGCGGAGCGCCCGACCACACACGGCGGCCGGCGGCCGCGTATGACCAGGACCCGGCTGTGGCTGTTCTGGTCGTCGCTGGCCGTCTACGCGGCGATCGTCGCGGCCGTGGTGACCACCTCGTGGCTGGTGCACCTCGACTGGCAGCTGATGCTCTTCCGGCCGTACAAGCAGTGGCCGCAGTTCCATGCCTTCCTGGACTACTTCGTGGTGCTGGGCCAGCGCGCGCCCACCGCCGTCGCGGTGCTGGCCTGGCTGGGCTGGCGCGCCTGGCGCCAGCACACCCTGCGCCCGCTGTTCATGCTGGCGGGGTCGCTGCTCCTGCTGAACCTCACGGTCGGGGCGGCGAAGATCGGCATGGGCCGGCTCGGCCCGCACTACGCCACCGAGATCGGCTCGAACGAGATGTGGGCGGGCGGCGATATATTCCCTTCGGGTCACACCGCGAACGCCGTCGTGACCTGGGGTGTCGTGGCCTATCTGGCGACGACGCCGCGGGCCCGCAGGACCGCCTCCGTGGCCTGCGCGATGGTGGCGCTGGGCGTCGGCGGCACGACCGTCTACCTCGGTACGCACTGGCTCAGTGACGTGCTGCTCGGCTGGGTCGCCGGCCTGCTCGTGCTGCTGGCCCTGCCCTGGTTCGAGCCCGGCGTGGCCCGCGCGGAGGCGTGGCTGCTGCATCTGCGGGACCGGCTGCGCGGCTCCGCCGCCGCCGGACCGCCCGCACCGGCCTCACTGTCCCCGCTGGCCACGCGCGTCTCCATAGTCTCTCAGCGCCCCACCGGCGCCGGCGCGCAGACCGCGCGGGAGATGGCCCGGCTCAGCTCGGGAACGGGCACGGCCGCCCGCCCGGACACCTGGCCACACCTGGCCTCACGCCCGCACACCGCGCGGCCGGAGCGTCCGCCCGTCACCCCGGGCGGCCACCGCCGCCCGCCGTCGGACCGCCCCGGGGGCCGGCCGCAGGCGCGCACGGGCGGCTGACCCCGCTACCCGACCCAGCAGCGCGTCACCCGGCCCTCCTGGACGGTGAAGTTCAGCCGTCCGCCCATGAACTCCATGGTGATGATGGCCCCGGGGGGCAGCGAGCGGACCGTGGTCCAGCCGCGGCCCCTGGCCCGCTCCTCGGCCTCGGAGGCGGCCAGCCCGACATAGCCCTCGGGGTCGTCGTCGGGGTTCGAGGACGGTGCCGGCACGTTCGGTGGAGTCGCCATGGCGTCCACGCTATGCCCCTGGTCACGGTCGCGGTAGGGCGGCGGACCACGGGCATGTCCCGGCCCTGTTCACCGCGGGTCACACTTCTGTCACAGCGCCCGCCGGCCGTCGAGGGGTGAAAACAGGGCCCGTACAAGCGTCCGAGAGGCACTTCCTGACGGGCTATCGGGAATTGCTGCCAGCGTCGCTAATCACACCGGCCGTTTACCCGACTGGCCCCCTGGAATTCACCGGATTTCACCCGTCCGGCGGTGCCCGGTGTCAACTCCGCATAAAACCTCCGGGCGACTCTCCGCGACACACCGGGCGAACGCGCGTAGCACGCCGGATCCGTCCGCCGGTGGCACCGTCGTGCCGTGGACGCGCGCGTCGTCACACGTGACCTACGAGCGGAAGGTGCACAGGCGATGGGGACGACTCAGGCGGCACCGGCACCGGCACCTGCTCCCCCGCGCGCCCGACGGCACGGCGCGGTGGTCGTGGACTGGCTGACCACCACGGACCACAAGAAGATCGGGCACCTCTACCTGATCACCTCGTTCGCCTTCTTCCTCTTCGCCGGCCTGCTCGCCATGGTGATGCGGGCCGAGCTGGCCCGGCCGGGGATGCAGTTCCTCAGCAACGAGCAGTTCAACCAGTCGTTCACCATCCACGGCACGATCATGCTGCTGCTCTTCGCGACGCCGACGTTCGCCGGGTTCGCCAACGAGATCATGCCGCTGCAGATCGGCGCGCCCGACGTGGCCTTCCCCCGGCTGAACATGCTGTCGTACTGGCTGTTCCTCTTCGGCGGGCTGATCGTGGTGAGCAGCTATCTGACGCCGAGCGGCCCGGCGGACTTCGGCTGGTTCGCGTACGCGCCGCTCAACGGCGAGGTGCACTCCCCCGGCGTGGGCGCCGACCTGTGGATCATGGGGCTGGCGCTGGCGGGCTTCGGCACGATCCTGGGCGCCGTCAACTTCCTCACCACGATCATCGGGATGCGCGCGCCCGGCATGACGATGTTCCGGATGCCGATCTTCACCTGGAACATCCTCTTCACCTCGATCCTCGTCCTGATGGCGTTCCCGGTGCTGGCCGCGGCGCTGCTGGTCCTGGAGTCGGACCGGCGGTTCGGGTCGGTGGTCTTCGACGGATCCGTGGGCGGGGCGCTGCTCTGGCAGCACCTCTTCTGGTTCTTCGGCCACCCAGAGGTCTACATCATCGCACTGCCGTTCTTCGGCATCATCAGCGAGATCATCCCGGTCTTCTCCCGCAAGCCGATCTTCGGCTACGTGATGCTGGTCGCCGCCACCGTCGCGATCACGGGCCTGTCGATCATGGTCTGGGCGCACCACATGTTCGCCACCGGGGCGGTGCTGCTGCCGTTCTTCTCCGCCGCGTCGTTCCTGATCGCGGTGCCCACGGGGGTCAAGTTCTTCAACTGGATCGGCACGATGATCAACGGCTCGCTCTCCTTCGAGACGCCGATGCTCTGGTCCATCGGGTTTCTGGTCAGCTTCCTCTTCGGCGGGCTGACGGGCGTGCTGCTGGCCTCGCCGCCGCTGGACTTCCACGTCACGGACACGTACTTCGTCGTCGGCCACTTCCACTACGTGGTCTTCGGGACGGTGGTGTTCGCGACCTACGCGGGCTTCTACTTCTGGTGGCCGAAGCTCACCGGGAAGCTGCTGGACGAGCGACTGGGGAAGATCCACTTCTGGACCCTGTTCGTCGGCTTCCACGCCACGTTCCTCGTGCACCACTGGCTGGGCGCGGAGGGCATGCCGCGGCGGTACGCGGACTACCTGGCCACCGACGGCTTCACCACGCTCAACACCATCTCCACCATCGGCGCCTTCCTGCTCGGCGCCTCCACGCTGCCGTTCCTGTACAACCTGTGGCGCACGGCGAAGGAGGGCGAGAAGGTCGACGTGGACGACCCGTGGGGCTTCGGCCGCTCCCTGGAATGGGCCACCTCCTGCCCGCCGCCGCGGCACAACTTCACCGCCCTGCCGCGGATCCGCTCCGAGTCGCCGGCCTTCGACCTGCACCACCCGTACGCCGTCACGCACGAGCAGCGCGGGCCGGCCGGCAAGCGGGACATGGTCGATCCGGAGGCGGAGTGAGGGCGGCCGAAAGCGGCCCTCAGGCGGCCTCCGCGCCCTCCCGGGTGCGGTGCGCGTACAGCCCGCTCAGCACCGTGCCCGTCAGCGGCAGCGTCGGGCGGTGGGCGTGGAGCCGGGTGAAGAGGTCGTCGTAGCGCTCGGCGGCGCGCGCCGGGTCGAACCGCGCGGCG
The DNA here is from genome assembly GCF_000482585.1 of Streptomyces sp. CNQ329. Lineage (NCBI taxonomy): Bacteria > Bacillati > Actinomycetota > Actinomycetes > Kitasatosporales > Streptomycetaceae > Streptomyces > Streptomyces sp. CNQ329. The sequence continues at coordinate 38,132 of NZ_AXVU01000029.1, read as the reverse complement.
TTCGCCAGCGCCGCGGTGCCCATCTCCTGGCGCAGGTCCTCGTCGTCGATGAGCCGCAGCAGACCGCGGGCCACGGCCGCCGGCTCGCCCGGCGGCACGAGCAGGCCGTCCTCGCCGTCCCGGATGATCTCCCGCGGGCCGAGCGGGCAGTCCGCGGCGACGACCGGGAGGCCGCCGCGCATGGCCTCGGCGATGGTCAGCCCGAACGACTCCAGCGTCGAGGTGTGCGCGGCGATCGAACTCTTCGGCCACTCCGTCTCCAGCGGGTGCACGGTGCCCATGAGGAGGACGTGGTTGTACAGGCCGAGGCGGTCGATCTGGGCGCGCAGCGCGTCGTGCCGGGGGCCGTTGCCGTAGATGCGCAGATGCCAGTCGGGGCGCGCCCTGGCGACCCGGGCGAACGCCTTGACGAGGTGGTTGAAGTGCTTGAGGGGTGCGAGCCGGCCGGCGGCCATGACGCACCGGGCGGAGTTGTCGGACGGCGGCACGGACGGCGCCGGGACACCGTTGGGGATGGCGGTCACCACCACGCCCGGCAGCCGCAGTTGCTCGCGGTACGCGCGGGCGTCGGCATCCGTCATCGTGACGACGGCGTGCAGCCGCGGGTACGCGGCGCTCAGCGCCACCCGCAACTCCCGGGGGTGGGTGCCGAACGTCAGGTGCTCCTGGCCGATGCGCAGGACTCCGCGGCGGGTGTGCCGGGCGACGGCGACGTTGAGCCCGGGGCGGGTGCCGATGACCGCGTCGGCGTCGAGCGTCCGCAGGTGTGCGGCCAGAAGGCGGTCGGTGAGCGCGCTGTACTGGTCGTAGCGGCCGTCCGCGGACGGGTAGAGGCGCGCGGGGAGGGCGTGGTCGGGGTGACGCCCCGTGGCGTCGCGGGGGCTGTCGGGGCGCTCGTCGACGAGGGAGCGTACGGGCACGTGCGGCCCGGCGTCGAAGACCGGCTCGTCCTTGTGGCGGAAGACCGAGACGATCTCCACGTCGTGCCGGTCGGCGAGCGTACGGGCGAGGGTGAAGGTGGTGCGGACGGTGCCCCCGACGGCGTACGCGTTGCTGATCAGGAAGGAGATCCGCATGGTCTACCTCGGGACGGGTGCAGTCCCCCCGACCAGGTTCGCACAGCCGGGGGGAGCCCGCATCACGCCAGATCAGGGCCGGTACGGGAGCTGCGGCACGGTGAAGCAGTTCTCCGTCATCTCCCCCTGGCCGACCCAGCCGCCGGCGCCCTCGTTCGCGTCGTCCCGCCAGCGCGCGACGGACACGCACGTGGGCCGGGTCCGCGGCGGTTCGGGCACCTGCTCGAAGCGGGCGGGCAGCAGCAGCCCGTCCGCGTCGTACGGCTCGGCGCGCGCCATGAAGTCTTCGACGCACGCGCGCGTCAGGTCCGCGCCGCACGACGTCGCCGCGTCCGCGAACCACATCGCCGCGGCCCAGCCCTCCAGTTGCCACTGGGAGCGGGTATCGGTCTCCGCGTAGCGGTCCATACCGTCGCGGAACGCCCTGACCGCCGGATCGTCCGTGTCCTCGTAGTTGCGGCTGGAGCCGGTGACCCAGAGGGAGTTGCGGCAGCGTTCGGCGTCGGCGTAGTCCTCGCGGACGCTGGAGTTCCAGTTCTGCACGTTGGTGACCTTCGCGGTCAGCTCCACGCCGGCCTCGTCGAGTGCCCGGCAGAGTGTGGCGTTGCCGGCCGTGTCGACGGCGTCGAAGACGAGGTCGACGCCGCGGTCGCGCAAGTCGGCGGCGACCGCCTCGAAGTGGGGCAGCGAGAAGTCGACCTGCTCGGTGACGACGTCGTAGCCCTCGGCCTCCAGCCCGTCGGCCACGCTGCGCGCGTAGGAGGCCGAGGCCGCCTGGTTGTACGAGACGACGGCCGCGGTGCGGGCACCGTGCTCCCGCTTGAAGTAACGGTAGATTTCGGTGCCGCCGTACAGGTCGCCGTCCCAGCCGGCCTTGCCGCCGGTGCGCGGGGCGCGGCTGCCGTAGATGCCGTACAGGTGCGGGTACGTCTCGTACGCGGCCCCGATCGGCTGGCCGCCGATGTCCGGCACGCCGGCCTCGCTGACCTGCGGCGCGCCGGCGTAGTTCAGCGAGGTGGTGGCCACGAGCGCGAACACCTTCTCCTTCAGCACCAGTTCGCGCACGCAGTCGCTGTTGCCCAGGCCGCTGCCGCCGTCGTCGCAGGTGACGACCTCGACGGGGCGGCCGTTCACGCCCCCGCGCGCGTTCAGCGCCTCGAAGTAGGCCCGTGCGCCGTCCTGCGGCCCGCTGAACGCGTCGCCCACCGGGCTCGTCTCGCTGGCGATGATGCCGACCCTGACCGGCTCGCCGCGCGCCTCACCCGCCGCCGCGGCGTCGCCGCCCCGTCCGGCGGGCCGCTCGGTGAACTCGCTCTCCGGCACCCGGCTGCCGCACGCCGCGGTCAGCAGCACCAGCGCGGTCACGGCCAGCGCGGCGCGCCCCGGCCCGGTCAACTCAGCACCCGGGCCCCGGCGAACCGCTCATCTCGACGAGCGTGCAGATCGCCCGCTTCGACACCTTCCAGGTGCCGTCCTGGAGCACCGACACGCCCGTGGCGCCGGGCACCACCGTCCGGCCCTTGAGCGCGATGTCGTACGTCACGTCCGCCTCCTCGGCGGAGTCGAACTCCACCGACGTGACCTTCGCCCCGACCTGCTTCCAGCGCTTGTCATCGGCGAACGCGCTCATCAGTGGCCGCATCGCCTCGCCGTCCTCCAGCACCGCCAGCTTCGCGTCGGCGTCGGAGTCGGGCGAGAAGAACGTCGTCCAGTTCTCCTCGATCTCCTTCTCCGCCGCCGCGGGGTCGGCCGGTTCCCCGCCGCCCTCCGGGGCGGCGGGGCTGCTCTCCGAGGCCTGCGCACTCGGCAGCTTCTCCGGTGTGTCCGCGCCCCCGCCGTCGTCCCCGCAGCCGGCCGCTCCCAGCCCTGTGAGCAGTACCCCGGCGACCAGCCACGCGGCGCTGCGCATGCGTGCTCCTCGGGTCATCCGTCCTCACCCCTGAACGTCGTCGTGCCCTGAGTGTCCCGCCGATCCGTCCGCTCTACTGCGCTGGAGAACCACACACGGCATAGTGCCTCCCAGGCGGCTGAGATGCACAGGGGGCAGAATGCGGCAAACCGGCCACGCACGCGGGGACTCGCTGAAGGCCGTGGCCTTGCAGTGGGGCGGTTGGGCCGCGCTCGCCGCCGGGGCCGTGCTGTGCGCCGTCGGCTGGTACGGGGTGTCGGGCGAGCGGTTCGCCGAGCGGCAGATTCCGTACCTGGCGTCGTGCACGATCCCCGGGGCGGCGCTGATCGTCGCCGGGGCCGTGCTGCTCTCGCGCGGCGACCGGGGTCTGGCGGCGGCCCGGGTGGAGGAGCTGTACGGGCTGCTGGTGGCGGCGGACGGGGATGCTCCCGGCACTCCCGGCCCGGCTCAAGGGCCCGGGCCCGCGGCGGAGTCCGGCGGGGAGGGCCCGTACCTGGCGGTGCCCGGCGGGACGCTCTACCACCGTCCCGGCTGCGCTCTCGTCGGCGGCAAGCCCGGCGCCGTACCGGTCGCGGATCCCGCGGAAGCCGCCGACGAGGGGAGGGCTCTGACCCCGTGCCCGGTCTGCGAGCCGGACCCCGGGGACGCCGCCGCGCCGGAGGCATGAGGTGTCGCTGACGTATGAACTGACGCTGGCCGGGCTCGCGGTGGGCAGCGCCGCGGCACTCTCCGGCATCGGCCTCGTCGTCACGTACCGCGCCACCGGCGTGCTCAGCCTCGCGCACGGCGCGGTCGCGATGGTCACCGCGTACGTCATGCGGCAGCTCGCCGTCGGCTGGGACTGGCCGCTGTGGGCGGCGGCGGCCGTCAGCCTGCTTGTCGTCGCCCCCGGCATCGGGCTGCTCATGGGGCGGTTCGTCTTCCGGCCGCTGTCGGTGCTGCAGGCGGACGGGTCGGGGGCGGGCGGCGCGCAGGCGCTGGTGGCGTCGCTCGGGGTGTTCGTGCTGCTGACGGGGGCGGCGGGGCTCCTGTGGGGCACGGGTGCGCGGACGGACGCGCCGGAACTGCTGCCGTCCGACCCGTGGGTGCAGCTCGGTACGGCGGTCGCGCTGGCGGGCGGGGTGGCGGCGGTCACACGGTGGACCCGGTTCGGGCGGGAGCTGCGCGCGGTGGTCGACAACCGGCGGCTCGCCGCGCTCAGCGGCATCGACGCCGACCGGGTCGCGGACGCCGGCTGGGCGTTCGGCACGTTCACCGCGGGCGTCACGGGCGTCCTGCTGGCGCCGGAGTACCGCCTGGACCCGTACGGGCTGCCGCTGCTGGTGATGGCCGTGACCGGGGTCGCGGTCGCGGCCGGGCTGCGGAGCCTGCCCGCCGTCGTGGCGGTGGCGCTGGCGGTCGGCGTGGGGCAGGCACAGCTCACCCGGCTCCATCCGGAGGGCTGGGGCGAACAGGTGGTGCAGGCGCTGGGGGCGAACCTCTACGCGGTGCTGCTGCTGGTGGCCGCGCTGGCGCTGCCGCGGCTGCGGGCCGGCTCCGGCGACGGCTTCCTGCGGGTGCCGGCCGAGACGCCGGCCCCGGCGGCCGGCGACGGGCGGACCTGGCTGGTCGCCGGGGTGCTGTTCCTGCTGCCGCTGGGCTTCGCGGGCTCCGATCTGGCCACGTCGGTCCAGGTGCCGGCGCTGGCGGTGGTGCTGCTGTCGCTGGTGGTCGTCACGGGGCACGGCGGCCAGGTCTCGCTGGGACAGGCGGCGTACGCGGGGCTGGGGGCGCTGTTCACGGCGCTGCTGGCGTCGGGGCGGTTCCCGGGCCTGCCCGGGCTTCCGGAGCTGGCGGCACTCATCGTCGCGGTGCTGCTGGTCGCCCCGCTGGGGCTGCTCACGGGATATCCGGCGATCCGGCGGCAGGGCCTGGCGCTGGCGCTGGTCACGCTGGCGGTGGGGGTGGCGGTGAGCCGCTTCGTCTTCGCGCAGCCCTACGCGACGTCGGGCCTGACGCTGGGCCGCCCGGCGGGCTTCACGGGGGACCGGGCGTTCTACGTCCTCGAACTGCTGCTGCTCGCCGCCGCGGTGACGGCTGCCCGGGCGCTGCGCCGGGGCCGCCCGGGCCGCGCGCTCGCGGCGATGCGCGACCACGAGTCCGGCGCCGCGGCGGCGGGGGTGCCTGTGCCGTCGCTGAAGGTCGCGGCCTTCGCCGCGGGCGCGGCTCTGGCGGCGCTGGGTGGCGGCATACTGGCGATGGGCGCACGCGCCTTCGACCCCCAGGCCTTCGATCCGGTCCGCGGCCTGCTGTGGTTCGCGGCGGTGGTCGTGGTGGGCGCGGACAGCATGCTGGGCGCACTTGTGGCGTCGGCCCTGCTGGTGGGGCTGGACGCGGGCACCCGCGGCGGCATGGCGGCGGCGGTGATCGGCGTTCTGGCAGTCCTCCTGGGGCGCTTCCCGGGCGGCCTGTACGAGGCCCTCCACCGGGCGGCGGCCCGCCGGCGACGACCACCGCGGCTGACGCCGCTGGGGTTGCGCGTACGGACGAGGCTGGCGCCCCTCCGGCCGGCGGTGGCGGCGGAGGGCGCCCGAGGCGCAGCGTCACGGCCCCGGACGACGCAGGGCTCGTACGCCTCTTCGCATGCCGCGGGCGACGCGGTGGCCGAGGCTGCCCCGCCGGAGGCGGCAGGGCGCGTCGGCGCCCGCGGCGGCGCCGGACCCGACGCGGGCGACGCCGCGGGCGCAGAGCCCGGCCACGCGCGGGATGCCGGCCGCCGGGCTTCGCCCGGTCCGCGCCCGGGCCAATGGCTGCCGACCGGCGACGCCCGGTCCGGCGCCCGCGGCACGCGGACCTCCGCCCGCGCCGCCGGCCGCTTCCGCAGGCCCGGCCCCCTCGCCGCCGGCGGATCCCGTACGCCCGAAGCGCCCCGGACGGGCCTCGTCGCCCGCGGGATCGCGGTGTCGTACGGGGACTTCTCCGTGCTCTCCGGCGTGGACCTCCGCGTCGTGCCCGGTCAGGTCACCGCGCTCGTCGGGCCCAACGGCGCCGGGAAATCCACCCTGTTCCACTGTCTCGCCGGGACCCTCCGGCCCCGCGCCGGGCGGGTCGTGCTCGACGGGCGGGACGTGACGCGGCGCCGTGCGCACGTGCGGTCCCGGCTCGGTCTCGCGCGGACGTTCCAGCAGCCCGCCGTCTTTCCCTCCCTCACCGTCGCCGAGAACGTCGGCGTGGGCGCCGAGCAGGGGCACGTCCGTGACCCGGCGGCCACCGACCGCGTGCTGCGGCTCCTCGGCCTCGACGGACCGCTGCGCGACGCGCCCGCCGAGGACCTGCCCACCGGCACCCTCCGCCGCGTCGAACTCGGCCGCGCCCTCGCCGGCGGCCCCCGGGTGCTGCTGCTCGACGAGCCCGCCGCCGGCCTCGACCTCGCCGAGGCCGCCGCGCTCGTACGCGTCCTGCGTGCGCTCGCCGCCGACGGCATGGCGCTGCTCGTCGTCGAGCACGACCTCGCACTCGTCGGCGAACTCGCCGACACCGTCCACGCGATGGCCGCCGGCCGCATCGTCGCCTCCGGCACCGCCGCCCAGGTGCTCGACGCGACCGGCGCCACGGGCGCGACCGGCCCGGCCGCCCCGGCGGCCCCCGCCGGCTCCGCCGGCGCACCCGCGGAGGCCCCGTGAGCACCGAGATCGCCCTGCGCCGCGCCCGCGTCCGCTACGGCCCCCTGGAGGCCCTGCACGGCGTCGACCTCCCGGTGCCCGCCGGCCGGCTCACCGTGCTGCTCGGCCGCAACGGCTCGGGCCGTACGACCGCGCTGCGGGCGCTCGCCGGGACGGTGCCGCTCGCCGCGGGGCGCGTGGTGTGGCGCGGCGAGGACGTCACGCGGATGCCCGCGTACGCCCGCGCCCGCCGCGGGCTGTCGCTGACGCCGGAGGTGCGCGCCGTGTTCGGCTCGCTGACCGTCGCGGAGAACCTGCGGCTCGCCGCCCCCGGCGGCGACACCGGTCCCGCGCTTGCCGCGTACCCGGAGCTGGCGCGGCTGCTGACGCACCGCGCCGGCACCCTCTCGGGCGGCGAGCAGCGGATGCTGGCCGTCTCCCGGGCGCTGCTGTCCCCCGCCCGGCTCGTCCTGCTCGACGAGCCGGGCCAGGGGATGTCCGCCGCGGTGGCGGCCCGTACGTACGAACTGCTCGGCGGGCTCGCCGCCACCGTCGTCGTCGCGGAACAGAGCCTGCCGCCCGGCCTTGCGGCCGCGGCGACGGTGGTGCACGAACTCCGTCGCGGCAACGTGGTGTTCAGCGGCGAGCCCGCCGAGGTGGGGGCGCCTCCCCGACCGGCTGCGCCCTGACTGGCGGGGGTACCCCCGGTGGCGCCCGGTGGCACGCTGAGGGAGGCTCAGACGTGCAGGCGCTGGCCCGGCAGGATGACGTCCGGGTCGTCGCCGATGACGTCGCGGTTGGCCTCGTAGACCTCGCGCCACGGCGTGCCGTGCGCTTCGGCGATACGGCTGAGCGTGTCGCCGGCCCTGACGGTGTAGGTGCCGTCGCCGCGCTTGAGCGGCTGGCGCTGCTTCTCACCGCGGTCCGCCCGCGGCTCCGTACGCGGTTCCGCGGGGTCCTCCTGCCCGGGCTGCGCCACCGCGGGGGCGCTGCCGGACGCGCCGGCCTCGACGGAGCAGTGCGGCCAGGCGCCCCACCCCTGCGCGGCCTGCACCTTCGTGGCGACCGCGATCTGCTGCTCCCGGCTCGCGCGGTCCGCGGTGGCGGCGTAGGCGGTGCCGCCGTACGCCTCCCACGTCGACGGGGCGAACTGGAGCCCGCCGTAGTAGCCGTTGCCGGTGTTGATCGCCCAGTCGCCGCCGCTCTCGCACTGGGCGATGCGGTCCCACACCCCGCTGTCCGCGGCGCCCGCCGGTGCGGCGGTGGCAAGGAGCGCGAGGGGGCTGAGGAGCGCGGCGGCTCCGGTGACGAGTGCGGCGTTCCTGCGTGTCCTGCTGGTGCTGATGGTGCTGATGGTGGTGCCTGCCTTACTGGTCGTACGGTCACTTCCGGTGGCGCGTATGTCGCCCTTCGGGAAAGGCATACGTTCCTCTCGATGGACCCGGGTCCCCTGCCCGGGCGGTGCTCGGTGCACGCGGCGGCCGAATCTAGGCAGCCTTGTCGGGCGGAATCAACCAAGACCCCGTCATTCGAGGCCAGTTGCCGGTTACCGCGGGTACCGATCAATACCGGACAGGACGCCCCGCCGGTCAAATCCGGCTTTGTCCGGCACCTCTTCGGTCGCACTGTGGCTCGCCTCACGGCGTCAACGACCGTGATTCGCACATCAGTTGACACTCAGTGAAAATTTCCGACCGACTCGCTACGGCCCGTACACCCCGTTCCGGCAATAGCCGCCGTGGGCGTGACTCCGCACACAGATCGCCCGTTGTGCCCAGATGAACACGCACCACGACACCGAGGAGCGACTCGTGCCCCGCATGCTCGAAGTGAGCGACGCCGTACGCGCCGAGATCGGCGACGAGGAGGCGGACCGGCTCGTCGCCGGCGAGTCCGCCCCCGGCACGTACGACTGCACCTCCTGCCGCGCCCCCGGCGACTCCGGGCAGCAGCAGACGAGCACCGTGCTCTTCGTGGGCGAGGAGACCGCGGTGCTCGCCTTCGCCCACGCCACCTGCATCCCCTCGCAGGTCGTCCCGGTCTCGGAGGATCAACTGCAGGGTGCCGTACGGTCGATCACGGCGGACGACGGACCGGCCCAGGCCCAGGCCCAGGCACCGGCCCCCGCGCCCGCGCCCGCGGAGCCGCACTCCCCCGCCGCCCTCGCGCCGGTGGTCTCCCCGGCACCGTCCCCCTCCTTCTCCGCCGCTCCCGCACCGCCCGCGGCACCGGCCGCCGCCGGCGGCGACCACGGCGAGGCGCAGGCGGTGCTCGGCGTCACCTGCGGGCTGGTGATGTGCGGCGAGGACGCCCGGCCCGCGCTCGTCGTCGAGCCCACCGCGCCCGTCCTCCGGCCCGGTTCCGAGGGGCCCGGAGACGACTTTCTGCCGCTGCTCATCGAGGGCGGCTTCCTGCCCGTGATGGACATGGTCAAGCCCCCGGCGCCGGTGACCGGCTGGTCGGTGCTGCTCGCCGGGGGCCGGCTGCACGCGGTGATGCAGCCCGGCGCCGGCGGTCAGCCGCCGTCCGTCTGGTGGCAGGCGCACCAGCCGCTGCCCGTCTCCGACGGCTGGCGGTCCGCCGCGGCGAAGGAGCAGGAGGTGCTGGTCTACGCCGCGCCCGCGGGTACGATCGGGCGGCAGCCGCGCGAGGACCTGCTCGGCGAGGCGCTGGCGCAGGCCGCCGGGCGCGGACTGCTCGTCGGCGCGACGATGCCGCTCACCGGGTCGTGATCCGAAACCTGGTCGGCGTACCGGTACCTGATCGGAGCAACGCGCACCCGCATCCCTCCGTACGGCATCTTCGTTGCAGGAGTGTGCACCGATACCACGCGATTCCGGGCATGCGCCCCGCCCACGAGCCCCATTCGGCCGCCCGCCCCTCGGAAACGCCGATCTACGACGCGCTGTTCGCCGAGTACCGCCGGCTCTTCCGGGCACTGCCCGGGGACCGCTCCGGCGAGGAGCAGCTCCGCTTCGACGCGATCATGAACGCCCGCCCCGCACTGCCGTCCCCGGGGCGGCTGCGGTCACACCTGCACGTGCACCGGCACCGCAGGGCGGGCGACTAGGGCCGCCCGCCCGCGTGCCGCGTACCCGCAGGGCGCGTACGCGGCACGTGCCTCCGCCCGGAACCGGGGCCGCTACTTCTTGCGGCCCCGCTTCTCCCGCACCCGTACCGAGATCCGGATCGGGCTGCCCTCGAAGCCGAACTCCTCGCGCAGCCGCCGCTCGATGAAGCGCCGGTAGTTCGCCTCGATGAACCCCGAGGCGAAGAGGACGAACCGCGGCGGCCTGGTCCCCGCCTGGGTGCCGAAGAGGATCCGCGGCTGCTTGCCGCCGCGCACCGGGTGCGGCTGCCCGGCCACCAGCTCGCCGAGAAAGGCGTTGAGCCTGCCGGTCGGCACCCGCGTCTCCCAGCCCGCCAGCGCCGTCTCCAGCGCCGGCACGAGCTTCTCCATGTGCCGTCCGGTACGGGCCGAGACGTTGACCCGCGGCGCCCAGCGCACCTGCACGAGATCGCGCTCGATCTCGCGCTCCAGGTAGAACCGGCGCTCGTCGTCCAGCAGGTCCCACTTGTTGTACGCGATGACCAGCGCCCGCCCGGCGTCGACGGCCATGGAGATGATCCGGGTGTCCTGCACCGCCAGCGTCTCGCCGGCGTCCACGAGGACGACCGCGACCTCCGCCTTCTCCAGCGCCGCGGCGGTGCGCAGCGAGGCGTAGTAGTCGGCGCCCTCCTGGAGGTGGACCCGCCGCCGGATGCCGGCGGTGTCGACGAAGCGCCAGGTCTTCCCGCCCAGTTCGATCAGCTCGTCCACCGGGTCCCGGGTGGTGCCCGCCACGTCGTCCACGACGACGCGGTCCTCCCTGGCGAGCTTGTTGAGCATCGAGGACTTACCGACGTTCGGCCGCCCGATGAGCGCCACCCGGCGCGGACCGCCGATCCCGCCGCCGAACGCCTGCGCGGGCGCGTCCGGCAGCACGTCGAGCACCGCGTCGAGCATGTCGCCGGTGCCGCGGCCGTGCAGCGCGGAGACGGGGTGCGGCTCGCCGAGGCCGAGCGACCACAGGTACGCCGCCTCCGCCTCGCCCGACTGCCCGTCGACCTTGTTGGCGCAGAGCACCACCGGTTTGCCGGCCCGGCGCAGCATCTTCACCACGGCCTCGTCGGTGTCCGTGGCGCCCGTCTGCGTATCCACCACGAAGACCACGGCGTCCGCGGCCTCCACCGCGAACTCGGCCTGGGCCGCCACGGAGGCGTGGATGCCGAGCACGTCCTGCTCCCAGCCGCCGGTGTCGACCACCTTGAAGCGGCGGCCCGCCCACTCGGCCTCGTACGACACGCGGTCGCGGGTGACGCCGGGGCGGTCCTCCACGACCGCCTCGCGGCGGCCGATGATGCGGTTCACCAGGGTCGACTTGCCGACGTTCGGGCGGCCGACGACGGCCACCACCGGCAGCGGGCCGTGCCCGGCCCGCGCGAGGTCGCCCTCGACCTCGTCGAGGTCGAAGCCCTCCTCGGCGGCCAGCTCCATGAACTCGGCGTACTCGGCGTCGCCCAGCTCCCCGTGCTCGTCTGGGTGGGCAGCGCCGTCCGGGCCCTGCTCCGGGGAGATGCCGGTCTCGCTCATCACGTTCCTCGTCCTTGCTTTCTCGGCCGCGTACGGCCCGGTGGGCCGGCCCGCGGCCTCACGTCCGGCCTAGCGGCCGGTGTCGCGCCTGGCGTCGGCCAGGTGCGCGGTCAGCCGGTCCTGGATGCGCAGCGTCGCCTCGTCCATCGCCTTGCGGGTACGCCGCCCGTCCGGCGACCCGGCCTGGAAGGGCTCGCCGAAGACGATGTCCACGTGCGAGCGCACCGGCGGCAGCGCCTTGACCACCCGGCTGCGCCGCTCCGCGGTGCCCAGCACCGCGACCGGCACCACGGGGGCGCCGGAGCGCACCGCGAAGTACGCGAGCCCCGCGCGGATCGAGGAGAAGTCGCCCTCTCCCCTGCTGCCCTCCGGGAAGATCCCGAGGACCCCGCCGTCGTCCAGCACCCCCAGCGCCCGGGTGATCGCCGCCCGGTCGACCGTGGTGCGGTCGATGGCCACCTGGCCGATGGTACGCAGGTACCAGCCGACGATGCCGACGAACGCCTCCTGCTTGATCAGGAAGTGCACCGGGCGCGGCGCGGTACCCATGAGGAGCGGGCCGTCGACGTTGTGGGAGTGGTTCCCGGCCAGGATAACCGGCCCGCTCGCGGGCATCCGCCACGCGCCGAGTATCCGCGGCTTGAAGTAGCCGTGCATGACGGGCGCGGACATCCGCCGCCCGACGAGCGCACCCCGTGTCTCCGGCACCGCGCCGGCCGGTGGGGTCACCGACCCTGCTGTTTCTCTTCGACGAGGGCCACGACATGCTGGATGACCTGCTCCAGGGTCAGTTCCGTCGTGTCCACCTCGATGGCGTCCGCCGCCTTGGCGAGCGGCGAGACCTTGCGGCCGGAGTCCGCGGCGTCCCGCCGGGCGAGCAGCGCCTGCGTGGCCGCCAGGTCGCGGGCTTCCCTGCCCTTCAGCTCGCCGCTGCGGCGGGCGGCCCGTACCTCCTCGGAGGCCGTGAGGAAGATCTTCACGTCCGCGTCCGGCAGCACCGTCGTGCCGATGTCCCGGCCCTCGACCACGATCCCGCCGCTCTTCACGGACTCGGCCGCGATCGACCGCTGCAGCTCGGTGATCCGTGCCCGTACCTCCGGCACCGCGCTGACGGCGCTGACCGCCGCGGTGACCTCCTGGGTACGGATCGGGCCCGAGGCGTCCGCGCCGTCCACGGTGATCGTGGGCGTCTCCGGGTCGGTGCCGGAGACGATCTGCGGCTTCTCGGCGGCGGCTGCGACCGCGGCGGCGTCGCCCACGTCCACCCCGTTGCCCAGCATCCACCAGGCCGCCGCCCGGTACTGCGCGCCGGTGTCGAGGTAGCGCAGGCCGAGCCGGGCGGCGACCGCCCGGGACGTGCTCGACTTGCCCGTGCCGGCGGGTCCGTCGATGGCGACGATCACGGGGGCCCGCTGGGCCCTGGCAGCGCTGTCCACGGGGCGAACGACACCCTTTCTCAGGTCTACGACGGGGTAAGGCCGAACTCGTGCGGCACTAGATTACTGCTACCTTCCCGGGCCCCGGCCACTGCCTCGTGCACTGCCCCGTTCACTGCCGCAGCGGCCATCCGCGCTCCCGCAGCGCGGCGGTGAGCGCGTGCGCGGCCGGCGGCTCGACCATGAGCTGCACCCGCCCCGCCTGCTGGCCGGTGGCGTGCTCGATGCGTACGTCCTCGATGTTGACGCCGGCCGCGCCGGCGTCGGCGAAGATCCGGGCCAGCTCGCCCGGCCGGTCGCCGATGAGCACGGTGACGGTCTCGTACGCGGCGGGGGCGGCGCCGTGCTTGCCGGGCACCCGCTCCCGGCCCGCGCTGCCGCGGCGCAGCACGTCCTCGATGCCGGCCGCGCCCGTGCGGCGCTTGGCGTCGTCGGCCGCCTGCAGCGCGCGCAGCGCCCGTACCGTCTCGTCCAGATCGGCGGCGACCTCGGCCAGCACCTCGGCGACCGGGCCGGGGTTGGCGGAGAGGATGTCGATCCACATCGCCGGGTCCGAGGCGGCGATGCGGGTGACGTCCCTGATGCCCTGTCCGCACAGCCGGACCGCGGCCTCCTCCGCGTCCTGGAGCCGGGCGGCGACCATGCTGGAGACGAGCTGCGGGGTGTGCGAGACGAGGGCGACGGCGCGGTCGTGGGCGTCGGCGTCCATCACCACGGGCACGGCGCGGCAGAGCGCGACCAGCTCCAGCGCGAGGTTCAGCACCTCGGTGTCCGTGGTCTCCGCCGGGCTCAGCACCCAGGGGCGGCCCTCGAAGAGCTCCGCGGTGGCGGCCAGCGGGCCGGAGCGCTCGCTGCCCGCCATCGGGTGGCTGCCGATGTAGCCGGTGAGGTCGCCGCCCAGCTCCTCCAGGGTGCGGCGGGGGCCGCCCTTGACGCTGGCGACGTCCAGGTATCCGCGGGCCACGCGGCGGCGCTGGGCGTCGGCGAGGGTGCGGCCGGTGAGCGCGGGCGGCACGGCCACGACGGCGAGATCCACGGGGGCGGGGGGCGGCTGGTCGGTACCGGCCCCCAGGGAGGCGGCGGTACGGGCCTGGTCGGCGTCGTCGTCCTGGAGGTACACCGTGACGCCTCTGCGGGTCAGCGCCAGGGCGGCGGAGGTGCCGATGAGGCCGGTGCCGATGACGAGGGCGGTACGCACGGCGCACAGGATACGCGGCGGCCGCCCCGCGGGGCGCGGGGAGGCCGCCGGGCAGGGTCCCGGGCTCGTCCGGACGCGGGGCCCGTACGGGCGGCCGGCGTACGGCCGTGTGCGCCTAGGGGCGTACGGTCCCGCAGGACCCGGCGGTCAGAGCCCGACCTCCTTCATCAGCATCCCGACCTCGGTGTTGGTCAGCCGGCGCAGCCAGCCCGACTTCTGGTCGCCCAGCGCGATCGGGCCGAAGCGGGTCCGTACCAGCTTGTCGACCGGGAAGCCCGCCTCGGCGAGCATCCGTCGCACGATGTGCTTGCGGCCTTCGTGCAGCACCACCTCGACCAGGTAGTTCTTGCCGGTGTTCTCCACCACCCGGAAGTCGTCCGCCTTGGCGTAGCCGTCGTCGAGCCGGACGCCGCTCTTCAGCCGCTTTCCCAAATCGCGCGGGAGCGGGCCCTGGATGGCGGCGAGGTAGGTCTTCTTCACGCCGTAGCGGGGATGGGTGAGGCGGTGGGCCAGCTCGCCGTGGTTGGTGAGCAGGATGATGCCCTCGGTCTCGGTGTCCAGGCGGCCGACGTGGAAGAGCCGGGTCTCCCGGTTGTCCACGTAGTCGCCGAGGTTCTGCCGGCCCTCCGGGTCGTCCATCGAGGAGACGACGCCGACGGGCTTGTTGAGGGCGAAGAAGAGATACGACTGCGTGGCCACGGTCAGCCCGTCGACCTTGATCTCGTCCTTCTCGGGGTCGACGCGCAGCCCCTGCTCGGTGACGATACGCCCGTTGACCTCCACCCGCGCCTGGTCGATCAGCTCCTCGCAGGCGCGCCGCGAGCCCATGCCGGCCCGCGCCAGCACCTTCTGCAGCCGCTCGCCCTCGGGCTCGCCGAACGTCTTGGGCAGCGTGCGCTGCGGCTTGCTGTGCCGGGCTCTGGTCCGCTCCTCCAACTGCGCGTCGTACTCACGGGAGCGCGCGGGCCGGCTCGGCGCGCCGCCGCGCCCCCGGCCCCCCTTCCCCGGGCCGCCCGGGCGCTCGCCCTGGGGGGCGCCGGACTTCTCGTACCGTCGCTCCTCGGGGCGGGGGCGGCCCTGCCGGCGCTGTTGCGCGTCGCGCTTGCCGCCCGCCCCCCGGGGGTCGGAGCCCGAGGGCTTCCTGCTGTTCCTGCCGCCGCTGCTTCGCATCTACCGTCAGTCCGTTGGTTGGGTCAGGTCTCGTCATCCACGTCGAACGACGGGACGCCCTCCTGGGACTCGCCCTCCACCGCGTCCGCGTCCGGAAGGAACGGGGCCAGCTCGGGGAGCTCGTCCAGGCCGCGCAGGCCCATCCGCTCCAGGAAGTAGTTCGTCGTCCTGTACAGGATCGCACCTGTTCCGTCTTCCGTGCCCGCCTCCGCGATGAGGCCCCGCTGCAGCAGCGTGCGCATGACGCCGTCGCAGTTGACGCCGCGGACCGCGGAGACGCGGGAGCGGGAGACCGGCTGGCGGTACGCGACGACCGCGAGGGTCTCCAGCGCGGCCTGGGTGAGCCGGGACTGCTGGCCGTCGAGGACGAAGTTCTCGACGGCGGGCGCGTAGGCGGCGCGGGTGTAGAAGCGCCAGCCGCCGGCGACGTGGCGCAGGTCGAAGCCGCGGCCCTGGACGGTGTACTCGTCGGACAGCTCGCGCAGGGCGTCGGCGATCTCGCGGGGGCGGCGGTCGAGGACCTTGGCCAGGTGCTCGGAGGTCACGGGCTCGTCGACGACCATCAGGACGGCTTCGAGGGCCGGGCGCAGCGGGAGGCCGGCGGTGGGGCTCGCCTCCTCCTGCGGACGCGGCTGCCGATCCGCCGCCTCCGGTTCCCTCTCCACCGCGTCCACCGTGTTTACCGCGTCCCCCGCGCCCGGCACGTCCGCCGCCGCTTCGCTCATCGCTCGTCCTCGCCTTCGTTCCCGCCGGCCGCATCAGCGTCGCCGGGCGCCGTGTCGAACTCGTCCGTCACCACCGGCACCACGTCCTCCCGCCCCGTCCACCGCACCGTCAGCGGCTCCAGCGCCCCCTCCTGGTCCAGGGCCACGGCCCGCTCCCGGTACAGCTCCAGCAGCGCCAGGAACCGGGCGACGACGGTCAGCGGGTCGGGGGCGTCGGCGATCAGCTCCTGGAAACCGACGGCGCCGCGCTCGCGGAGCCGGGAGACGACGACCTGCGCCTGCTCCTGCACGCTGACGAGCGGGGCGTGGATGTGGTCGACGTAGACCTGGGGCACCGGCTTGGGCTGCATCGCCTTGACCGCGAGCCGGGCGAAGCCCTCCGGGCCGATGCTGATGACCACCTCGGGCAGCAGCTCCGCGTGGTGCGGCTCCAGTCCGACGGTGCGGGGGTGGCGCTGCGACTCCTCCTCCAGCCGGCGGTGGAAGATGCCCGCTATCTCCTTGTACGCGCGGTACTGCAGCAGCCGCGCGAAGAGCAGGTCCCGGGCCTCCAGCAGCGCGAGGTCCTCCTCGTCCTCGACCTCGGCGGAGGGCAGCAGGCGGGCGGCCTTGAGGTCGAGAAGGGTGGCGGCCACGACGAGGAACTCGGTGGTCTGGTCGAGGTCCCAGTCGGGTCCCATCGCGCGGATGTGGGCCATGAAGTCGTCGGTGACGCGGTGCAGGGAGACCTCGGTGACGTCCAGCTTGTGCTTGGAGATGAGCTGGAGAAGGAGGTCGAAGGGGCCTTCGAAGTTGGCGAGCCGGACCCGGAATCCGCCGTCGCCGGGTTCGTCGCCGCCGCTTTCGGAGCCGGGTTCGCCGCCGGGCCCGGGGCCCGGTTCCGTGTCGGGCTCTGCGCCGCCGGGGCCCGCCGGGGCGGGTTCGGTCTCCGGGTCGGGGTCGGGCACCGGCCCCGGTTCGGGCTCCGGCGGGGCCGGTGCGGGGTCCGGTTCGCCGGGCCGCGGGGCGGGGCCCGGGATGGGCAGCGGCGGCTCCTCCGGCGGCGCGGGCACGGGCGCGGGTTCCGGCTGCGGCAGGGGCATGGGCTCGGGGTACGGCTCCCGCACCGGATCGGGTTCCGCGGGCCGCGGGGCGGGCTTGGTGGGCGTCGCGGCGACTCCGGGGCCGCGGCCGAGGGAGCGCCGGGCGGTACGCGCGGGGCGCTGCGGGTCGTCGTGCCTGTCGTCCATCGCTCGCAGCGTATCGCCCGGAGCGGTGCCGGCCGGGTTGCCGTCCGGCGGGGCGGCGCCCAGGTCATCCGGCACGGGCCGCACGGGCGCGGGCGTGTGTACGGGCGCGGGCGTCAGCGGCCGCGCAGGCGGCGTACGAGGATGCTCGCGTCGCCGCGCGACTCCAGGTCGGCCAGCACCACCGCGACGGCCTCGCGGACGATCCGGCCGCGGTCCACCGCGAGGCCGTGGTCGCCGCGGAGCACGAGCCGGGCGTGCTCCAGGTCCATCAGTTCCTCGGCGGAGACGTAGACCGTGATCTTCTCGTCGTGCCGCTCCCGGCCGCTGGGCCGCCGTGCCGCTCCGCGGCCCCGGCCGCGGCGGGGCTGGGCCGCCGCGGCGGCACCGCCGCTCTGCCTCGCGGACTTCGTACGCGCGGGGGCCGCCGGCTCGCGCTCGCTCTGCCGGGCCCGCCCGCCGGGGGCGGCCTCGGCGCTCGCCTCCCGGCCGCCGTGCTCCGTCGCCTCGGGGTCCCGCCGGGCCGGGGCGGCCCGGGTGCGCTTGCCGCCCGCCGGAGCCGCCGCGCCGGCCTTGCCGCCGGTGCCCGTGCGCTCGCCGTCGCCCGTACCGCCGGAGCCCTCGGGGTCCTCCGCGCCCGCCTCCGCGGCATCCGCGCCGGCCTCCGCCTCCGTACCGGCGGCCGCCGCTTCCGCGTCGCCCTCGCGACTCGGCGCGGGCACCCGCGGACTGCCGCCGGGCACCTCGCCGTTGGCCCGCTGCCGGTCCGACTGCGGCGTGGATGACTGGAGCGCTGTCCCCCCGGTGGTGCGGAAAAGCTCGTCGGCCCCTGGCAGGCTCACTCGGCGTGGCACCGGGCGAGCACCTCCCTGGCAAGCTGGCGGTAGGCGGCCGCGCCCACGGAGTTCGACGCGTACGAGGTGATGGGCTCGCCGGCGACGGTGGTCTCGGGGAACCGGACGGTGCGGCCGATGACCGTGTGGTAGACGTGGTCGTCGAATGCCTCGACGACGCGCGCCAGCACCTCGCGGCTGTGCACCGTGCGGGAGTCGTACATCGTGGCGAGGATGCCGTCGAGCTCCAGGTCGGGGTTGAGCCGCTCCTGGACCTTCTCGATCGTCTCGGTCAGCAGCGCCACGCCGCGCAGGGCGAAGAACTCGCACTCCAGCGGCACGATCACCTTGTGGGCCGCGGTCAGCGCGTTGACCGTGAGCAGACCCAGCGACGGCTGGCAGTCGATGACGACGTAGTCGTACTCGGGCAGCAGCGGCCTCAGCGCGCGCTGCAGCGTCTGCTCCCGCGCCACCTCGCTCACCAACTGCACCTCGGCGGCGGAGAGATCGATGTTGCTGGGCAGCAGGTCCATGTTGGGCACGGCCGTTTTGAGCAGCACCTCGTCGGCCGACATGCCCCGCTCCATGAGCAGGTTGTAGACCGTGAGGTCCAGCTCCATGGGGTTGACCCCGAGGCCGACGGAGAGGGCGCCCTGCGGGTCGAAGTCCACGAGCAGCACGCGGCGGCCGTACTCGGCGAGCGCCGCGCCCAGGTTGATGGCCGACGTGGTCTTGCCGACGCCGCCCTTCTGGTTGCACATGGCGATGACCTTCGCCGGGCCGTGGTCGGTGACCGGGCCCGGGATGGGGAAGTACGGCAGCGGGCGGCCCGTGGGACCGATACGCTCCCGGCGCTGCCGGGCGGCGTCCGGGGCGAGCGTCGCGGCGTACTCGGGATCCGGCTCGTAGTCCGCGTCCGGATCGTAGAAGTGACCCTCTGACAGGTCCTCGAAGTCGGAGGTGGCGGATGCGGCGAGACCTGTGGTGTCCTCGCCGCCGCCCTGGCTGCCGGTCATGGCGTTCACGTGATGACCGTCCATGCTCTGGTATACGTTTCCGCCCTGTGCGTGTGCCGAGAAGGTGTGGACGGCGACAGAGCCGACAGGCGCCTCCGCCCCCGAGGGATCGTGGCCCCGCGCAGGCGTGCCTGGACGACCACCCCCGGGAGCAAATGTCGACTCATTCACAAGTCGTCCTACCTCCTTGGCGTCCCGGACTGCGTTTCCAGTCCGAGTCACCTTGTCTCCTTGGTGACCAGGGCACTTCTCGATTGGTCAGCGTGGCACCATGCCGACGATTGGCGACTCTATGGCGTGTCGGGGTCCCGCAGCAACACAATCCCGCAGACAGAGCACGATGTGTCGGGTGTGGAACACCACTTCGGGCACGCCGTTTCGCGCAACAGCGCCCGGCCGAACCCCTGGTGACGAGGTTCAGCCGGTGACGTGGGGTTGACGGTGTCGCCGATGTGGTCGACGGGCAGCGCACCTGCGCGACATCAGCCCAGTACGCGCGAGAGTTCGGCCGCCGGAAGAGAGTGCGCCTCCGCCACGGGACCGTAAACGACCTGGCCTTCGTGGGTGTTGAGGCCGCGGGCGAGCGCCGGATCGCCGCGCAGCGCGCCCCGCCAGCCGAGATCCGCGAGCTTGACGATGTACGGAAGGGTGGCGTTGGTCAGCGCGTAGGTGGACGTGTTGGGCACCGCGCCGGGCATGTTGGCGACGCAGTAGAAGACCGAGTCGTGCACCCGGAAGGCCGGCTCCGCGTGCGTGGTCGGGCGGGAGTCGGCGAAGCAGCCGCCCTGATCGATCGCGATGTCGACAAGGACACTCCCCGGCTTCATCCGCGACACCAGCGCGTTGTCGACGAGCTTGGGCGCCTTCGCGCCCGGGATGAGCACCGCGCCGATCACCAAGTCCGCTTCCAGGACGGCCTGCTCGAGGGCGTAGGCGTTGGAGGCGAGCGTGCGCACCTTCGTGCCGAAGACCTTGTCCGCCTCGCGCAGCTTGCGCACGTCGGTGTCGAGCAGCGTGACATGGAAGCCCATGCCGACGGCGATCTGCGTGGCGTTCCAGCCGGAGACGCCGCCGCCGATCACGACCGCCTGCCCCGGCACGACCCCGGGCACACCGCCCGGCAGCACGCCGCGACCGCCCTGCGAACGCATCAGGTGGTACGCGCCGACCTGCGGCGCGAGCCGGCCGGCCACCTCCGACATCGGGGCGAGCAGCGGCAGTTGCCGGTCGGCGGTCTCCACCGTCTCGTACGCGATGGCGGTGGTGCCGGACTCCAGCAGTGCGTCGGTGCACGGGCGGGAGGCGGCGAGGTGCAGGTAGGTGAAGAGCACCTGGTCCTTGCGGAGACGGTGGTACTCCTCCGCGATCGGCTCCTTGACCTTCAGCAGCAGGTCCGCCTCGGCCCACACGTCGTCGGCCGCGGGCAGGATCTCCGCCCCGGCGGCGACGTACTCCTCGTCAGGGATGGACGAGCCGAGGCCCGCGCCCTGCTCCACGACGACCTCGTGCCGGTGGCGGACCAGCTCGTGCACTCCGGCGGGCGTGATGGCCACCCGGAACTCGTTGTTCTTGACCTCGCGTGGGATGCCGACCTTCACGATGGATCACGGTCCTTGGGGTGAGGGAATCTCGTCGGGCCCCGGTCGGGGTGTCCGCCGCGGCTTGGCCATTCTTAATGAAGGAGTTCTCCGAGTCCAGCCTTTGAAACTGGCAGTTTTTTGCAACGGGTCGATGGATTCACAGGTCCGCGGCGGCCGGCCGGGGCGCCGGACCGGCCTTCGGACCCTCCCCCGGGCCGGGTTCCCGGCCCTCCTCGGCGGCGGTCTCCGCGACGACATCCACGGGCTCCGGCCCGGCCACGCCTTCCGCTTCCGGCTCCGCAACGGCCACGGCGACGGGCACCGCGGCCTCCGGGACCTGCTCCGCCAGCCGTACCGCCGCCGCCCGGTGCAGCTCCGCCGCCTCCGGGTCGCCGACACCGTCGACGAGGTCCGCCAGCCTGAGCTGCACCGCCGCGCGCAGCGCGGTGTCGCCCGAGAGCCGCGCCAGGTCCATCGCGCGCGTGCACGTCCTGATGGCGTCCCGCGGATGCCCGGCGTACTGCTGCACCCGCGCCATCTCGCCCAGCGCCCGCGCCTGCCCGCCGACGTCCCCGAGCCTGCGGTGGGCCGCCGCCGCGGCACGCCACTCGCGCAGCGCCCGGCCCCAGGCCCCGGCATACGTGTGCACCGCCCCGAGCCGCCCCCGCAGCCGCGCCTCGTCGGCCGGCTCGCCGCGCGTCTGCCGCAGCGCCAGCGCCCGCCCGAACCAGTCCGCCGCCCGGCCCCAGTCGCACAGCTCCTGGTACGCCGCCCCGACCGACTCCAGCGCGCGCCCCACCGGCTGGGGATCCCGCACCTCGCGCGCCGCCGCCAGCGCCCCCCGATAGCGGCCGAGTGCTTCCTCGGGCCGCTCGGCGCGCAGGTCCAGGTCGCCGAGGTTGAGCAGCGCCGCCGCCTTCTCCCACACCAGCCCGCGGCGCTCGGCGACCTCCAGCACCAGCTCGTGCAGCCGGTACTGCTCGGGGGCGGCCTCCGCCTCGCCCCGGTGCGCCGCCAGCGCCCGCGACAGCGCGCCGATCAGCCGCCGCGCCAGCGTGTCCAGCTCCCCGTCGGCGACCGCCGCCCGGGCCGCGGCCAGCAGCGACGGCAGCCGGCCGCGCAACCACGCGGCGGCGGCCTCCGGTGACGGGAAGCGCAGCGCCCGCGGCAGCCCCGCGAGCCGGGTGTGCACCGCGGATCCGGCGGGTTCGGTGACGGCGCGGCAGGACTGCAGCAGGCGTACGTACCGCTCCAGCATCCGGGCCCGGGCGAGCAGCGCCTCCTCCTCTTCCACGCCCGCCAGCACCTCGCGCAGCAGCGGCTGCAGACAGCCGGGCACCTCGTACTGCGGGACGCTCACCCGCACCGGCTGCGGCACTTCGCGCAGCAGGCCCTGCCGCGCACAGTCCGCGAGCGCGACGCGGGCGGCGGCGACGGTACAGCCGGCGAGCGCGGAGGCGGAGTGGGCGTCGACCAGCCCGGCGGGCGCCAGCGGCAGCAGCCGCAGCAGGTGCGCGGCGGACGGCGGCAGCGATGCGTGGACGAGGCGGAACGCCCGCGCCAGCGCCTTCGGCGCGGAGGGCCGCCCGGCGGACCCCACGGTGCTGTCGCCCTTGCGGCGCAGCTCCCGTACGGCGTCGGCGACGCAGGCGTGCGGATGCCCGGCGAGCCAGCCGCCGGCCAGCACCAGCGCCGCGGGGTGACCGGCGCACTCCTCGGCAAGCACGTGCGTGGCCTCGGGGTCGCAGGCGATGCGCGTCTCCCCCGCGTACGCGGCGATGAGCGCCAGCGCCGCCGCCGGCTCCAGCCCGCCCAGGGTGCACGGGCGGACGTCCGGCACGCCTTTCAGCGGCCCCTCGGCGACGGCGACGACGAGGCAGTCGCGGGACTCGGGGATCAGCTCCAGAAGCTGTTCGGGGGCGGCGACGTCGTCGAGGACGAGCAGCGCCGAGCGCTCGGCCAGCGCGGCGCGCAGCTTCCCGGCGAGGTCGCCGGGGCCGGCCCCGGCGACCGGCGGGACGCCGAGGGCGTCCAGGAGGTCGCGTACGGACCGCTCCAGCGGTACGGCCGCGCCGCCGGGGCCGGAGAGCCGCGCGGTGTGCACGCCGCCGGGGTAGTCGCCCGCGACGCGGCGGGCCAGCTCCGCGGCGAGCGCGCTGCGGCCGGAGCCCGGCCGCCCGGCGATGAGCAGCACCCGGCTGCGCGGAGCGGGGCGGCCGGCGAGGGTGTCCAGCCCGGCGCGGGCGATGTCGGCGCGCAGGGCGTCGAGCTCGCGGGTTCTGCCGACGAACCGGTGGGGGGCGGCCTGTTCCGTCACGCCGGTGAGCGTAATTCACCCAGAGTGAAGGACGCCTCACGTGACGGCACATGGCCGAACGCCGGAACGAAAATCACCGCATCGGATCAACCGTCCGGCAGCCCCCACCGGAGTCGCTCAGGGCGTGAACGGGCGGGCCGGCCAGGGGGCGTTCGCCGGCCGCAGCGTGTCGAGACCGCCGTCCGTGCGGGCCGCGTGGAGCGCCAGCACGCCGAGCATCAGGCAGTTGTTGTGCAGGTCCCCGGCGAGGGCGCCGCGCAGCAGATCGGCCACGGGCACGCGGTCGAGGGTGAGATCCAGCTCCTCGCCGTGGGCCGCGTAGCGCTCACCGTCCGCCTCGGTCACCCCCCGGGCGAGGAAGACGCGCACGGCCTCGTCGCAACCGCCGGGCGTGGTGTAGACGTCGACGAGCACGCGCCAGTCGTCGGCCTGGAGGTGCGCCTCCTCGTACAGCTCGCGCCGGGCGGCGCTCAGCGGGTTCTCGCCGGGCACGTCGAGGAGGCCGGCGGGGATCTCCCAGAGTTTCTGCCGTACGGGGTGACGGTACTGGCTGAGCACCAGCACACGGTCGTCGTCGTCGAGGGCGAGGACGGCGACGGAGCCCGGGTGGACCTGGTAGTCGCGGCGGGCGACGGTGCCGTCGGGCATCACCACGTCGTCGGCGCGCACGGCGGTCTTGGCGCCCTTGAACGGCGTTTCGGAGGCGACGACCTCCCACGCGGCCGCCGTGTCCCGCAATTGCTCCGCCATCACTTGCCCCCCTCGCGCACGGCGGCCACCGGCTCCTGCGCACCGGCGGGCGCGCCCTGGGGGCCGCCCTGCTCCCGCACGCCGCCCTGCTGCGTTCCCGTCGGCTTCGCCGCCTCCTGCCGCGCGACGGCGGCCTTCACCAGGCCCGCGAAGAGCGGGTGCGGCCGGGTGGGACGCGAGCGCAGCTCGGGATGGGCCTGGGTGGAGACCAGGTACGGGTGCACCTCGCGCGGGTATTCCACGTACTCCACCAGCTTGTTGTCCGGGGAGGTGCCGGAGAAGGCGAGGCCGGCCTTCTTCTCCAGCTCGCTGCGGTAGGAGTTGTTGACCTCGTAACGGTGCCGGTGGCGCTCCTCGACGTACGGCTGGTCCGCGTACGCCTCCCGCACCACCGAGCCTTCCGCCAGCTTGGCCGGGTAGAGGCCCAGGCGCATCGTGCCGCCCATGTCCCCCTCGCCGGCGACGATGTCGAGCTGCTCCTCCATGGTGGAGATCACCGGATCCGTCGCGGCCTGGTCGAACTCCGTGGAGTTCGCGCCCGCGATGCCCGCGAGGTTCCGCGCCGCCTCGATGACGATGCAGTGCAGGCCGAGACAGATGCCGAGCAGCGGCACCCGTTTCTCCCGCGCGTAGGTGATCGCGCCGATCTTGCCCTCCACGCCGCGCTCGCCGAAGCCGCCGGGGATGACGATGCCGTCCACGTCCGCCAGGTGCTCGCGGGCGCCCTGCGGCGTGCGGCAGTCGTCCGACGTGACCCACTTGATCTTCGCGCGGGCGTTGTTGGCGAAGCCGCCGGCGCGGATCGCCTCCGTGACCGACAGATAGGCGTCGGGCAGGTCGATGTACTTGCCGACGAGCGCGATCGTCACCTCGTGCGCCGGCTCGTGCACGCGCCTGAGCAGGTCGTCCCACTCGGTCCAGTCCACGTCCCGGAACGGCAGGTCCAGCTTGCGGACGACGTACGCGTCCAGGCCCCCCGCGTGCAGCACCTTGGGGATGTCGTAGATCGACTTGGCGTCGATGGCGGCGACGACGGCTGCCTCGTCGACGTCGCACATGAGCGAGATCTTCCGCTTGATCGCCGCCGGCACCTCGCGGTCCGCCCGCAGCACGATCGCATCGGGCTGGATGCCGATGCTGCGCAGCGCGGCGACCGAGTGCTGCGTCGGCTTGGTCTTCAGCTCGCCGGACGGGCCGATGTACGGCAGCAGCGAGATGTGGACGACGAACACGTTGTCCCGGCCGACCTCGTGCCGCACCTGGCGGACGGCCTCCAGGAAGGGCAGCGACTCGATGTCGCCGACGGTGCCGCCGACCTCCGTGATCACCACGTCGACGTCGTCGGAGGCCATGCGCCGGATACGGGACTTGATCTCGTTGGTGATGTGCGGGATCACCTGCACGGTGTCGCCCAGGTACTCGCCGCGGCGCTCCTTGGCGATCACGCTGGAGTAGACCTGGCCGGTGGTGACGTTCGCCGAGCCGTCGAGGTCGACGTCGAGGAAGCGCTCGTAGTGCCCGATGTCGAGGTCGGTCTCGGCGCCGTCGTTGGTGACGAAGACCTCACCGTGCTGGAACGGGTTCATCGTTCCGGGGTCGACGTTCAGATACGGGTCGAGCTTCTGCATCGTGACGCGCAGCCCGCGCGCCTTGAGCAGCGCGCCGAGGCTGGAGGCGGTGAGCCCCTTGCCGAGCGAGGAGGCGACGCCTCCCGTGACGAAGATGTGCTTGGACGTCGTGGATGGCATGGCCAAGAGGGGCTCCCGTGGTCGCTGATGCAATGCGTGGCGGGGTGCCCCAGATCGAGGTGGGTCGCTCGGCGAGCGCCGCCGCCATTGGCCCGGCCGGCCCTCCGCTCCACGGGCTACCAGGGTATCAGTGATCCCCTGGTCACCGCCCGCGGCCGACCGCCGCCGGGCCGCCCGACCCGATCGGGTCAGGGGGAATTCGCGACCGTGGCCCGCGCGCACGCGCGAAGGCTTTATCCTCGGCGGAACGCACTTCTAGCTGGAGAGGCACGTGGCCGGGCGCATCGAGGACTACGCACTTTTGGGCGACATGCAGACGGCAGCGCTCGTCCGTCGCGACGGCACGGCCGACTGGCTCTGCCTCCCCCGGTTCGACTCCCATGCGGTGTTCGCATCCCTACTGGGGACCGAGGAGCACGGCTTCTGGCGCCTCGGTCCCGCGTACGCCCCCGAGGACGCCCCGCCGCCCGCCACCCGGCGGCGCTACCGGGGCGACTCGCTGGTGCTGGAGTCCGAGTGGGACACCCCGCGCGGCACGGTCCGGCTGATCGACTTCATGCCGCCGCGCGACGGCGCCTCGCCGCAGCTCATCCGCATCGTGGAGGGCGTCACGGGCCGGGTGCCGATGCGCTCCGCACTGCGGATGCGCTTCTCCTACGGCCGTATCGTGCCGTGGGTCCACCAGACCGACGACGGCCGCACCGTCGGGGTCGCCGGGCCGGACTCGGTGTGGCTCGACGCCCCGGTGCCGACGTACGGCCGGGACCTCACGACGTACTCCGACTTCACCGTCGGCCCCGGCGACCGGCTGGCCTTCACCATCAGTTGGCAGCCCTCGCACCGCGAGCCGCCGCAGCCCGCGGAGCCCGAGTCGGCGCTCACCGCCACCGAGGACTTCTGGCAGGAGTGGACCGAGCACTGTACGTACCACGGCCCCTACCGGCACGCCGTGATCCGCTCGCTGATCACCCTCAAGGCGCTGACGTACGAGCCGACCGGCGGCATCGTCGCCGCTCCCACCACCTCACTGCCCGAGGACATCGGCGGCGTACGCAACTGGGACTACCGCTTCACCTGGCTGCGCGACGCCGCCATCACGCTGTCCTCCCTGCTGCGCACCGGATACCACGAGGAGGCCCGCGCCTGGCGCGAGTGGCTGCTGCGCGCCGTCGCCGGCGACCCGGAGAACCTGCAGATCATGTACGGCATCGCCGGCGAGCGCGAGCTCGGCGAGTCGGAGCTGGACTGGCTGCCGGGGTACGAGAGCTCCCGCCCTGTGCGCGCCGGCAACGGCGCGGCGGGGCAGTTGCAGCTCGACGTCTACGGCGAGGTCGTCGAGGCACTGCACCTCGCGCACATGACGGGCCTCGCCCGCAACGACTACGCCTCGCTGCTGCAACTGAAGATGATCCGCTGGGTCGAGGAGAACTGGGACCGCCCCGACGAAGGGCTCTGGGAGGTGCGCGGCCCGCGGCGTCACTTCGTCCACTCCAAGGTGATGACCTGGGTCGCCGTCGACCGCACGATCAAGCTCATCGAGTCCGGCGAGGCCGACGGCCCGCTGGAGCGCTGGCAGCGGCTGCGCGACGACATCCACCGCGACGTCTGCGAGAAGGGCTACGACCGGCAGCGCAACACCTTCACGCAGTCCTACGGCTCGCAGGAGCTGGACGCCTCGCTGCTGCTGATCCCGCAGGTCGGCTTCCTGCCGCCGGACGACAAGCGCGTCATCGGCACCATCGAGGCCATCCAGCGCGAGCTGGGCACCCCCGACGGCTTCATCCGCCGCTACCCCACCGCGGGCGACGAGACCGGCAGCGACGGGCTGCCGGGCGACGAAGGGGCGTTCCTCGCCTGCTCGTTCTGGATGGCCGACGACCTGGCGATGATCGGCCGGGTGCAGGAGGCGCGGCAGTTGTTCGAGAAGCTGCTGGCGCTCCGGAACGACCTGGGGCTGCTCGCGGAGGAGTGGGACCCGCGGCTGCAGCGCCAAGTGGGCAACTTCCCCCAGGCGTTCAGCCACGTGCCGCTGATCGACACGGCGCTGCGGCTGAGCGCGTCGGGGGCGTACGGGTAGCCCTCGGCGGGCGCGGAGGCGCGGGCGGCGGCAGGGAGTGCTCCGACGCGCGGCAGGCGGTCGCCGGCGGCCCCGCGAGGGCCGTCAGGCGTCGTACGTCATCAACTCGTCGTAGATCGACAGGACCTGGGCGACGGTGTCGTCCTCGGTCGGCCAGGTGCCGGCCTGGGCGCGGCCCGCGGCGGACAGCGCCACGCGGTGCGCCGGGTCGTGCAGCAGGCCCGTCACCGCGTCGGCGAGCGCGCGGGCGTCCCCGTACGGCACGAGTTCCGCCGCGTCGCCGACGAGTTCGGGGACTCCCCCCACCGCCGTGGCGACCAGCGGGGCGCCCGCGTGCAGCGCCTCCTGGGCCAGCACCGGGCGCGCCTCCCACGGGCTGGAGAGCACCGCGACGTCCGCGGCGGACAGCAGCGTGGGCAGGTCGTCGCGGCGGCCCAGGATCCGTACGGGCAGCTTCTCGGCGTCGATCCGGCGCTGCAGCTTCCCGCGGGCCGGGCCCTCACCGGCGACCGCGAGCAGCGGCTGCTCCGGCAGCGCACGCCACATGCGGGCCGCGTCGAGCAGCGGTTCGTGTGCGCCGTACGCGTCGAGCGGGGCGGCGGTGAGCACCAGAGGGCGGTCCGGGGCGCCGAGTTCGGCGCGTACCTGCTGCCGGCGCAGCGCGGCACCGTCACCGCCCGGGTGCGGCTGCCGGGGCGCGGGGACGGCGACGGGCGCGAGCCGGGCGTCGCGGGCCCCGCGGCGGCGGGCGCTGTCGACGAGGTCGGTGGTGGCGCCGAGGACGACGCGCGCGGACCGGGAGACCCGTCGTTCGAGGAGCGGCAGCATCCGGCCCCGTACCCCGTCGGGGTGGCTTCTGGTGTGCCAGGTGACGACCAGCGGCCTGCGCTGGCCGAGGATCATGGAGCACGCCATCAGCCCGCACTGCAGGCCGTGGGCGTGGACGAGGTCCGCACCGGCGCAGGCGGCGCGCAGCGTGGTCGCCGTGCACAGCGGCGCGGTGGCCGGCCCGCCGCGCTCGGGCAGCCGCGCGACGTGCGCGCCGGCCGCGGCGAACCCGTAGCGCTCCGCGGCGGCGGGGGTGGCGACCACCGTGACCCGGATGCCCCGGGCCACCAGCCCGGCCGCCAGCGAGCGCACGTGGACACCGCTGCCGCCCTCGCCGCGGCCCACGAGCTGCACGGCGTGCAGCGCGGTGGGGCCGTGGGGCGGTGCGGGGGTGCTGCTCACTGGGCCGGAACTCCTGTCCGTGGCGTCGCAGGGCCTGCCCAGGATGCCACTCCCGGGGAGCCTCCGGACCCGGCCCGGCGCCGCCAACCGCTCTGTACGGGCGTACAGGTCAGACATGCACCACCCTTCCGGGCGACGCCCCGCACGCCCGTAGCGCGCCGGGAGGACGTCCGCGGGGTGCGGACACATGGTGCACGTCGCCCGACCATTCCGGTAGACGCAGGGGGCAAGGGCCCGGGTTGCCCACGGCACCCCGTTCGGCCCACACGCGACCCCCGTCCCGCGCGGGGCCCCGGGTGACCGGTCCGGGCCGGCCGGTCCGCGCGCGGCCCGCGGCCCGGGTCGCGCACCCCGGCTACTGGGCCCCCGCGCGGGCCGCCGCCAGCAGCTCCTCCGCGTGCGCGCGGGCCGTCTCCGAGTCCTCCTGGCCCGCCAGCATGCGCGACAGCTCCCGCACCCGCGCCTCGCCGTCCAGCACGGTCACGCCGCTGCGGGTGACCGCGCCGTCGCTGGTCTTCTCCACCAGCAACTGACGGTCGGCGAAGGCCGCGACCTGCGGCAGGTGGGTCACCACGACGACCTGCGCGCCGCGCGCCAGCCGGGCGAGCCGGCGGCCCACCTCGACGGCCGCCTTGCCGCCGACGCCCGCGTCGACCTCGTCGAAGAGGTACGTCGGCACGGGGTCGGAGCCGGCGAAGACCACCTCGACCGCCAGCATCACGCGCGACAGCTCGCCGCCCGAGGCCCCCTTGGCGATCGGCCGCGGCGGGGCGCCGGGGTGCGGGGCGAGCAGCAGCTCGACCTCGTCGACGCCCGTGGGTCCGAACGCCACGCGGCGGCCGTCGATCTCCAGACCCTCGGCACCGGCGGCGACCTCGGTGCTCCGCAGATCGACCGTCACCCGCGCGTGCGGCATCGCCAGCTCGGTCAGCTCGTCGGTGACGGCGGCGCCGAAGCGCTCCGCCGCGGCGGAGCGCGCCTCGGTCAGCGTCTGCGCCAGGTGCGCCAGCTCGCCGAGGAGCGCGTCGCGCTCGCCGGTCAGCTCCTCGATGCGGTCGTCGTCGCCGTCCAGCTCGGCGAGCCGGGCGGCTCCCGCCTCCGCCCATGCGAGGACGGCGGACACGCTGCCGTCACCGGCCGCTCCCCCGCCGGCGGCGGGCTCGTGGCCGTACTTGCGCATGAGGTGGGTGAGCACCGAGCGGCGCTCCTCCACCGCGGCCAGCCGCAGCGGGTCGGCGTCGATGCCGTCGCCGTACGCGGCCAGCTCCTGCGCGACGTCGCCCAGGAGGATGCCGACCTCGGTGAGCCGGTCGGCGAGCCCGGCGAGCGCGGGATCGTGGGCCCGTACGGCCGCCAGGGCGCGCTGTGCGCCGGCGACGAGCGTCCCGGCGTCGACGGCCTCGGGGTCCGCCGGGTCGCCCGCGAGGGCGGCGTGTGCGGCGGCGGAGGCGTCGGCCAGGGCCTCGGCGTGGCCGAGCCGTTCGGCCTCCGCGGCCAGCTCGACGTCCTCGCCGGCCCGCGCCTCCGCGGCGGAGATCTCCTCCAGGCCGAAGCGCAGCAGATCCGCCTCCTGCAACCGCTCACGCGCGCGGGTGGTGATCTCGTCCAGCTCGGCGCTGACGGCGCGCAGCCTGCGGTACGCCGCCGCGTACGTGGCCAGCGGCGCGGCGACCGCGTCGCCCGCGTACCGGTCGAGTGCCTGCCGCTGCCGCGCGGGCTTCAGCAGCCCCTGCTGGTCCGTCTGCCCGTGCACGGCGACCAGGTCCTCGGCCAGCTCGCCGAGGAGCCCGACGGGAACGCCGCGCCCGCCGAGGTGGGCCCGTGAGCGGCCTTCGGCCGAGACCGTACGGCTGATGAGCAGGGCGCCGTCGTCCAGCTCGGCGCCGGCGTCCTCGGCCCGTACCGCGGCGGGCGAGCCGTCGCCCACGGCGACCCGGCCCTCCACGACGGCGGACTTGGCGCCGATGCGTACGAGCGCGGCGTCCGCCCGCCCGCCGAGCAGCAGCCCGAGGCTGGTGACGACCATGGTCTTGCCGGCGCCGGTCTCGCCCGTTACGGCCGTGAAGCCGGGCGACAGCTCGACGACCGCGTCGTCGATGACGCCCAGGGACTGGATCCGCATCTCCTCCAACACGGTACGACCATACGAGGTTCCGGCACCGTGTCGCGAGCGGCGTCGTGATCAGGGGTGGGTCCGGAACGCGGCCGGCCGGTGCCGCCAGGCCGCGGCACAGGGCACAACAGCCGCGCGTGCGACGGGCCGTGCGTCAGTTCGGCGCCCCGCGCCAGCCCGCCACCGGCAGCGCGAACTTGGCCACCAGCCGGTCCGTGAACGAGGCGTGGTGCAACCGGGCCAGCCGCACCGGCACCGCACCCCGGCGCACCTCGACGCGCGCGCCGGCCTCCAGATCGACGGTCCGGCGGCCGTCACACCACAGCACACCGCGCTGCCCCGTCGGCTGCACCTCCACCGCCAGCACGGAGTCCGGGGAGGTCACGAGCGGCTTGGCGAACAGCGCGTGCGCGCTGATCGGCACCATCAGCAGCGCCGCCACCTCGGGCCAGACGACGGGCCCGCCGGCGGAGAAGGCGTACGCGGTCGACCCCGTCGGCGTCGCGCAGACGACGCCGTCGCAGCCGAAGCGGGAGACGGGCCGCCCGTCGACCTCGGTGACGACCTCCAGCATCCGCTCGCGGGCGGCCTTCTCCACGGACGCCTCGTTGAGCGCCCAGTCCACGTGCACGGTCCGGCCCTCGTTGCGTACCAGGACGTCGAGGGTCATCCGCTCCTCGACCTCGTACTCCTTCGTCACCACGCGGTCCACGACCTTGTCGAGGTCGTCCCGCTCGGCCTCGGCGAGGAACCCGACGCGCCCGAGGTTGACGCCGAGCATCGGCACGCCGGACTTGCGGGCGAAGGCGGCGCCGCGCAGCAGCGTCCCGTCGCCGCCCAGGACGATCAGCAGCTCGCAGTCGTCCATCACCCCGGGGCCGGCCTCCACCAGCTCCGCCTCCGGCGGCAGCGGCAGGTCGGCCGCCTCGCCGGCGAGCACGCGCACGCCGACGCCGCAGCGCAGAAGGCCGCGTACGACCAGCTCGGCGCTGCGGATCGCCGCCGGCCGGCCGGTATGCGCGAGCAGGAACACGGTGCGGTCTGTCATCGGGGCCCCTCCGCCACGGCACGTGCCACGTCCGCCGGGTCCAGCGCGGGCGCACCGGCGCGCAGCCACAGAAAATACTCGACGTTTCCCTTCGGCCCGGGCAACGGGCTGGCCGTCACGCCCAGCGCGCCGAGCCCGAGCGCCGCCCCCTGGGCGCCGACGCCGCGCACGGCCTCGGCGCGCAGCTCGGCGCTGCGGACGACACCGCCGCTGCCCAGGCGCTCCTTGCCGACCTCGAACTGCGGCTTGACCATGAGCACGAGGTCCGCGTCCGGCGTGGCGCAGCGCACCAGCGCGGGGAGCACGAGCCCGAGCGGGATGAACGACAGGTCGCCGACGACGAGTTCGGCGGGCACGCCGTCGAGGTGGTCGAGCGTCAGCTCGCGGACGTTCGTACGGTCCCGGACGGTGACCCGCTCGTCGCTCTGCAGCTTCCAGGCGAGCTGCCCGTAGCCGACGTCCACGGCGATGACGTGCGCGGCGCCGGCGCGCAGCAGCACGTCGGTGAAGCCGCCGGTGGAGGCGCCGGCGTCGAGGGCGCGCCGGCCGGCGACCCGCAGCCCGCGGGGCTCGAACGTGCCGAGTGCGCCGGCGAGCTTGTGGCCGCCGCGGGAGACGTAGTCGGGGTCGTCGTCGTCCGGGACGACGACGACGGCGGCGGACGTCTCGACCTGGGTGGCGGGCTTGCTGGCGACCATGCCGCCGACGGTGACCCGGCCGGCGGCGATGAGGCGCCCGGCGTGCTCCCGCGAGCGGGCCAGCTCGCGGCTCACCAGCTCGGCGTCGAGCCGGCGCCGCCTGGCACCGCTCACGGGTTCCCCGGCCGGTACGGAGACGGGTGGGCCCCGGGGCGGTTCGGGGTGTGACCGTAGGGCGCGGGGGACGGCGACGGCGCGGGCGGCCCGGGGCGGGCCCGGCCCTGGCCGTAGGGCGCGGGCGCCGGGTTCGCGGGGCGCGGGTTCCCGTGCGGCTGCGCGGGGCCGGGCGGGGGCGGGCCCTGGGTGCGGTCCAGCTCCTCCAGCGTCTCGCGCATCCGGCGGTGCGCGTCCTCGTAGACCTCCAGGTGGCTGCCGGTCGGCAGTTCGTCGGCGTCGGCGAGCCGATCGAGCACGGCGTCGACGTCGGCGTTGCCGGTGGGCGTGCGCGCGACGCCGAGCGGTACGGGCCCGGCCTCGACCGGCTCGGGCTCGACCGGCTCGGTCACGGGCTCCGGACGGCCCTCGTGCGCGGCTTCCGGTCCGGTCCGGGCCCGCGTGACGGCCCCGCCGGCGGCCTCCGCCACGTCCCCGAAGCCCGGTTGGGCTACGGCCTCGTGCCCTCGTTCCGCTTCGCCGCCGCCGACCGGCTCCGCCGCGCCCGCCGCTCGCGGTTCCGGCCACCGCGGCGCCGGCTGTCGCGCGTACGGCGGTACGGGTGCGGTCTCGGGTTCCGCTGCGGGCTTCGGCGTCGGCTCGCTCATGCCACGAACCGTACCCCGAACCACTGTCAGAACCCCGGTCAGACCCAGCCGGCCGCCGCCCCCCGCGTCTTGCGTGGCGGGGAGCCACCCGCGGCGCGGCGGGGCGCCCTGGGGACCGGGGCCCGTACGGGGAGCGGCGTCGGCCGACATCCGATGACGTTTCCTCACCTGACCAGAAGGGGGAGGGCGGCGCTCACAGCCCGAGGCGCGCCAGCGCCTTCCCCGGGTCGAGGCCGCAGGAGCCCTCCCCCGCGTACGTCCACGCCGCCGCGCACAACGCCCGCAGCCCGTCGAGCTGTTGCCCCTCACCGTCGAGCCGCAGCTCCCCCTCCGCGCCGCCCGCGGACGCGCTCCAGCCGCCGCACCGCGCGACCGGGGCACCGCCGTCACCCGCCACCGCCACCTCCGGCTGCGCGTCCGACAGCCCGCGCAGGTCCGCCGCCACATACGCCGGCCGGTGCCGCGGCCCGGCCGCGAGCAGTTCCGCGGCGCGGGTCACGCCGGTGAGCACCAGCAGCGCGTCGACGCCGCCGTTGTACGCGCCCTCGATGTCGGTGTCGAGCCGGTCGCCGACGACCAGCGGCCGCCGCGCCCCCGTCCTGATGATCGTCTCCCGGTGCATCGGCGTGCCCGGCTTCCCCGCCACCCGCGGCTCGGCACCCGTGGCCAGCCGCACCACCTCCAGCGCCGCGCCGTTGCCCGGGGCGATGCCGCGCGGCGTCGGAATCGTCACGTCGGCGTTCGACGCGAACCAGGGCAAGCCCCGCTGCACCGCGAACGCCGCCTCCATCAGCCGCTCCCACGGCATCCCCGGCCCGCCGTGCCCCTGGACCACCGCCGCCGGATCGTCGTCCGCCGACTCCACGACCACGAGCCCGCGTTCCCGCAGCGGCCCGGTCAGTCCCTCCCCGCCGATCACGAGCACCCGCGCCCCCGGCGGCACCTCCTCGGCGACCAGCCGCGCCACGGCCTGCGCGGAGGTGATCACGTCAGCCGGCTCCGCGGGCACGCCCATGTCGCTCAACTGCCGGGCGACGACGGCCGGAGAGCGGAGGGCGTTGTTCGTGACATACGCCAGCCGCATCCCGCGCGACCGGGCGCCGCCCAGCGCGGAGGCGGCGTGCTCGACGGCCGCACCGCCGATGTAGACGACGCCGTCGAGGTCCAGCAGCGCCGTGTCGTACGCCGTGCACAACGGCTCCGCACAGGCGTCGGTGCGGGTCCTGACGGGCTGGCTGGTCACGGTGGCGGCTCCTCGGGCAGGCGATATCGACGCCTCGATCATCGCGCATCGGCCGCGGCGCATACGATCCGGTCCATGCAGCGTTCACCCGGACTCGACCTCCGCCCCTTCCGCGGGCTGCGCTACGCGCCGTCCCGGGTGCGCAGCCTCGCCGCCGCCACCTCACCCCCGTACGACGTCGTCGTACGGCCGGACGGGCTGCACCACTTGGAGACCGCCGACCCCTACAACATCGTCCGCCTCATCCTCCCCCAGGCCGGCGACCCCGCCGCCCGTCACCGCCTCGCCGCCGACACCCTGCACCGGTGGCGAGCGGAGGGAGTCCTCGTACCCGACCCCCGGCCCGCGCTCTACGTGTACGAGCAGCGCAGGGGGGAACTGCTCCAGCGCGGCGTCATCGGGCTGCTGGCGCTGAGCGAGCCGGCGGAGGGCGTGGTGCTGCCGCACGAGGACGTGATGGAGGAGGTCGTCGCGGACCGCGCGGGCCTGATGCGCGCGACCGGCGCCAACCTTGAGCCACTGCTGCTGTCGTACCGCAGCGACGGCGTGGCCACCGGCACGGCGGGCGTCGTCGACCGTGCCACGGCACGCACCCCTCTGCTGGCCACGACGACGGAAGACGGCTTCGCGCACCGGCTGTGGGCGGTGACGGACGCGGCGGAGATCGAGACCGTACGCGCGGACCTGGCCCGGCGGCAGGCGCTCATCGCGGACGGACACCACCGCTGGGCGACGTATCTGCGGCTACGGGCCGAACACCCGGCGCAGCCGGGCGCACCGGGGCCGTGGGACTACGGACTGGTCCTGCTCGTCGACACGGCCCGGCACCCGCTCGTCGTCCGCGGCATCCACCGCGTCCTGCGCACCCTCGCGGCCACCGACGCACTGCGCCTCCTCGGCGACGACGCCCGTGTCCGGCCCCTCGACGCACCGCTGCCCGCGGCGCTGAGGGCGCTCGAAGAGACGCGGGGAACCGCGTTTCTCCTCGCGGGCGAGAACGGGCTGCACCTGGTCGACCGCCCGGACCCGGGCCTGCTGGCCCGTACCGTACCCACCGACCGCCCGGAGGCGTGGCGCACCCTGGACGCCACGGTGCTGCACACCACGCTCATCGACCACGTCTGGCGGCTCCGCGACGACCCCGAGCACATCGGCTACGTCCACGAACCCGAGGCCGCCACCGCCCAGGCGGTGCGCCTGGGCGGGACGGCGGTGCTCATGAAGCCGGTGCCGGAGGACGTCGTACGGGAACTCGCGCGGGACGGGGTGACGATGCCGCGCAAGTCCACGTCGTTCGGCCCGAAGCCGGCCACGGGTCTGGTGCTGCGGGCACTGGACCTGGGGTGACTCAGGGACGGGCGTCCTCGTCGTCGACCACGGGATCGTCGTCGGTGAAGTCGGCGTCAGCCTCGCCGGGGTCGCCGGCCGAAGCCTCCGGCTCCTCCCCGGCGCCCTCGGCGTCCTCGGCGTCCTCCGCATCGGGATCGAGTGCGTCGGTGAACTCGATGCCGTCCAGCTCGGCCAGCCGGTCGGAGGCGTCCGTGAGCCCGTCGTGGTCGGCCTCGACGGCCTTCGCGAACCACTCCCGCGCGTCCTCCTCGCGGCCGACCTCCAGCAGCGCGTCGGCGTAGGCGTACCGCAGCCGCGCGGTCCACGGGTGCACACCGGTCGACGCCAGCTCCGGGCTCTGCAAGGTGACGACGGCGGCGTCCGCCTGCCCCAGGTCACGGCGGGCCCCGGCGGCGACGAGCCGCATCTCCACCTGCCCGGCCTTGTCCAGACGCTGCACCTCGGGCTCCCCGGCCATCGCCAGAGCCCGCTCCGGCCGCCCCATGCCGCGCTCGCAGTCGGCCATCACCGGCCACAGGTCGGGACGCCCGCTCATCCGCCGCGCCGCCCGGAACTCGGCCAGCGCCTCCTGATACCGCCCCGTGTGGTACGCAGCGAAGCCGGCGGCCTCCCGTACGGCCCCGACGCGTGACGCGAGCCGCAGCGCCACCTTGGCGTGCTCATAGGCCCGCGGGGCGTCCTCGTCGAGCAGCCGGGCGACCATGACGAGGTTCTTGGCGACGTCATCGGCGAGCGTTTTGGGCAGGCTCTGCAACTCCTGCCGCACGGCCTTGTCGATCTCCATCCCGGTGACGTCGTCGGGGATGGACAACCGCCGCACGGGCGCCCGGTCCCCGTCACGCCGCGGCCCCCGCGCCCGTTCCCCCCGTCGGTCATCCCGCCGCTCGAACCGCCCTCCGTGCCCGTACCCGTCACGCCGGGGCCCGCGGGAGCGGTCGTCGTCACGGCGGAAGTCACGGCGAGGACGGTCGTCGCCACGGCCGACATCACGCCGCGGGCGGTCATCGTCACGCCGGAAGTCACGCCGCGAACGATCGTCATCACGCCGGAAGTCACGCCGCGGACGATCGTCATCGCGGCGGGGCCCACGAGGGCGGTCATCATCACGCCGGAAATCACGGCGAGGACGGTCGTCGCCACGGCCGACATCACGGCGGGGCCGGTCATCGTCGCGACGGAAGTCACGCCGCGAACGATCGTCACCGCGGTGGAAGTCGCGGCGCGGACGATCGTCGTCACGGCGGGGCCCACGAGGGCGGTCATCATCACGCCGGAAGTCACGCCTGGGCCGGTCATCGTCACGGCGGGGCCCACGAGGCCGGTCATCATCACGCCGGAAATCGCGCCGCGGACGGTCGTCATCACGCCGGAAATCACGCCGCGGGCGGTCATCGTCCCGCCGGAAATCGCGCCGCGGACGGTCATCGTCCCGGCGGAAAGTACGCCGGGGCCGGTCGTCGTCACGCCTCAAGCCCCGCGAGCGGTCGTCTCCACGCCGATCGTCGTCACGCCGCAGCCCACGCGGACCGTCGTCATCACGGCGGACATCACGACGCGGGCGGTCATCCTGCCGCCACGGCCCACGTCCCTGCCGGTCACCGTCCGGACGACGCGGCCCCCCGCGACGCTCTCCATCTCGACGGTCGAAACCACGCCCGTCACCGTCACGACGCCGGCCGCGGCCGTCACGGTCCTCGTCACGCCGGTCAGGCCCGTTGGTGGTCATCACTACGCTCCTCACACTCCGGTGGCACCGGAACGACACACAAAAAGGACCTGTGGTCCCAGCGCTCACGCTGGGACCACAGGTCCTCAATAATTGTTCGGCGGTGACCTACTCTCCCACACGGTCCCCCATGCAGTACCATCGGCGCGGTCGGGCTTAGCTTCCGGGTTCGGAATGAGACCGGGCGTTTCCCCAACGCTATGACCACCGAAACCCTCAAGGGGTCAGCGAACAAGCACACTCTTCAGTTAAGTGAACAAACTCAAGCCAACCCACAGACAATGGTTTGTTGTCTGGGAACAACACAGTGGACGCAAGCAGCTATGGACAAGCCCTCGGCCTATTAGTACCGGTCACCTCCACCCCTCACAGGGCTTCCAGATCCGGCCTATCAACCCCGTCGTCTACAGGGGGCCTTAACCCCTCATGGGGGTGGGAGTCCTCATCTCGAAGCAGGCTTCCCGCTTAGATGCTTTCAGCGGTTATCCCTCCCGAACGTAGCCAACCAGCCATGCCCTTGGCAGAACAACTGGCACACCAGAGGTCCGTCCGTCCCGGTCCTCTCGTACTAGGGACAGCCCTTCTCAAGACTCCTACGCGCGCAGCGGATAGGGACCGAACTGTCTCA
>NZ_AXVU01000028.1:0-98831 GCF_000482585.1 Streptomyces sp. CNQ329 | reverse complement strand
TGGAGCCGGGCGCAGGCGTTCTTCACCAGCACCGGGATCACCATCGAACGAGTCCTGACCGACAACGGCGCCTGCTACAAGTCCCACGCCTGGCGCGACGCCCTGGCCCAGGCCGGGATCGCCCACAAGCGAACCCGGCCCTACCGACCCCAGACCAACGGCAAAGTCGAACGCCTGAACCGCACGATGCTGGACGAGTGGGCCTACGCCCGCCCCTACCACTCAGAACAAGAACGACGTGACACCTTCCCTGCCTGGCTACACACCTACAATCACCACCGCGGACACACCGCACTGAAAGGCCAGCCACCCGCCAGCCGCGTCCCCAACCTCACAGGGCAATACACCTAGGCCCCGGCGCCTCCGCCGTCACCGGCATCGCTGCCGCCTCCGCCGTCGCCGCCGTCGGCTCCGCCGTCACCGGATCCCTGTCCGGCTCCGTCGTCGCCGTTCGATCCGGCCTGCTGCTCGGCGTCCTCGATCCGCTGGAGGGCCTCCTCCAGCGCATCCTGCGCCTCGCCGTACGCCTCCCAGTCCTGGTCCTGGAGCGCCTGCTGACCGTCCTCGTAGGCCTTCTGGGCGTCCTCCACGGCGTCCTGGAGGCTGCCCCCGGCCGGCGGTTCCTCTTCCGGCGGTGGCTCTTCGCCCGTGTCCTCGGGCGGTGTCGCTTCCTCCACCCCGAAGACGACGTTCAGCGCCTTGGGCAACGTGTCCTCGAAGGCCGTCTGATCGCCGTAGGTGACCAGTACCTTGCGCAGCAAGGGGTAGCCGGTGCCGGTGCCTTGCACGTACACCGGCTCGATGTAGATCAGTCCGCCCTCCAGCGGCACCGTCAGCAGGTTGCCGTAGATGACTTCCGAATCGCCTCTCTGCAGGATGTTGATCTGGTCGGCGATCGCGGCGTTGGAGTTGAATCTGGACTGGACGAGCTTCGGTCCCGGCACGGGACTGTTGGGTGGCAGCTTCAGGATTCTGATCTGCCCGAAGTCGTCGGTGCGCGCGTCCGCGCCCACGGCCATGTACGCGCCCAGGTTGTTGCGGTTGCGCGGCGTGAACGTGGTCGTCAGCGAGAACGTCCGCGAGTCCTGGTCCGGCATCTTCATGCTGAGGTAGTAGGGCGGCACGGAGGACTCGACCTTGGTGGTCGGGTCGTCCGGGATCTCCCACTGCTCGCTGCCGGAGTAGAACTGCTTGGGGCTGGTGACGTGGTACTGCGTCAGCAGCTCGCGCTGGACCTTGAACAGGTCCTGCGGGTAGCGCAGATGGTCCATCAGCGCGTCGCTGATCTCCGCACGCGGCTTGACCGTGTCGGGGAACGCCTTCATCCAGGTCTTGAGGACCGGGTCCTCGGTGTCCCACTCGTAGAGGTTGACGCTGCCGTCATAGGCGTCGACGGTGGCCTTCACCGAGTTGCGGATGTAGTTGACCTGGTTCTGCTGCGCGATCACCGAACGCTGGTCGTCCGTCAGCGAGTCGGCCGTCGTGTCGCCCAGGGTGGTCCTGGTCGAGTACGGATAGCCGTTGCTGGTGGTGTAGGCGTCGACGATCCACTGGACGCGGCCGTCGACCACCGCCGGATACGGGTCGCCGTCGATGGTGAGCCAGGGCGCGACGGCCTCCACCCGCTCCTTCGGGGTGCGGTTGTAGATGATCTGCGAGCCGTCGCCGATCGCACCGGAGTACATGATCTGCGGCTCGCTGAACGTCAGCGCGTAGGCGGCCCTGTTGATCGGGTTGGACAGGTCGACGCCGCTGTCGCCCTTGTAGCGGTACGTCTTCTCGCCGGCGCCGTCGGCGTAGTCGACCTCGTCCTGCGGACCGCCCACGATCGCATAGTCCCGGGTCTGCTCGCCGTAGTAGACACGCGGCTCGTAGTCGCCCAGCTCACCCTCGGGCGGCAGGTCCTTCTCCGTGTAGGACGGGTCGCCGTCCTCGGTGACCTCGGTGCCCTTGGCCGCGACGACGCCGTAACCGTGGGTGTACCGGAAGTGACTGTTGATCCAGCCCTTCTCCGGGATGCCGGCCACGTTGATCTCACGCAGGCCGACCACGGTGTCCTGCGAGTTGCCGTCCTCGTCCTCGTACCGGTCGACGTCCAGGGTGCCCGGGAACTGGTAGTAGCCGCGCACCTGCTGTTGCTGCTGGTACGTCGGCGAGACCACGCTGGGGTCGAGCAGCCGGACGCTCGCCGTGCTGTCGACGGCGTTGCGCAACTGCTCGTTGGTGGTGTCCTTGGGGGCCTGGCCCGTGTACTCCGTCACCTGGGAATCGTCGATGTCGTACGCCTTGCGCGTCGCCTCGATGTTCTTCTTGATGAACGGCGTCTCCTTGGCCTGCTCGTTCGGCTGCACCTGGAACTTCTGCACGATCGCCGGGTAGAGCCCGCCGATCAGGATCGCCGAGAGGACCATGAGGCCGAGGCCGATGAGCGGCAACTGCCAGGTACGCCGCCACAGCGTGGCGAAGAACAGCACCGCGCAGATGATCGCGATGACGAAGAGGATCGTCTTCGCCGGCAGATAGGCGTTCGCGTCGACATAGCGCAGACCGGTCCAGCCGTCCGTGGTCTTCAGACCACTGGTCTTGGTCGCCAGGCTGTAGCGGTCGAACCAGTACGCCACCGCCTTGAGCGCCACAAAGGTGCCGAGCAGTACCGCGAGATGCCCGGTCGCCGCGGACGTGGCACGCGCTCCCGGGCTGGAGATCCGCAGGCCGCCGTAGAGGTAATGCGTGAGCGCGGCGGCGATCGTGCACAACACCACCGCCGCGAAGCCGAAGCCGAGCAGGAAGCGATACCACGGCAGGTCGAACGCGAAGAAGGAGATGTCCTTGTGGAACTGCGGGTCCTTCTCGCCGAACGACTGGCCGTTGACCCACAGCAGCCACGTGCGCCACTGCCCGGTCGCGGAGGCACCGGCGATCAGACCCACCAGCGTGGCGACACCGAGCAGGACCCACTTCTTGTAGGGCGCCAGGTTCATCCGGTAGCGGTCGAGGTTCTCCTGCTCCAGCGACATCGCGCTGAGCGGCGGGCGCAGCCGGTGGGCCAGCCACATGTTGAACCCCACGGCCACCGCCATCAGCAGGCCGAAGACGAAGAAGAGCCCCACCTTCGTCCACAACCGGGTGGTGAAGACCGACGAATATCCGACGGAGCGATACCACAGCCAGTCCGTCCAGAAGCCGGCGAACATGACGAAGACGATGCCCAGGACGGCGAGCGCGCCCAGGGTCATCAGCAGCGTCCGTACTCGCCGGGACGGGCGGCCCACACTGATCCGTGGCCCGGTGGGGCCTCCGCCGCGGTCCGGCATCTGGAAAGCCAAGGTGGCACCTCGATCGAGACGTGAACGTCATGTCATACGGCCCCCGCGGCACAGGGGCTCAATGTGGCAACTTACTAAAGCTTTACTCAGTTCCCGCCGGGGGGTGGCAGAGTGCGATGAGGCAGGATGACGAGCATGTCCAACTCTCCCACCGGCGGTCCACCCCTGGCAGCCGACCCGCTTACTCGCGCGGTCCTGGAACTTGACGAGTACGCGGCAGGCTTCGGCTGGGACCGGCCGCCGCGGCTCTTCGCCCTCGTCGACACCGCGCAGTTGCGCGCGCAGGAGCCGGGTCTCGCCCAGCGGCTGGAACTCGGCGCCGGAGACGACGGTGCCGGGCAGCCGGCAGGACCGGCCGCGCAGGTCTCGTACACGCCCATCGAGCAGCAGGAACTGCCCGACGGGCAGCCGCTCGACGAGTTCCTGGGCACCATCGCCTGGCCGGACGCGGTCGGCGGCTGCGCGCTCACCGTCGAGCGGCTGATGCTCCCGCCGGCGGCGGAGGCCGAGGTGCCCGACGGCCTCGACGAGGCGGGGCTCGCCGCCTGGGTCGCCGAGCACCCGCGGCGCGAGGAGGTCCGCATGACCGTGGGCGTCCTGCGCGACGGCAGCCGGGAGGCGGCGCTGCGGCTGCGCTCGAAGGACACCCCCACCGAGGTGCTCACCGGACCGGATCTGGTGCCGGGGCTCGCCCAGGCGCTGGCGGCGACGTTCGACTGATTGCGCCGTCACGGCCGGCCGCCCCCGCGGGAGTGGCCGGCCCGCGCCTGTCCCACGCGTACCGTGCCCGCGCGGCTACTCCGTGCACTCGTCGAGCTTGTCCACCTCGTTGTCGCGGATGTGCTTCAGCGCGTCCATGGCGTCGGACATCGTCCGGACCTTGATGAGCGTGAGCCCGTCGGGTACGTCCCGGGCGGCCGTGGCGCAGTTCGCCGCGGGGGTGAGGAAGAACTTCGCGCCCTGCTCGCGGGCGCCGATGGTCTTCATGTGAATGCCGCCGATCGGCCCGACCTGGCTCTCGGTGTTGATCGTGCCGGTACCGGCGACGAACTCGCCGCCGGTGAGGTCGCCCTTGGTGAGCTTGTCGACGATGCCGAGCGCGAACATCAGCCCGGCGCTGGGGCCACCGACGTCGGCGAGCTTGATGTCGATCTCGAACGGGAAGGTGTGCGCGGTGCCGGCCGTGATGCCGACCATCGCCTTGCCAGGCTCCTGGTCGGACTCCCGGGTGGTGACGGTGAGGTCCTCGCCCGGCAGCTCGCGAGGGTCCTCGCCGTTCTTCTCGGCCTTCTCCGCCTTGTCCGCGGGGACGATCCGGAACGTGACCTTCTCCCCCGGCTTGCGGCTGGTGACCAACTCGACCACGTCGCCGGGCCCGTCGACGGGGGTGCCGTCGACCGCCTTGATCACGTCACCGGCGTGCAGCGTGCCCTGCGCGGCGCCGCCCGCGACCACGGAGGCCACGATCACGCGGGTGGTGAAGTCGATGCCCAGTTCGTCGAGCGCGGCGACCTTGGCGCTCTCCTGCGAGGCGGTGAACTGCTCGGCGTTCTGCTGGTCGACTTCCTCGGCGGTGCTGCCGTCGGGGTACAGCGACTCGTGCGGC
This sequence comes from Streptomyces sp. CNQ329, assembly GCF_000482585.1. Taxonomy (NCBI): domain Bacteria; kingdom Bacillati; phylum Actinomycetota; class Actinomycetes; order Kitasatosporales; family Streptomycetaceae; genus Streptomyces; species Streptomyces sp. CNQ329. The sequence goes on along the minus strand of NZ_AXVU01000028.1, from coordinate 93,899 downwards.
ACCACCGCGTCATCGGGTGAGAGCCAGCCGTAGACGGCCTCGACGAGGTTCATCTTGTAGTCGGCGCCAGTGACGCGCACCGTCGTCATGTTGAGGTTGCCGCTCGTCGGATACGTCTTGCGGTCCTCGATCTGCAGCACGGGCTCGCCGTCGTGGTCCCCCAGGGTGTTCACCGTGGGCCCGGGCGACATCTCCGCGTAGGGCACGGGGATGAAGACCCCGGCGACGAGGATGGCGAGCAGCGTCACGGTGGAGGCGAGCAGCGTCGCCGTGCGGCGTGGCATAGAACGACAGTACGGGACGCTCAAGCGGCCCCGGAACGGGAGTGGCTACGCTCCATCGCTTCCCGGAATCGGGCGTACCCCGCCAGCTCCGTGCTGTCGCCCACCTTGCGGGTGCGCGTCGCCCAGCCCGCCCATATCGCGGCCGCCCCGGCCGACGCGAGGGGTATGACCAACCAGGCTATCGCTGCCATCCCGTGCTCCTAGCTGACGTGACTTCTTTCCGATAAGCCAACGCTCACGCGGGCCCGGAAGTTACGCAACTCGACAACCTCAGCCAGCGCCTACCCACTCCTCGGACCCGTCCGTGAATTTCTGGTGTTTCCAGATGGGAACGTCGCGCTTGAGGGTGTCGACCAGGCTACGGCAGGCGTCGAACGCCTCGGCGCGGTGGGGGCAGGAAACGGCGACGACGACGGCGAGATCCCCCACGGCCAGTTCGCCCACGCGGTGGACGGCGGCCAGGGCCCGCACCGGATAGCCGGCCGCGACCTTCTCCGCGATACGCCGCATTTCGGCCTCGGCGGTGGGATGACTCGAATACGCCAGCGCGGTCACGTCCTGCACGCGCTCGGACGCCGCCTGCCGGTCGTGGTCACGGACCGTGCCGACGAAGAGCGCCGTGCCGCCCGCGGCGGGGTCGCCGACGGCGGCGAAGACCTCGTCGAGCGACAGCGGCTCCTCGCGGACGGCGATGAGCCGCACGGGGTCGGCGGCGGCCTGCTCGCCCGGGTGCTGCGGGGTGTCTGCCATCCGTCCATCCTGCCGCACCGCGCCGACAGGGCCCCGGGCGGCCGCGCCTGCGGGCCGGGGTGCGGCCCGCGGGCGGCGCTCCGGCCCGCAGGCGGGGCGGCTCAGATCTTGCCGCGCCGCGCCTTGCGCACCCGGCGTACCACCGCGGCCGTACCCAGCAGGGCGACGGTCGCCCCGGCCGCGCCCGCGGCACCCGCGGCGGCGGCGTCCTTGCGGCCCAGCCGGCGGCCCGCGACCGTGTGCCGGCCGGAGACCTCCTCCAGCAGCTCGGCGAGCACTTCCTCGTTGGTGTGCTGCGGACGCCAGCCCGCGTCGTGCAGCCGGCTGCCGCTGACGACCCACGGGTACATGGTGTAGGCGAGGTCGCCGGCCGGCGACGGGGTGAGCCCGAGGCGGTGCAGCCGGGACGCGGCGCCGAGCGCGACGGCGGACGGCAGCTCCATGCGCCGGATGCCGGTCAGCTCCTCGACCTCCTCCTGCTCCAGCCAGCCGTCGCAGCCGACCGCCAGCTCCCCCTCGGCCTTCTCCAGCGCCGCGAACTCCAGCGCGGTGGCCAGGTCGTCGACGTGGCAGAACTGCCAGCACGGCCGGGTGCCCTTGACGACCAGCAGCCGGGGCGACTCGAAGTAACGGGTCAGCGGGGTGTCGACGCCCCCGACGACGGCCGCCGGGCGCACCACGGTGACGTTCAGCCCGGGGTGCGCGCGGGGCGCGCGGCGGCCCAGGCGCTCCATCTCCAGCAGGTCGCCGACCCCGGTGGCCTCCTCGGTGGCGCGCAGCTCGGCGTCCTCGGCCAGCGGGACGGGGTTGTCGGGCAGCGCCCCGTAGACCATGGCGGAGGTGCACAGGACGACGCGGCGCACTCCGGCCGCGGCGGCGGCGGTGAGCACCGTCTGCGTACCCCGTACGTTGTACGCCGTACGGGCCGTGGCGTCGGTCTCCAGGTCCAGGTCGAGGGCGAGGTGCACGACGACGTCCGTGCCGCGCAGCTTGTCGGCGATCGCGGGGTCCCGCACGTCCAGCACGTGCCAGTGGGCCTCGGGCAGCTCGCCGCGCCGCTCGTCGATGGCGACGACCTGCTTGACCTCGTCGGAGGCCGCCAGCCGCTCCGTGACCAGGGCGCCGATGCCGGCCGCCGCCCCGGTGACGGCGACGACGGGGCGCCACGCACCCGGGACGGGCTCGTCGGCCGCGGCCCCATCGGCGGCCTTTCGCGCTGCGCGAACGTTCGGTTCCGGGGAACTCACCGGGCGGCTCCAGCTGTTGTGTGCAGTAGTTCCATCCATCCTGCCCCAGCCGCACCCGCGGCGGTGGAGGCAGGCGCCAGGACATCGTGCACGCATACGAAGCGGCATAGGGTGGAGGTAGTGGAGGGCGTACGCCGCCGGCCCGGTGCAGGCGGCCCGACGAGCCGAGGAAACCGTGAGTGACACCCCATTCGGATTCGGCCCCCCGAAGGAGCCGGACGACGACGGCGAGGGCGACGACAAGGATGCCCGCAAGGGGGACGGCGGTCGGAGCGGCCGGGACCCGTTCGGCTTCGGAGGCGCCGGCGGCGACCCGCAGAACCCGTTCGCTGCCATCTTCGGATCTCTCGGGGGCCAGGGCGGCGCCATGGGCCCGCAGGACCTGGGCGCGGCCTTCCAGCAGCTCGGCCAGATGCTGAGTTACGAGGGCGGGCCGGTCAACTGGGACATGGCCAAGGACATCGCCCGGCAGACCGTGTCGCAGGGCGCGGCCGACAAGTCGAAGGACGCCAGCGTCGGGGACGCCGAGCGCAAGGCGGTCGAGGAGTCCGTACGGCTGGCGGACCTGTGGCTGGACGGGGCGACATCGCTGCCCTCCGGCTCGGGCGCCGCGCTCGCCTGGAGCCGCGCGGAGTGGGTCGAGGCGACGCTTCCGGTGTGGAAGGAGCTGGTCGACCCGGTCGCCGAGCGCGTGGGCTCCGCCATGGGCGGCGTGCTGCCGGAGGAGATGCAGGCCATGGCCGGCCCGCTCATCGGCATGATGCGCTCGATGGGCGGAGCCATGTTCGGCACCCAGATCGGGCACGCGGTGGGGGTACTGGCCGGCGAGGTCGTCGGCTCCACCGACATCGGGCTGCCGCTGGGCCCGGCGGGCAAGGCGGCGCTGCTGCCGGTGAACATCAAGCGGTTCAGCGAGGGCCTGGGCGTACCGCTGGACGAGGTCCGGCTGTACCTGGCGCTGCGGGAGGCGGCGCACCAGCGGCTCTTCGCCCACGTGCCGTGGCTGCGCTCGCACCTCTTCGGCGCCGTCGAGGGCTACGCGCGCGGCATCAAGGTGGACACGTCCAAGCTGGAGGACCTGGTCGGCCAGGTCGACATCGAGCGCCCCGAGCAGTTGCAGGAGGCGCTGCAGCAGGGCATGTTCCAGCCGGAGGACACCCCGGAGCAGAAGGCCGCGCTGGCCCGGCTGGAGACGGCGCTGGCGCTGGTCGAGGGCTGGGTGGACGCGGTCGTGCACGCCGCCGCGGAGCCCCACCTGGACGCCCCCTCGCTGAACTCGCTGCGCGAGGCGCTGCGCCGCAGGCGCGCCACCGGCGGTCCGGCGGAGCAGACGTTCGCGACCCTCATCGGGCTGGAGCTGCGCCCGCGGCGGCTGCGGGACGCCTCGCGGCTGTGGGCGTCGCTGGCGGATGCGCGCGGGGTCGACGGACGGGACGCGCTGTGGGCGCACCCCGACATGCTGCCGACCGCGGGCGACCTGGACGACCCCGACGGGTTCGTGCACAGCGAGCAGGCGGACTTCTCGGAGCTGGAGAAGCTGCTGGGCTCGGCGGGCGACGGGAAGGCCGCGCCGGAGGAGAAGGGCGGCCCGGAGGAGAAGGGCGGCCCGGAGGAGAAGGGCGAGCAGGACGGCCGGGACGGCGGCGAGGGCGACACGGAGAAGTGACGCTGCGGGACGACGCCGAGCGGGTGCTGAGGCACTGGAGCGCGCCGGACGGCGGTCAGGACGCGCTCCGGACCGCGTATCTGGAGCATCTGGCGGCCCATCCCGACGCGATGTACAAACCGTGCGGGGCCGGGCATGTGACGGCCAGCGCACTGATCGTCGACGTGGCGCGTGAGCGGGTGCTGCTGACCCTCCACCGCAAGATGGGCATGTGGCTGCAGACCGGCGGCCACTGCGAGCCGGAGGACGCGACGCTGGCCGCGGCGGCACTGCGGGAGGCGGGCGAGGAGTCCGGTATGACGGGCCTGACGCTCCTGCCCGGCGGGCCGATCGGCCTCGACCGGCACCACACGCCGTGCGCCTGGCACCTGGACGTGCAGTACGCGGCGCTGGCCCCCGACGGTGCGGTGCCGTCGATCAGCGAGGAGTCGCTGGATCTGCGCTGGTACGGGTACGAGCAGGTGGCCGGCGTCGCCGACGCGTCCGTGGCGATGCTGATGGAACGTACGCGGGCACGCCTGGCCTGAGGGCCGGCCGGGGCGCCGGAGCAGCTAGTCGTCCGCGGACGGCGGGCTGGCCGGCGCCGGGCGCGGGATGAACGGCAGGCTCTCACCGGCGACCACGCCCTCCAGGTAGCCCCGGGCGCGCTCGGTGCGGGGGTAGGCGCCGACGAGGTCCCAGAAGCCGGGGCCGTGGCCCGGCACGAGCAGGTGCGCCAGCTCGTGGATCAGCACGTAGTCGATGACGTACTCGGGCATGCCCTTCAGCCGGTGCGAAAGGCGGATCGTGCCCTCGGCGGGGGTGCAGGAGCCCCAGCGGGTGTTCTGGTTGGTGACCCAGCGCACGCTGCTGGGCCGGGCCCGGCCGTCGAGGTACTGCGCGGACAGCCGCTGGGCGCGGTCGGCCAGCTCGGCGTCGCCCGGCATCCGCCGGTTCTCCTGGGCCTGCAGCTTGTCGAGCATGACCGTCACCCAGCGCTGCTCCTCCGCCTCGCTCATGCGGGCGGGGATCAGCACGACGGTGCGGTCGCCCTCGCGATATGCGGAAACGGTCCTGCGTCTGCGCGCACTGCGTCTGACCTCCACCGCTCGCGACGGTTTCGGCCGTCCTGGGCTGTGCTCCGGGTCAGCCTGCACGGCTCGACGTTACCTGCTCAGGGTGAGGAAAGTCCCGGCCAGGAGCAGGTGTACGACGCCATCGCGGGCGTCGCGGCCAATTCGTAATACTTTTTCCGGCACCTGTGGATAACTCATGACGCGAGGCGGGAGCAGGCTGGCAGGGTGGCGGAGGAACAAGGGGGGCGCGATGCATCCGATGATCAAGCCGGCGCTGCGGCGGAGCTGGCGCGGCAGGCACACCATGCAGATGGGCGTGACCAGGGCACATGCGGTGTCGATCCAGCCGGTGGACGACGCGACGGGGTTGTTCCTGCGCCGGCTGGACGGCACTCGCGGGCTGGATGCGCTGCGCCGGGAGGCGCATGCGTTCGGCCTCTCCCCCCGGGCCGTGGACGTGCTCGTCGCCCGATTGACGCGAGCCGGGCTGATCGACGAGGGGCCGCCCCCGCCGAATGACACCGGAACTCCCCGGGACGGCCACCCGACCTCCACCGCTCTTCCACGCCGTATCCACCGTTGTCCACGCCCCGGTCCACCGGCGCCGCACCGCCCGGCGCCGTCCGATGCCGCGCCGTCCGAACCGCCGCCGTCCCCCGCAGCGCGGGCCGGGGCAGGGCGGGCCGGGGCAGGGCGGGCCGATGCGGCGGCGTCCCCTTCACCACCGGCGGGGGCCGGGCGGCGGGGCGGGGCGATACCGGCGCGGCTGCGGGGTGACCAGGCTTCGCTGTCCGTCGTCCACCCCGAGCCCGGGGCCGCCGCGGACCGGCTGAGGGCGCGAAGGGGGCTGCGGGTGGTGGTGCGCGGCGCCGGGCGCGTGGGCGCCCCGGTGGCGGCGCTTCTCTCCGCCGCTGGGGTCGGCGGAGTGGAGGTCCTCGACGGCGGCTGCGTCGAGCCGTGGGACGTGGCGCCCGGCGGCGTGGCCGCGGCGGACGTGGGCCGGCGGCGCAAGGACGCCGCCCTGGGCGCCGTGCGGCGGGCCCGGCCGTGGCCGGTGGCGCGTGGCGGGTGCCCGGACGGTGCGGTGGCGCTTGTGGTGCTGGCGCCGCGCGACGGCCTGGGTGCGTACGCGCCGGACCCGGAGGTCGCGCGCCCTTACCGCGAAGCGGGCATTCCGCACGTGTACGCGGGAGTGCTGGAGGGCACGGGGGTGGTGGGACCGCTCGTGCTGCCGGGTGGTTCGGCCTGTGCGGGCTGCCTCGCGGCGGCCCGGGCGGAGCAGGAGCCGGAGTGGCCGCGGATGCTCGCCCAGTGGCGGGCCGGAGATGATCGGGAGGGGGTCGCCGCATGCGATGTGGCGTTGGCGACAATGGTGGCGGGGCTGACGGCCGCCCACGCGCTGACTTTTCTCGACGGACGGCTGCCGGCCTGCACGGGGGCCCGGCTGGAGTGTGCGTTGCCGGGCCTGGCCTGGGAGTTGACGAAGCTCGATCCACACCCGAGGTGCGGGTGCGGTGCGGCGGCAGCCGCTGACCGGGATACGGGAGTGGCCCATGTCTGACCTTCCGCGCAAGGCGATCACGCGTACCGCCAGGCTGGCCTCGCTGCCGGTGGGCTTCGCCGGGCGGGCCACCTGGGGGCTCGGCAAGCGTCTCGGCGGCCGGCCGGCGGAGCTGGTCGCCCGCGAGCTCCAGCAGCGCACCGCCGAGCAGTTGTTCAGGACGCTGGGCGAGCTGAAGGGCGGGGCGATGAAGTTCGGGCAGGCGCTGTCCGTCTTCGAATCCGCGCTGCCGGAGGAGATCGCGGGTCCCTATCGCGCCGCCCTGACCAAGCTGCAGGAGGCGGCGCCGCCGATGCCGGTGCGCACGGTGCACGGCGCGCTGGCGGAGCGGCTGGGCCCGGACTGGCGCGATCTCTTCCTGGAGTTCGAGGACACGCCCGCGGCGGCGGCGTCGATCGGGCAGGTCCACCGGGCGGTGTGGCACGACGGCCGGCAGGTGGCGGTCAAGGTGCAGTACCCGGGCGCGGGCAAGGCACTACTGTCCGACCTGGCGCAGTTGGGCAGGTTCGCGCGGCTGCTGGGGCCGCTGGTGCCGGGGCTGGACATCAAGCCGCTGATCGAGGAGCTGCGGGACCGGGTCTCGGAGGAACTGGACTACGAGCTGGAGGCCGAGTCCCAGAGCACATACGCGGAGGAGTTCGCGGACGACCCGGATGTGCTCGTGCCGGACGTGGTGCACCAGGCGGACCAGGTGCTGGTCACCGAGTGGCTGGACGGGGTGCCGGTCTCGGAGCTGATAGCGAACGGCTCGCGGACGGAACGGGACCGGGTGGGTCAGTTGCTGGCGCGGTTCCTCTTCGCCGGCACGGCGCGCACGGGCCTGCTGCACGCCGATCCGCACCCGGGCAACTTCCGGCTGGTGAAGGAGGGAGAGCCGGAGGAGTGGCGGCTCGGGGTGATGGACTTCGGCACGGTGGACCGGCTGCCGGGCGGGCTGCCGGAGGAGATCGGCGTCGCGCTCGGGATGACGCTCGACGGCCAGGCGGACGACGTCTACGAGCTGCTGCGTGAGCAGGGCTTCGTCAAGCCGGACGTCGAGCTGGACCCGGAGGCGGTGATGGACTATCTGCTGCCGATCATCGAACCGGCGGCGGTGCCGGAGTTCGCCTTCAGCCGGGAGTGGATGCGCACACAGGCGGCCCGGATCGCCGACCCCCGCAACCCCGCGCACCAGTTGGGCCGGCAGCTCAACCTGCCGCCGTCGTACCTGCTGATACACCGGGTGACGCTCAGCACCATCGGGGTGCTCTGCCAGCTCGGCGCCCAGGTGCGGATGCGCGAGGAACTGACGGAGTGGCTGCCGGGCTTCGCCGGGTACGCCGAAGGGGGCCGTCCGGAGGACGACCCCCACGAGGGTTCGGCGACGGAGGACCCGGCGCCGGCGCCGGCCTGACCGGCGCCTTCCGGTGGCGACCGGCTGAGGCCGCCGCCACCGGCAGCCGGTCACCGCGCACCGAGGGCGGCGTGACCGGCCGCCGGCGGCCGGAGCCGTGGCCGCCGCCGGCCGATCACCAGCGGTGCCGGCCCGGGACCGTTACTGCATGACGGCCATGGCCAGCGCGCGCCGGGCGCGCATGTGCGCGCGCTCGGCCCGTCGCTGCATCCGTCGCGCAGCGATGAGGCGCATGGCCCTGCGTTCCTGTTCCGCGGCCTCCACCCGGTCCCGATACTGGGCCCGGGCGAGGGCTTCTGGCATGAGTTGCATCTGGAGGTTCCTGTTCTGGCGCTCGTCGTAGGCGCCTGCTTCGTGACGTGCTGCGGGGTAGTCGGTGGACGGGCTCATCGTCGTTTCCTGCTCTGCCGGTGCGTGCGCGCGTGGACGGTCGATCGTGCCGTGGGCGTTCATGCCACGACCGGGTTCTTCCGCGGGCGCCCACGCGGCCGCTTGCGCGGCACGACCACGCCCTGGACGAACAGCTCGCCGCCCCAGACGCCCCAGGGCTCGCGGCGCTCCTTCGCCCCCGCGAGGCAGGCCTCACGGACGGGACAGGTCTGGCAGAGGGACTTGGCGTACTCGACGTCCGCCGGAGTCTCCGCGAAGAACACCTCGGGGTCGTAGCTCCGGCAGGGCACGAGGTCGCCGAGCGCGTCGATGCGCTCGTCGAGCTCGGTGAGAGCGGTCAACTGGGTCAAGGGGACCTCCAGGTCGGTGGTGCCGGGCACGGGGTCGGGCGTGGGCCTGTGCGGGGTGTGCACGGGGAGGGACACGGTTCCGTCCTTGCTCGTCGTCTTGATCAACTTCTGCGTTGGGCAAATCAAAAGGGCCGCGGATCCCGGTTCGGGTTCCGCGGCCCTGGAAGGTGCCGTCTCGATCTTGTCGATCAAGATGGTTCTTTCCAGGGATCAGGCCCGCGGAAGGCCCGCATGTGCTGCGTCGTGGCCGCAATGCCGCCTGCGAAGGCGCCATTGGCCCACTCCTGCTGGAGGTCGGCACCCGCTGCCGCCGCCGCATAGGCCGGAGCCTGCGCCGCTGCTACCAGGAGTGCCTTGGTCGGTCGCTCGTCACGGATGTCGGCACCAAGACCGCCACGGACACCGGACACACCGGTGGCGGGGACCTGGAGCCGGGAGACCGCGAGCAGGCAGGAGGAGACGACCTCGTGACCGTCGGCAGCACGAGCTTCGAGTTTCGTGATGCTGATCATGGTTTTCTCCTCCTCTCTGGTCTCGTCGGACCGGCGGACCGGTCCAAGGTCTCCTAGTACAACACGGAATCACCGGCTCCGTGAAGAGCTGTTCTTCCGTGCCGGAAGGCTATGAGGCTACTCCCGGCGATCGCAAACCATTTTTCGGGGACTTTTTTTCGCGGCCCCGTCACGACTCCCCGGCGGACCCCCCGGACGGCTCGCGGCCCGCGCACAGATCCAGGACATCGGCGCCGAATCGGTCGAGCTTGCGCTTACCCACACCCGAAATGACCGACAGCTCCTGCTCGTTGCCCGGCATGGCCTCCGCAATGGCGATCAGCGTCTTGTCGGTGAAGACGCAGTACGCGGGCTGCCCCAGATGCCGTGCCTGGACCGCGCGCCAATCCCGCAGCCGCTCGTACACGCCCTCGTCCATGTCCGACGGACAGTCCTCGCAGCGCATCAGTTTGATCTCGCCGGCGTCCGTGAGCGTCCGCCCGCAGACCCGGCAGCGCACGGGACCGCGCCGCCGGCGCCGGGCGGCCACGCCCCGTTCCGCACCCCCGCGCTCCACTCCGCCCTGCGACACCACCCCGGCGCCGCCCACGCGCCCGGACCCCGGCCGCAGCCCGGTCAGGAAGCGGCTCGGGCTCCGCGAGGCCCGCCCGCCCGGCGACCGGGACAGCGCCCAGGACAGCGACAGGTGCACCCTGGCCCGGGTGATGCCGACGTAGAGCAGCCGGCGCTCCTCCTCGATCTGCTCGGGCGACTTGGCGTACGTGATCGGCAGCATGCCCTCGGTGAGCCCCACCAGGAACACCGCGTCCCACTCCAGGCCCTTCGCCGCGTGCACCGAGGCGAGCGTCACACCCTCGACCGTCGGCGCGTGCTGCGCCGCAGCGCGCTCCGCCAGCTCCGCGACCAGGTCCCCCAGCGCCGCTCCCGGACGGGCCCGCGCGAAGTCCCCGGCCAGCCGCACCAGGGCGGCCAGCGACTCCCAGCGGTCCCGCACCGCGCCCGAGCCGGCCGGCGCCTCCGGGGACCAGCCCATCGTGCCCAGCACGGCCCGCACCTGTGCCGCCAGGTCGCCGTCCCGCCCGGCCTCGTCCAGCATCGCGTCGTTCTTGCCGGCCACCGCCGCACCGCGCAGCTTGACCCCCGCCTCGCGCACCTCGGGCCGCTCGAAGAACCTCTCGGCACCACGCATCTGGTACGGCACGGAGCGGTCGGCGAGGGCCTGCTCGTAGACCTCCGACTGGGCGTTGATGCGGTAGAGCACGGCGATGGAGCTGGGCGCCACCCCCGCGTCGATGAGCCGGCGGATGTGCCGGGCGGTGCCCTCGGCCTCGGCGGGCTCGTCCCCGTACTCCGTGAAGACGGGCTCCGGTCCCGTCTCGCGCTGGGCGACCAGCTCCAGCCGGGCGGCGGCTGCCCGTCCGGTGGCCTGGGCCAGGACACCGTTGGCCAGGTGGACGACCTGGGGGGTGGACCGGTAGTCCCGGACGAGCTTGACGACCGTGGCGCCGGGATACCGGGTGCGGAAGTCCAGCAGGTGGTCGGGGGTGGCCCCGGTGAAGGAGTAGATCGTCTGGCTGGCGTCGCCGACGACGCACAGGCTGTCCCGGCCGCCGAGCCACAGCTCCAGCAGCCGCTGCTGGAGCGGGCTGACGTCCTGGTACTCGTCGACGACGAAGTGCTGATACTGCCGGTGCACCTGCTCGGCGATGTCCGGCCGGTCCTGGAGCACTCCGACGGTGAGCAGCAGCACGTCCTCGAAGTCGATGACGCCGCGGTCGCGCTTGAGCTGCTCGTACCCCCGGTAGATGCCGGTGATCTCCGCCGGGTCACGCGGGGCGTCACGGCCGGCCTTGGCCAGGGCCGCGGCGTAGTCCTCGGGGACGGTCTGCGTGACCTTCGCCCACTCCAGCTCGCCGGTGACGTCCCGCAACTCGTTGCGGTCGAGCCGGACTCCGGAACGCGCCGCGGCCTCCGCGACCACCTGGACCTTGCGCTCCAGCAGCCGCGGCAGCTCGCCGCCGACGGCCCGCGGCCAGAAATACTGCAACTGCCGCAGCGCGGCCGAGTGGAACGTCCGCGCCTGCACGCCGGGGGCGCCGAGCTGGCGAAGCCGGCCGCGCATCTCACCGGCCGCCCGATTGGTGAACGTGACGGCCAGCACGCTCGCGGGCTGGAGCACGCCGGCCCGCACGCCGTACGCGATGCGGTGCGTGATGGCGCGCGTCTTGCCCGTGCCCGCGCCGGCCAGCACGCACACCGGGCCCCGCAGCGCCGTCGCCACCTCGCGCTGCTCCGGGTCGAGCCCGGCCAGCACCTCGTCCGCGGAGCCCGGGACGGCGGGGAACTCCGTGGGCTCCGTGGACAGGGAGGGCTGCGAGGACGGCGGGGGCTGCGGTGCTGCTGTCACACCGCCATGCTGCCAGGTCCCCCGTGACCGGTGTGCCGGTTGTCCACAGGCCCCGCGAGAGCGCCCGGTTGTCCACAGACAGCGGACGGGGCTTCGGGAATGGCCGCGTCCCCCGGTACGTTCACCCTCCGGAACAGACCACGCCGCGACCCGGCCGACCCCCAAAGGAGCGCAGCGACATGGCGGGCACCGTCACGATGTACAGCACCACCTGGTGCGGCTACTGCCGTCGGCTCAAGAGCCAGATGGACCGCGAGGGCATTCCGTTCGAGGAGGTCAACATCGAGCAGGACCCCGAGTCCGCCGCCTACGTCGAGAGCGTGAACAACGGCAACCAGCTCGTGCCCACCGTGGTCGTGGTGCCGCGGCAGGGCGGCGAGTCCGTCGCCATGCCGAACCCCTCCCTGGCCCAGGTCAAGGCCGCCCTCGGCGCCTGACCGCAGCCCCCGGCGCCGGCCCGCGTCCGGCGCCCCGGCAGCGGTCCGCGGGACCCGCGGCGGCCGTCACCCCGGCCGCCGCGGCAGGTCCGAGCCGTACCACAGCTCGATCAGCCGTCCCGCGATGGAGATCCCGAACGGCGGCAGCACCTCGCCCGTCTCGTACGCCGCACCCAGCTCCTCGCGCGAGAACCAGCGCGCCTCGTGCAGCTCCTCGCCGTCCACCTTGATCCGCGCGCCCTCGGCGTCCCTCGTGCGCGCGAGGAAGCCCACCATCAGGCTCGACGGGAAGGGCCACGGCTGGCTGCCCATGTACTCCACATCGCCGACGACCACCCCGGCCTCCTCGAAGACCTCGCGCCGCACCGCGTGCTCCAGCGACTCGCCGGGCTCGACGAAGCCCGCGAGCGTCGAGAAGCGCCCCTCCGGCCAGTGCACCTGGCGGCCCAGCAGGATCCGGTCCTCCGGGTCCGTCACGGCCATGATCACGGCGGGGTCGGTACGCGGGTAGTGCTCGGCGCCGCACGCCGGGCAGCGGCGGATGTGACCCGCGGCGGCGATCACCGTACGTTCACCGCAGCGCGAGCAGAAGCGGTGCAGCCGCTGCCAGTTCTCCAGCGCCACGGCGTGCACCATGAGCCCGGCGTCCCGGTCGGACAGCAGCAGCCCCGCCTCACGCAGTCCTGCCGGGCGCGCGGTGTCGTCCATGCGGCCGGGCAGTGAGTCCTTCTGCAGCGCGAAGTACCGCACGCCGGCGGAGTCGGTGCCGAGGAAGTAGCGGTGCTGCTCGGTCGGCGGGGCCTCGAAGGCCGGTGTGGTGACCAGCTCGGTGCCGCCGTCGGCGGTGTCGTCGATGAGCACCTGCCCCTCGCAGACCACGAAGACGCGGGTGGTCGGATGGCTCCAGGCCGCCGCCAGCCACGCCTCGTCGATGCGGTGGTGGGCGGCGCGGTCGACGCCGCTGTCCGCCGTGAAGGAGACCGGCCGAGAGGCCGCCCGGTCGATGCCCGTGGTCACTGCTGCTCCCCTTCCGCCGCGCCGCACACGGCCCCCGCGCGCTCGTCCCGCAGGTACGCCGAAGGGTCGGCGACGCTGCCGGGGGTGGTCCTCATGCCCCCGAGCCTAATCCGTCCGGCCGGACAGCAGTGCCTCGAGCTCCTCTCTGCCCGGCAGTGTGGCCGGACGCACGATCTCCCCGGTGCGTACGTAGAGGAAGGCGGCGGTGACGTCGGACGGCGGCAGCCGCTCCTGCTCGGCCCAGGCGAGGCGGTAGACGGCGAGCTGCAGGGGGTCGGCGCTGCCGCTGCGGCCGGTCTTCCAGTCGACGATCTCGTAGCCTCCGCCGGGTTCGCGGTACACGGCGTCGATGCGGCCGCGGATGAGGCGGCCGGCGAGGCTGAGCTGGAAGGGGGCCTCCAGGCGGTACGGGGTGCGCTGGGCGTACGCGGACCGCTCGAACGCCTCCTTGAGGGCGGCCAGGTCACGCTCATCGGCGATCTCCGGTTCGTCCTCCTCACCGCCGGGCAGCTCGTCGGGGCCGAGCATGGGGAGCGGCAGCGCCTCGAACCGCGATTCGACCCAGGCGTGGAACCGCGTCCCGCGCCGTGCGGCGGGCATCGGCGGGCGGGGCATGGGCCGGGCCAGCTCCCGCGTGAACTCCTCCTCGTCGGCGGCGAGCCGGAGGAGCTGCGAGGCGGTGAGGGAGGCGGGCAGCGTGACGTCGCGGACGGGCTGCCGGGCGGCGAGCAGTTCCGCTTCGAGGGCGTCGATGTCCCGGTCCCAGGACTCGACGACCCGCACGTCCGCGGGCCCGAGGGCACCCGGGTGCCCTGCCCGGGGGGCCGGGTTCCCTTCCGGGGTGCGCAGGTGCCCGGTGACGGGGTGGGCGGCCCCGGTGGCGGCGTGACCGGCCGCCGCCCCGGCGGCCGGGCCGGTGTCCGCAGCGCCCGCGGGCGCGCCCGGCCCCTCCGGCGCGGGCCTGGAGGCACCGGTCGGCTGTGGCCCGGCCGTCTCCGCGGCGGCAGGCGGCCCGCTTCCGGCGGCGGTCGCCGTCCTCTCGGCCGACGGGCCGGTACGGACCCGTGGCTCGGCCGGGCCCGGGGTCGTGGGTGCAGCTCCGCCTGCGCCCGCGTCCTCGGCGGCGTTCGCCGCCCGGCGGTCCAGGGCCGCCCTCACCGCCGCCGCCGCCTCGCGGCGGCGGGCCGTTGCCGCCGGGTCCAGGGGAAGCGGCCACGTGCGTTCCGCCGCGTGCTCCGCGAGGGCGGGGTTCTCCGCCTCCTTCGGGGGTTCCGGGGCCCATGCCTCGACCTCCCCGCCGCCGCGTTCGCAGTGCTCCCGCAGCGCGTGCAGGAACGCCGACGGGCCCCGCGTGTCCTTCTGGGTCGGGCCCCACCAGTGCCCCGAGCCCAGGAGCAGCGAGCGGGGGCGCGTCACGGTGACGTAGCCGAGGCGCAGCTCCTCCACCTCCTGGTGCTCCCGCATCGCCGTCTTGAAGTCCTTCAGCCCCCGCGCCGTCCACTCCCCCACGTCCGGCAGCGTCTTCGCGTCGCCCCGGAGCGCGTGCGGCAGCACCTTGCCCTGGGTGACCCACGACTCGCGCGGCTGCCGGCTCGGGAAGTGCTTCTCCACCAGCCCCGGCACCACGACGACGTCCCACTCCAGGCCCTTCGCCTTGTGCGCCGTGAGCACTTTGACCGTGTCCCGCCCGTCGCCCGGCAGCGAGCTGTCGAGCCCTTTCTCGTACTGCGCCGCGGTCCGCAGGAAGCCCAGGAACGCCAGCAGCGTGGCCTCACCGTCGAGCGCGGCCGACGAGGCGTAGTCGGCGGCGACGTCGAGGAAGCGCGCCAGCGTCTCGCGCCTCCGCGCCGCCAGCGCGTGCGGCGACGCGGACAGCTCGACCTCCAGGCCCGTCACCCCGAGCACCCGGTGCAGCACGTCCATCAGCGGGTCCGCCAGCGACCGCCGCAGCTCCCGCAGCTCCGTCGCCAGCCGGGCGAACCGCTGCTGCGCCGCCGCGCTGAACGGCAGTCCGTCGGCGGGCTGCCGGGCCTCCAGGAACGTGTCCAGCGCATCGGCCAGCGACGCGACCTCCGCCGGGTCGACGCCCTCGACGGCCTGCGCGAGCCGCTCGTCGGCGTCCGGCTCGCCGTCCGTGCGCGCCGTGGCCACCAGCATCCGCGCGCGCCTGCCCAGGAGGGCCAGGTCGCGGGCGCCGACGCGCCACCGCGGGCCGGTCAGGAGGCGTACGAGTGCGGCGTTGGCGGTCGGGTCCTGGAGCACCTCGCACATCGCCACCAGGTCCGCGACCTCCGGCAGGTCCAGCAGCCCGGCCAGACCCACGACCTCCACGGGGACGTCCCGGGCGACCAGCGCCGCCTGGATGTCGCCGAAGTCGCCCGCGGTGCGGCACAGGACGGCGATGTCGCCGGGGGCCGTGCCCGTGCGCACCAGATGGGCCACCGAGTCCGCCAGCCACTCCAGCTCCGCCCCGTACGTCGGCAGCAGCGCGCAACGCACCGTGCCGTGCCGCTCGGCACCGGCGGCGGGGCGCAGCGCCTCGACGCCGACGTGGCGCTCCCGCAGGGGGGCGGCGAGGCCGTTGGCGAGCGCGAGCAGGCGCCCGCCGCTGCGCCTGTTCTCGCTGAGCGCCTGGCGGCGCGCGGGAGTGCCGTCGGCGTGCGGGAAGTGGGCGGGGAAGTCGTCGAGGTTGGCGACGGACGCGCCGCGCCAGCCGTAGATCGCCTGGCAGGGGTCGCCGACGGCGGTCACCGCGTGACCCGTGCCACCGCCGAACAGCCCGGCCAGCAGCCGCCGCTGGGCCACGGAGGTGTCCTGGTACTCGTCGAGGAGCACCACCCGGAACTCCTCGCGCAGCAGCCGCCCCACCGCCGGGTGGTTCTCGGCCAGCCGCGCGGAGTGGGCGATCTGGTCGCCGAAGTCGAGCAGGTCGCGGCGCCGCTTCTCACGCCGGTAGGCCCGTACGAGGTCCAGCAGCTCCAGCCGGGCCCGCGCCGCCCTGGGGGCCTTGCGCAGCTCGTCGTTGGTCAGCCGGACCCGCTCCAGCCCGGCGAGCTGCGCGGCGCCGAAGTCCGCCAGCGCGTCGGGCTCGACGAGGTGTTCCGCCAGCTCGGCGTCGAGCGCGAGGAGTTCACTGACGAGCGTCGGCAGGGACTTCGTCAGCGCGGGATACGGGCCGGGGGCGGTGCGCAGGACGTGGGCGGCGAGCTGGTAGCGCGTGGCGTCGGCGAGGAGGCGGGCGGACGGTTCGAGGCCGACGCGCAGGCCGTGGTCCTTGAGCAGTTGGCCGGCGAAGGCGTGGTACGTGGAGATCCGCGGCTCGCCGGGCTCGGCGGAGCCGTCGCCGGGCACCGCGTCGCCGAACGGCCCTTCGCCGTACGCCTCGTCCGCCGGCGTGACGCCCGCTTCCGCCAGGGCCCGGCGCACCCGCTCCGCCAGCTCCGCCGCCGCCTTGTTCGTGAACGTCAGCCCCAGCACCTGCTCCGGCGCCACCTGCCCGGTACCGACCAGCCACACCACCCGGGCCGCCATCACCGTCGTCTTGCCGGACCCCGCCCCCGCCACGATGACCTGCGGGGCGGGCGGTGCGGTGATGCACGCCGTCTGCTCCGCGGTGAAGGGGATCCCCAGGAGCTCCCTGAGCTGATCGGGGTGGGTGATACGGGCCGGCATTCCAGCGAGCGTAGCGGCGCCCGCCGACAGCCGGGGTAGACGGCTGCCGGCGGGCACAGGGGACGGCGGGCTCAGCCGCCCAGTTCGTCGAGGCTGACCGCGTCGGCGGGCGCCGTGACGTCCACCTTCTCGTTGAAGTCCGAGAACTCGGCCGCGCCCGGCTCGTCCCCGCCCTCGATGTCCATCTTGAGGATGTACGGCTCGCCCTCCGTGGCGATGTGGACGGTCGTGGTCTCGCCGTCCTCCTTCGTGATCAGCGTGATGGTCGGGGTGCCCCGCACCTCGCCCTCGTCACCCTTCTCGGTGTTGTCCTTCTTGTCGCCCTTGTCCTCGTCCATGCCCTTGAGGACCGTGTCGAGGTCGCAGAAGGACGCGAAGTCGTCCTGCCCGGTACCCGTCTGCACCCAGCGGTCACCCACCGTCGCCTCGATGAGCTGCGCCTGCTCCGGGCTGCCGGCGTTCATCTCCCAGAACTTCGTGTCCGGCTTCATGTACGACGTGCCGTCGACGCGGCGGATCTCCGCGGTGGCGCCCTCGGTGGTGACGGTGCCGGTGCACTCGCCGCCCTTGGTCACCGACAGCTTCATCGCCGTATCCGCGGCCCCGGTCTGCCGGAAGTCCAGGGTCATGGACTTGGCGGAGCGCATGGCCGCCACCGTCTCGTCCTGGATCTCCTCGGCCGACTTGCCGGCGAGACCACTGTCCTCGCTGCCGCAGGCCGACAGGGCCGTCACACCCAGGGCCGAGACCAGGGCCGCCGCCACCACGCTTTTCCGCACAGTACATCCTTACTTGTTGCTTACACCTGACCGGCTGGTCATACGACCACATACAAGGCCGCGGTGTCACACCGGGGTCTCACACTGTGGGCTCACTCCACGACGTGCCGCCCCTCCGGGCGGGCGCTGCACGAGCTGCGGAACGCGCACGGGGCGCAGTGGTCACCGGGCGTCGGACCGAAGCGCTCGTCCAGGACCCGGGCGGCGGCGGTGGCCAGCAGCCGGGGCACCCAGTCGCCCTCCGGCGGCGGCTGCCTCTGCACCTTCGGGAGCGCGTCGCCACCCTCCCGGGCGGGCGCCCCGATCCGCAGGTGGACCAGTTCGGCGCCGCCGGACACCGTGCGCTCCGCACCGGCCGCCCCTTCGGCGACGGCTGCCTGGTAGACGGCGAGCTGCGCGTGCTCGGCGACCTCGGGGCCGGTCGGCCGCGACTTGCCGGTCTTGAAGTCGACGACGTACGCGCGGCCTTCCGCGTCCTCCTCGATCCGGTCCATGGTGCCCCTGATCTGCACCTCGTACGTACCGGCCTTCACGGTGACGTCGAAGTCCCGCTCGCTGGCCACCGGGCGGCGGCCCCGCTCCAGCACGTGCCAGCGCAGAAAGCGCTCCAGGGCGGCGCGGGCGTTCTCCTTCTCCTGCGCGGACTTCCACGGGGCGTCGAACGCCAGGCCGTCCCACACGCCGTCGAGGCGCTCCATGAGCGCGTCGAGGTCGGCGGGGGTACGGCCGGAGGCGACCTCGTCGGCTAGCGCGTGGACGACGAGACCGAAGCCCTGGGCGGCGGAGGCCGGTGCGTCCGCGCGTACCTCGCGGCCGAGGAACCACTGCAGCGCGCAGGTGTCGGCCAACTGCCCCACGGCGCTGCCGGAGAGCGCGACGGGCTGGTCGCGGTCGCGCAGCGGCACCGCGTTCTCCGTCGGCTCCTCCAGGCCCCACCAGCGGTCCGGGTGCGCGGCGGGCGCCAGCGGCCGGCCGTCCTCCGCCGGCGCCGCCAGCCGGGCCAGCCGCTCGGCGGCGGCGGCGCGCAGGGCGTCGGACGCGTCCGGGTCGACGGTCGTCGCACGCAGCTCGGCGACCATCGCGGCGACGGACAGCGGGCGGCGGGGACGGCCGGTGACGTCCTTGGGCTCGACGCCGAGTTCGGAGAGGAACCGCGAGGGCTGGTCGCCGTCCTCCGCCGGCGCCTTCACGGCGGTGACGACGAGCCGTTCGCGGGCGCGGGTGGCGGCGACGTAGAACAGCCGGCGCTCCTCGGCGAGGATCGCACCGGGCGGCAGCGGTTCGGCGAGACCGTCGGGGCCGATGCGGTCCGCCTCCAGCAGGGAGCCGCGGCGGCGCAGGTCGGGCCAGAGGCCCTCCTGGACCTGGGCGACGACGACGAGCCGCCACTCCAGCCCTTTGGCGCGGTGGGCGGTCATGAGGCGTACGGCGTCGGGTCCCGCGGGGCCGTCGGCGCGGCGGGTGAGGACGTCGGCGGCGATGTCCTGGGCCTCCAGCTCCTCCAGGAAGTTGAGGGCGCCGCGGCCTCCGGTGCGCTCCTCCGCGCGTGCCGCGGTCTCGAAGAGGGCGCAGACGGCGTCGAGATCGCGGTCGGCGTTGCGCCCCGCGGGACCGCCGCGGGCGGCGGCGCGCTGCAGCCGGGCGGGCCAGGGGGTGCCGTCCCACAGCTCCCACAGGGCGGCTTCGGCGGTGCCGCCGCGGGTGAGGAGGTCGCGGGCCCGGCGCAGGAGTACGCCGAGGCGGTGGGCGTTGCCGGCGTAGGCGCGGTCGTGGACGACGAGGCGCCGGGGCTCGGCGAGCGCCTCGGCGAGGAGCACGTCGGAGGGACGCGGGACGGACCGCCCGGCGGCGCGCTCCTCCTCGCGGAGCGCGCGGCCCAGGCGGCGCAGGTCGGCGGCGTCCATGCCGCCGAGGGGGGAGGAGAGGAGGGAGAGGGCGACGTCGGGTGTGATCCAGGGGCCGGGGTCGGCGCCGTCGGGGCCGGGGCTGCCGGGTTCGGGTGTGCCCGTGGGCACGGGGTCGCCGGAGCGCCCCGCGGGGCTCATCCCCGGGCCGGGTGCCGTGACCTCCGGTGCGTCGGCCGGCGGCGCCTGCGGCGCCGGGTCTCCCGCCCGTCCGCCCGCTGCCTCCCGGCCCGCGCCCGACGCCGCCACCCGCAGGGCCGTCAGCAGGGGCTGCACCGCCGGTTCGTGGCGCAGCGCCAGGTCGTCGCCCGCTATGCGCAGGGGCACACCCGCCGAGGTCAGCGCGCGGCGGACCGACGGGATCGTACGGGCGCCCGCGCGGACCAGGACCGCCATCTCGCGCCAGGGGACGCCGTCTTCGAGATGCGCCCGGCGCAGGATGTCCGCGATGTTGTCCAGTTCGGCACTGGCCGTCGGGTACGTGTACGCCTCCACCCGTCCCCCGTCGCTCACCGGCGTCAGCAGCCGGTGCGCCCGTACCGCCTCCGACGGCAGCCGCGGCAGCGGCATCCGGCGGGTGAGCAGCCGCGTCGCCGCCAGCAGCCGGGCGCCCGAGCGCCGCGAGGTACCCAGCACCGCGACCGGCGCGGGCCTGCCGTCCCGGCGCCTGAAGACCTCGGGGAACGTCAGGATCCCGCCGACGTCCGCACCCCGGAACGCGTAGATCGACTGGTCCGGGTCGCCGAAGGCGACCAGCGTCCGGCCGCCGCCCGCGAGCGCCCGCAGCAGCCGCACCTGCGCCGCGTCGGTGTCCTGGTACTCGTCGACGAACACCGCGTCGTACCGCCCCGTCAGCTCCGCCGCCACGTGCTCCGTCTCGGCCAGCAGCACCGCCCGGTGCACCAGTTCCGCGTAGTCCAGCACCCCCTGCATGTCGAGCACGTCCAGGTACTCCGCCAGGAACTCCCCCGCCGCCGCCCAGTCCGGCCGCCCCGCCGCCGCCGCGAACCGGTCCAGCGCCGCCGCCCCGAGCCCCAGCTCCCGGCTGCGCGCCAGCACCGCCCGGACCTCGTCGGCGAACCCGCGCGTCGTCAGGCAGGCCCGCAGTTCGGCCGGCCAGGACACCCGCGCCCGCGCGCCGTCCTCCTCGTGGCCGGCGAGGAGTTCGCGTACGACGACGTCCTGTTCCGGCCCGGACAGCAGCCGCAGCGGCTCGACGAACATCGCGGCGTCCTGGTGCGCCCGCACCAGCGCGTAGCAGTACGAGTGGAAGGTGCTCGCCTGCGGCGCCGGCGCGCCGTCCAGCCGGGCGGTCATCCGGTCGCGCAGCTCGACCGCCGCCTTGCGGCTGAACGTCAGCACGAGGATCCGCTCGGGGTCCGTACCGCGCCTGATCCGCTCGGTGACGGCCTCCACCAGAGTCGTGGTCTTGCCCGTCCCCGGCCCGGCGAGCACGAGAAGCGGTCCGTCCCCGCACTGAACCACCGCGCGCTGCGCTGCGTCCGGCACAGGGGGGACCGGCCGCACGGGTGCGGTGCGGACGAGTCGGTAGGCCGGGGAGGAGACGGACAAGGTGCTCACATGCATCGCCGGTGACAGGGGACGGGGTTCAGGTGCCGGTTGCCGAACCGTACTCCGTACGGGGGGCGGCCCGGGCCGTTTGGTGCGGGGTGTCGGAAGCTGTCAGATATGACCCTCGACACCGTCGCGGCTGCCGTCCCAGCGGGCCCGGCGGATGTCGATGCGCTGCTCACCCGACGTGGTGGCACGCAGCGGCGTGCCCTCCACGCGGTACTGCTCCAGGGCGTCGCGCTCGTGGCCGGGCAGCAGCCGGCCGTCCGCGCGCACCACGCGCCACCAGGGCACGGCGCTCCCGTAGAGCGCCATCACGCGGCCCACCTGGCGCGGCCCGCCGCGGTCTATGAACTCCGCCACATCCCCGTACGTCATCACCCGGCCCGGCGGGATGTCCTCCGCCACGGAGAGCACCCGGTCCGCATACTCGTCGAGAAGGTCCGCCTCCGGGCCCGGGGCGCCGGCGGAGGGTGTCGCGTCGTTCATCCGACCCATCCTGCCGCAGAGGGCCGACAGTCCGGCGCGGCGGCGGGAGGCGGGCACACCGTTGCCGGGCACACCCGGATGCGACCATCGGAGACACGCTCGTGCCACCATCGTGCGGGCGGTGACTGGTGATACGAGACGAAGACGGGACAACCCAGGGCATGC
Source organism: Streptomyces sp. CNQ329 (assembly GCF_000482585.1). Lineage (NCBI taxonomy): Bacteria > Bacillati > Actinomycetota > Actinomycetes > Kitasatosporales > Streptomycetaceae > Streptomyces > Streptomyces sp. CNQ329. The sequence continues at coordinate 72,249 of NZ_AXVU01000028.1, read as the reverse complement.
GGCGCGACTCCGCGGCCGAGCCTCCGCCGGCGGAGCCGGCCACGGAGGCGCAGAGCCCTGCCCGCAGGGAGGGTGAGGAGGGGGACGGCGGAAGTACGCGCCGCGGCCACGACTCCCGCCGCCGCTCCGCTCCCGGCCCTCTCGAGGGCGATGACCCGCTCCTGCCCGCCCGGGTGCACCGCCCCTCCGACCTCATGCGGCTGCTCCTCGGCATCCTCGGCATCGCCGCCGTCCTGGGCCTGGCCGCCGTCGCGCACGCCACCACCGAGGGCCTGGAGGAGGACATCACCAAGGGCGCCGAGTACACGCCCTCGTTCGTCGTCACCCTCGGCGGCCTGACCTCCAGCATCGCCGTCCTCATCGTCCCGGTGGCCTTCGCGGTCGAACGCCTCGTCAAGCGCGACGGCCTGCGCATCGCCGACGGCGTGCTCGCCGCCGTGCTCGCGCACGGCGCCGGGCTCGCCGTCTCCCTGTGGGTCTCCGAGGCCGCCCCCGGCTCCGTCCAGGGGGCGCTGACGCAGATCGCCCGGGACGGCGGGCGCACCGATCCCGTACACGGGTATCTCGCCCCCGTCATCGCCTACATGACCGCCGTCGGCATGTCCCGGCACGCCCGCTGGCGCGTGCTGATGTGGACGGTTCTGGTGCTCGACGGCCTCGCGGTGCTCGTCGGCGGCTACACCACCCCGTTCGCCATCCTGCTCACCGTCCTCATCGGCTGGACCGTCGCCTACGGCACGATGTACGCGGTCGGCTCCCCCAACGTCCGTCCCACCGGCCGCAACCTCCTCGCCGGCCTGCGCCGCGTCGGCTTCCGCCCGGTCAGCGCGCTGGTGCCGGAGGAACAGCCGGATCTGGACGGCGACGGCCGCGGGCGGCGGTTCGTCGTCACGCTGGAGGACGGCCCGCCGCTGGACGTCACCGTGGTCGACCGCGAGCAGCAGGCCCAGGGCTTCTTCTACCGCGCCTGGCGCCGCCTGTCGCTGCGCGGCGTCTACCAGCGGCGCAGCATGCAGTCGCTGCGCCAGGCGCTGGAGCAGGAGGCGCTGCTGTCGTACGCCGCGATCGCGGCCGGCGCCAACGCCCCGAAGCTCATCGCCACCTCCGACCTCGGCCCCGACGCGGTCATGCTCGTCTACGAGCACACCGGCGGGCGGCCGCTGGACACCGTCCCCGACGAGGCCCTCACCGACCGGCTGATGCGCGAGAGCTGGCGGCAGGTCAGGGCGCTGCAGTCGCGCCGCATCGCGCACCGCCGGCTGGACGCGAACGCGGTGCTGGTGACGCGCTCGGGCGAGGTGATCCTCACCGACCTCAGTAACGGCGACATCGCGGCGGGCGACCTCGTGCTGCGCATGGACATCGCCCAGTTGCTCACCACGTTCGCACTGCGCGTCGGCGCCGAGCGGGCGGTCGCGGCGGCGGTGGAGGTCCTCGGCCCGGACGCCGTCGCCGACGCGCTGCCGCTGCTCCAGCCGATCGCGCTGACCCGCGACACCCGCGCGGAGCTGCGCCGGCTCTCCCGCGAACGGGCGGCGCGCGAGCGCGAGGCGGTCATCGAGGCGTCGCGGTCGCGCAAGTACCAGACGGCCGGGGACCGCAAGAGCAAGCGGGCCGCCAAGCAGGCCGAGAAGCGGGCGATCGAGGGCGCGCTGGACGAGGCGCGCGAGGAGGACGTGCTGACGCAGATCCGCCACCACGTGCTGCTGATCCGGCCGCAGGCGCCGGTGGAGCCGGTACGGATCGAGCGGATCCGGCCGCGCACGCTCGTGAGCATCATCGCGGGCGTCTTCGCCGCCTACTTCCTGCTGACGCAGCTCACCCACGTCAAGATCGACGACGTGCTGTCGCAGGCGAACTGGCGCTGGGCGGCGCTGGCCGCGGTCTTCTCCGCGGCCACGTACCTGGCCGCCGCGCTGTCGCTGCTGGGCTTCGTCCCCGAGCGGGTGCCGTACGGGCGCACGGTGCTGGCGCAGGTCGCCGCGTCGTTCGTCAAGCTGGTCGCGCCGGCGGCGGTCGGCGGGGTCGCGCTCAACACCCGCTTCCTGCAGAAGTCGGGCGTGCGGCCGGGCCTGGCGGTCGCCAGCGTCGGCGCCTCGCAGCTCTTCGGGCTCGGCAGCCACATCCTGCTGCTGCTCACCTTCGGCTATCTGACGGGGACCGAGCGGACGCCGTCGCTGTCCCCGTCCCGTACGGTCATCGCCGGGCTGCTGGCGGCGGCGGTGCTGATCCTGATCATCACCGCCGTGCCGTTCCTGCGGAAGGCCGTGTCGTCGCGGATCCGCTCGCTCTTCGCGGGCGTGGTGCCGCGCATGCTGGACGTGCTGCAGCGCCCGCAGAAGCTCGCGGCGGGCATCGGCGGCATGGTGCTGATGACGCTGTCGTTCGTGCTCTGTCTGGACGCCTCGGTACGGGCCTTCGGCGGCGACCTCAGCTTCGCGAGCGTCGCGGTCGTCTTCCTCGCCGGCAACGCGCTGGGCTCGGCGGCGCCCACGCCCGGCGGCGTGGGCGCGGTGGAGCTGGCTCTCACCGCGGGTCTGACCGCGGCGGGGATGCCCAGCGACACGGCGCTGTCGGCGGTGCTGCTGTTCCGGCTGCTGACGTTCTGGATGCCGGTGCTGCCGGGATGGCTGTCGTTCACGCACCTGACCCGCAAGGGCGCGCTGTAGCCGGCGCGGGTGGCGTGCCGCCCCGGCCCCGGGGCCCCGGGAGACGGTCAGAGGTCGACGACGTGCCAGGGCCGGATGCTCCACTCGCCCACCAGCCCGTTCGCCACGTACGGGTCCTTCCTGACGAACTCCTCGGCGGGACCCGGGCCGTCGGTCCGCCAGATGATCAGGGCGCGCGGCGGGGCCTCCGTCATGGCACCCGCCATGACGAGGTCGCCGCGCCGGTGGCACTCGCGAATGAGATCGAGGTGCGCCTGCCGGTAGGAGTCCCGCCGCTCCAGGTAGTCGTCGACGTACGAGTAGTCGAGGACGTAATAGGACACGGACACGCGGCCTCCCTGGTGGCGGGGCGAACGGTAGGGGGACCACGGTACTCACCCGGACGCCCCGCGCAGCGCGCGGCGGTCCGCGCCCCGCCGGACGATGGCAGTCCGCCACCGCCGAGACCGGGAGCCGTCGTGCGGGTCACCAAGCCGACCACCGCCGCCACCGCCACCACCGCCGTCCTGCTGACCTTCCTGGCCGCGGGCGCCTGCGGCATCGCGTCGTCGTCCGAGCGCGCCGACGGCCGCGAGGACGGCGTGGCGGCGGCCGGGATCCAGTGGGGTGCGTGCAAGAACCTCCCCGCGCCCGAGCCCGGGGCACCGGCCGCGGAGGCCGACTGGCAGTGCAGCACGCTCGACGTGCCGCTCGACCACGGCAAGCCGGACGGCGAGAAGATCGGCATCGCCATGATCCGCGCCGAGGCCACCGGGCCGCGGGCGGAGCGCCTCGGCTCGCTGGTGTTCAACTTCGGCGGCCCCGGCGGCTCCGGCATCGAGACCCTCCCGGGGCTCGCCGGCCAGTACAAGACGCTGCACAAGCGCTACGACCTCGTCAGCTTCGACCCGCGCGGCGTCGGCCGCAGCGACGGTGTGCACTGCCTCGGCGACCGCGCGCTCGACAAGTACTTCGCCGCCGACAACACCCCCGACGACACGGCGGAGGAGAAGGCGTACCTCGACCGGATCCACCGCTTCGCCGACGCCTGCGAGAAGAAGTCCGGCACGATCCTGCCGCACGTCGGCACCGAGAACGCCGCCCGCGACATGGACCTCATGCGCGCCGCGCTCGGAGACGACGAACTGCACTACTTCGGCATCTCCTACGGCACCGAACTGGGCGCCGTCTACGCCCATCTCTTCCCCAGGAAGGTCGGCCGGGCCGTGCTCGACAGCCCCGTGGACCCGACGCAGGACAGCGCGCAGCGCTCACTGGCACAGGCGAAGGGCTTCCAGCAGGCGCTGGAGAACTACGCCGAGGACTGCGCGCGGCAGGGCAAGCAGTGCCCGCTCGGCGACGCCTCCTCCGGCGAACCCGCGGTCGCCACCGACGACGTCACCGACCTGCTGAAGCGGCTGGACGGCAAGCCCATCCCGGGCACCTCCGGGCGCGACCTCACCGAGTCGCTGGCGACCGGGGGGATCGCGCAGTCGCTGTACTCCAAACAGCTCTGGCCGCTGCTCACGCAGGGTCTCGAACAGGCGCGGGACGACGACGGCGCGACCCTGCTGCTGCTGTCCGACGCGCTCAACGGCCGCAAGCCGGACGGGCACTACACCACGCTCCAGGCGTCCTTCCTGGCGATCAACTGCGCGGACACCAAGAACCGCTACTCCACGGCCGGCATCCGCGACCGGCTGCCGGAGTTCCGCAAGGCGTCACCGGTCTTCGGCGACTTCATGGCCTGGGGCCTGGCGTCCTGCGACGGCTGGCCGGTGACGGGCAAGCGCTCCACGCCGCGGGTGAGCGCGCCCGGCGCCGGCAAGATCCTGGTCGTCGGCACCACCGGCGACCCGGCGACGCCGTACGAGGGCACCCAGCGGATGGTCGACGCGCTCGGCGGAGACGTGGCGGTGAAGCTGACCCGCGTCGGCGAGGGCCACGGGGCGTACGGCAGCGGCAACCGCTGCACGCAGGAGGCGGTCGACACGTACCTGCTCGACGGACGGCCCCCGCAGAACGACACGACCTGCCGGAAGTAGTCCTCTCGCACATGCGTGTGCCGCCGCCGGATACTCGCCGGCGGCGGCACACCGCGTCCTGCGCCGTACGTCAGTAGACGGGCTTCTCCGGCTCGATCTGGTTCACCCAGCCGACCACGCCGCCGCCCACGTGCACCGCGTCCGCGAAGCCCGCAGACTTCAGCACCGCCAGGACTTCCGCGGACCGGACACCCGTCTTGCAATGCAAGACGATCTTCTTGTCCTGAGGCAGCCCCTCCAGGGCGTTGCCCATCAGGAACTCGTCCTTCGGCACGAGCCGGGCGCCGGGGATCGAGACGATCTCGTACTCGTTGGGCTCCCGGACGTCGATGATGTCGATGTTCTCGCCGTCGTCGATCCACTCCTTGAGCTGCTTCGGAGTGATCGTCGAGCCGGCCGCGGCCTCCTGGGCCTCGTCGGAGACGACGCCGCAGAACGCCTCGTAGTCGATCAGCTCGGTGACGGTCGGGTTCTCGCCGCAGACCGCGCAGTCGGGATCCTTGCGGACCTTGACCTGGCGGTACTGCATCTCCAGGGCGTCGTAGATCATCAGCCGGCCGACCAGCGGGTCGCCGATGCCGGCGAGCAGCTTGATGGCCTCGTTGACCTGGATCGACCCGATCGACGCGCAGAGCACGCCCAGCACGCCGCCCTCGGCGCAGCTCGGCACCATGCCGGGCGGCGGGGGCTCGGGGTACAGGCAGCGGTAGCACGGTCCGTGCTCGGCCCAGAAGACCGACGCCTGGCCGTCGAAGCGGTAGATGGAGCCCCACACGTACGGCTTGCCGAGCAGCACACAGGCGTCGTTGACGAGGTAGCGGGTGGCGAAGTTGTCCGTGCCGTCCACGATCAGGTCGTACTGCGCGAACATCTCCATCACGTTGGAGGAGTCCAGCCGCTCCTGGTGGAGCTGCACCGTCACGTACGGGTTGATGCCCAGCACCGTGTCGCGGGCGGACTCGGCCTTGGAACGGCCGATGTCCGCCTGGCTGTGGATGATCTGGCGCTGCAGGTTCGACTCGTCGACCTCGTCGAACTCGACGATGCCGAGCGTGCCCACACCCGCCGCGGCCAGGTACATCAGCGCGGGGGAGCCGAGACCGCCCGCGCCCACACAGAGCACCTTGGCGTTCTTCAGCCGCTTCTGACCGGACATCCCGACGTCCGGGATGATCAGGTGGCGTGAGTACCTGCAGACCTCGTCGACGGAGAGCTCGGGGGCGGGCTCGACCAGCGGTGGCAACGACACGGGGACTCCGTAAGCGTGTGAGAGCACAGTGGGTCTTCCCGTAACACTGCCACGCACCTTCTCATTCCGAGACACCCTGTCCGAGACGCGAGACGAGGTCGTCCCAGTAGCCGGGCAGCGCCTCCCATCCGGGCCGGTCGGTAAGGAACACCGAGGCCGCGCCCTGCCAGCGGGCGACCCGCAGAGCCTCGTCCAGATGGGTCGGCGGTACGCCGTGGACCAGGTGGCAGAACCGCTCGGCGGGCTGCTCCGCGGTCCATTCGGCGACCTGCGACCAGCGGTAGTCCGCCCACGGGCCCGCGAAGGTGACGAGCTGGTCGGCGGCCTCGGCGTAGCCGGGGTACGGGTGGGTGCCGATGCCGAGGACGACGTGGGTGCGCGGGGAGAGCGCGCCGAGGGTCGTCGTGACGCGCCGGACCTCCGGCAACCGGTCGCGGTCGGCGGGGCAGCCGCCGAGGTAGAAACCGTCGACCCGGTACCACTCCAGGAACCGGTGGGCGTCCGTGATCAGCTCGCCGAAAGGGCGCCGGCCGTGGCGCAGATCGAGCCGGCCGAGGGTGCGCACCCGCGCCGACTTCAGCCGGCCCGCCGCCTCCAGGCAGTGCGGATCCGGTCGGACGCCGGGCCCGCCGGCGACGTCGAGCACCGTCCAGTGGACGGCGCCGGCCGCGGCGGGCCGGGTCAGCTCCCCCCACTCGACGGGGGCGACGAGGGGGTGCGCGTAGCCGGGGACGGCGAGGCGGAGGGGCGTCTCGGCCGGCTGCGGCGGGGGCTGCCACCCGCCCGCGGGCGCGGGCAGGGCACCGCGCAGGTCACGCAGCACCGCGGCCGGGACCGGTCTGCCGGTCCCGTCAGCTCTCAGATGCGGCATGCCGCCTCCATCCAGATATCCGCAAGGCTCTCCTCGATTCCGATCCGGGGCCGCCAGCCGAGGCGGTCCCGCGCCGTCCTGATGTCCGCCTGCTGCCAGGCCCCGCACCCGTCCGGATACGGATACGCCGCGGTGACGGCCGCCGGTTCCGTGCCGGGGCCGCCGTTCGTCCCGTGGCCGTGTCCGTGGCCGTGTCCCGGGCCGTGCCCCAAGCCGTGGCCCGGCCCGTGACCCGGGCCGTGTCCGCCGTGCCCGAGGCCGTGGCCGGCGCCCGCGGGCTGCGGGATCCGGCCGGCCGGTGTCGTGTCGTACTCGTGCAACTGGCCGCCGTATCCCGCGATCCGCGCCAGCGCCACCGCCGCGTCCCGCAGCCGCACCGCGCGCCCGCCGCCGATGTTCACCACCCCCTGCGCGGCCGACAGCGACGCGGCGTGCACCGCCCGCGCCACGTCCCGTACGTCCACGAAGTCGCGCTGCGCGCCGAGCCCGCCGAGCTTCAGCTCGCCGTCGCCCTGCTGCATCGCCCGCCGCAGCGCCTCCGCCAGCCGGCCGAGCGGGGAGCCCGCCGGGGTGCCGGGGCCCGCGGGCGAGAAGACCCGCAGCACGATCGCGTCCAGACCGGAGCCGAGCACCAGCTCGGTCGCGGCCAGCTTGCTCACCCCGTACGGGCCGCCGGGACGCGGCAGTGCGTCCTCGGCCGTCGACGAGCCGGCCGGCGAGGGCCCGTACTCCGAGGCGCAGCCGACGTGCACCAGCCGCGCCGAGCAACTGCTGCGCCGCATCGCCTCGCAGAGGGTGGCGACGGCGACGGTGTTGTGCCGGGTCAGGTCGCGGGCGCCGCCGCGGGTGGTACCGGCGCAGTTGACGACGACGCCCGGGTGCACGGCGTCGAGGAACCGGGTCAGCGCGCCGGGGCTGCCGGACGACAGGTCGAACCGCACGTCGGCGTCGTCGCCGCGGCCGAGCGCGGTGAGCTGGACGGCGGGGTCGGCGAGCAGGCGGTCGGCGACGTAGCGGCCGACGAAGCCGGTGCCGCCGATGAGCAACACCCTCATCGCGCACCCCCGTGGTTCGAGGAGGGCGTGGGCAGTGGTGGTGCGGTCATCTCGTTGTGCTCCTTGCGATGAGCTGAGGCTCGGGTGAGTACGCCGCCGGCGTACGCCAGCAGCGCGAGCGCGGCGACGCCGCAGGCGACCGCAGGCACGGCGGCCATACGGAAGCCGGCGGAGCCGGCGACCAGCAGTTCGACCGGACGGCCGAGCGCGGCCAGCCCGGGGACCCGGGCGGCCAGGACCAGCAGCAGCGCCGTGACCTGCGCGGCGCAGGCGGCGGCGACGCCGTACGCGGCGGCCCGGGGGAAGCCGTGCACGGCGAGCAGCCGGGCGAGGAAGAGCAGGGTGCCGAGCGCGCAGGCGGCGACGGGGGCGCCGGGGGCGGCGGGCTGATGCGCCGGGCCCGCGAGGAGACGGTCCGCGGCCACGGCGCCGAGCTGCAACGCGACGAGGACGGTCAGCACCGCGGCGACGGCCGCGACGGGCAGCAGGCGGACGCGGGCGCGGAACTCGGCGAGATCCCGGCTGTCCCGCAGGCTGCCGCGGGCGCGCGCGGCGAACCACCGCGCGACGGCCGCGGCGGGCAGCACGGCGGCGGTGAGCGCGGCGAGGGCGGCGGCGGTGGCGTAGGGCACGACGGGCGCGCGGGTGACGCCGGTGGCGCCGCCGAGCAACTCGCCGAGAAGCCAGTCCCCGTACACCGCATACGCCAGCAGCCACCCCACGGCGAGCCCGGCCCCGGCGGGCAGCCCCGCTCCGGCCCGCAGGGGCCCCCGCTGCAACCCGAGCACCAGCGCGACCACGGCCCAGGCGACGCCCCCCGCGGTCAGGGCGGCCTGCGCGGTGCCGTGCAGCCCGGCGGCGACGAGCACGAGCAGCCCGCCGCCGAGCGGGAGGAGGTGCGCGAGAGGGGCGAGGGGTGCGAGAGGGACACGGGGGCCGGCGGGCGGCGGAGGTTCGGTGCCGGGCCGGCGGGTCCGTACGTACATCTCCTCGGCGAGGGAGAACACGTTCCGGTGCCGGTACCGCACGGCGGTCCGGTCGGTGACGCCGTGCGCCTCCAGCCCGGCGGCGATCTCCAGCGGGTCGACGGCCCGCCGGCACAGCTCCCGGTGCCGGTACATGAGCCCGCGCACGGGATCGGCGGACCCGCGCCGCGGCCGTGCGGCCGGAGCCGCGGTGCCGGCCGGAGCCGCGGACGACGGGGATCCGGAGCCGGGGCGCGGGCCGGAAGGACCGGTGGCCGCCGCGGCGTCTTCGCCGAACCGCGGGGCGGAGCCGCCGGAGGCCGCCGCCGGGCCTGCGGCAGGCGGTGCCGTCTCCGGCCCCGCGGGCTCCGGTGCCCCGTCGGTTCCCGCGTCCGGCCGCGGAGCGGCGGCGGGGGGTCCTGCCCCGGATCCGGCGGGTGGCGCCGTATCGCGCCCCACCGGGTCCGCCGCGTCCGGCGGGGGGTGGAGTGACGTTACGCCGGGAGGAGCCGGCTGCGGGCCGAAAGCTTCCTCCAGGGCTTCCGCCAGGTCTTCGGCGGGGGTCGGCGCGGCCGGCTCGCCCGCTTCCGGCCCGGGTGAGTGCGTCCGCGGCCCCGAGGCCGCTCTCGGACCGTCTGTCATCGGCCGGCCCTCTCCCACGTGGGCCGTGCCCCCGGGGCCGCCCGGTCCGGTGCCGGCGCAGCCGCCAGGTGTGCCTCCGGCGGGTGCGCGAACGGATGCGGCGCGGCGGCGGTCGCCGGGGTGGGCGCCCGGCCGCGTGCGGCCAGCTCCAGGTAGATCCGCCCGAACGCCGCCACGTTCTGCTCCGCCGTGAACAGCTCCACCGCCCGCGCCCGCGCGACCGCGCCCAGGCGCGCCCGGCGGGCCGGGTCGCGGAGCAGCGCCAGGCAGGCATCGGCCAGCGCCCGCGGGTTCCGGGGCGGGACCACGAGCCCCGTGCCGCCGATGACCTCCCGGACGGCGCCCACGTCGGTCGACACCGTCGCCCGGCCGCAGAACATCGCCTCGACCAGGCCGACCGGGAAGCCCGCCACGACGCTGGAGGACACCGTGACCCCGCCCGCCGCGTACGCCGCCGCCCGGTCCGGCAGCTCCGGGTCGCCGACCTCCGCGAACGACACCGGGCCGGCGCCCCCCGCGTGCATGTCGGCGGCTCCGCCGGGGAAGAGCCGGGCCGCCAGGGCACGGCAGCGGTCCCGGTAGCCCGCGTGGGCGGCGGCGGGCGGGCCGGTCTCGGCCACGACGAGGCGGGCGGCCGGCTCCGCCCCGCGGATCTCCGCGAACGCGTGCAGCAGGGAGACGAGGTCGCCCGCGGGCTCCATCCGGCCGGCCCAGACCAGGGTCCCGCCGCCCTCCCCGTCGGCCGCCGAGTCCCCCGCCGCCACGAAACGCGCCTCGTCCATGCCCGGGTACACCGTGCGCAGCCTGCTCGTCTCCGCGCCCAGCCGCAGCGCCCAGCGCCGGGCGTGCGCGTTGCCCGGGGTGACGAGCTCCGCCTTGTCGTACGCCTCGGCCGCCAGCCGGCGGTGGAAGGCCGCCGTCAGCGCCCGTACGGACACGGGCCCGCCGGCGTACGCCCCCCGGCCGCTCTCCAGGTAGTGCCGCCGCAGCCGCACCCCGTACTCCGTCACCAGCAGCGGCGTGCCGAAGAACCGCCGCGCCAGCAGCCCCGGCAGCACCGCGGGGCCGCCGGACAGCGCGTGGCACAGGTCGGCGTCCGCCAGCCCCGGGCCGTCCTCCCCGTACCACCCCGCCCCCAGCGGCCGCAGCACCCGGTCCAGATGCGCCGCCACCGCCAGCAACTCCGAGACGCGCGCCCCCCGCACCACCGCGAGTGCGCCCGGCGCCCGGCAGGCCCGCTCCAGGATCCGCACCGCCTGCTCCGCGCGCAGCGCACGCCCCGGCCCGCCCGCGTCCCTGGCCAGCTCCGCCAGCCCGTACAGCGCGGAAGCGAAACGGTCCTGCCCGGACCTCCCCCCGTCGCCCCCGGCGGCAAGCGCGCAGGCCAGCTCCGTGAAGTGCGCGGCGAAGCGGCACCGGTCGGCGCGCCCGTAGCGGCGTTCGCCCGGCGCCGGGCGCCACAGCGACGCGACGTGCACCCGGCGCACCTGCGGCGGCAGCGGCACGAGCCCCGACGCCTCCTGCGCCGCGTCCGGTGCGCACGCGAAAACGTCGAACTCATGGTGGGCAAGCCCGCGTACGAGCCGGTCGCACCACCCCGGCGGCTCGTCCGCGGCAAACGGGAATCCGCCCTCCGCGAGAAGGCCGATGCGCAACGCGAACACCCCCGAAACTGCTGTGGCTCCATCCGGTGGGAGGACGGTACGCACGCAGAGGGGCAGTGATGGACGGTTGTCCGTCGCACCACCGGAAAGGGTGAATACCCGTGACTATTCGGGGTCTGGGGCGTTTTGACCCCCGACGCCGGCCTCCGAGGTCAGTCGCGCGGGAACGGCCAGGGGTTGGGCTTGCAGGTGACGCCGTCCGTCGACAGGTACTTCGTCTGCTGCATCATCACCGGTGCGAGCGCGCCGTCCCGCTCGCATCCGACGTGCCCGTTCCCGAGCCGGTGGCCGACCTCGTGGTTGATGAGCATCCGCCGGTACGCGTGGATGTCGTCGCCGTAGGTCTTCGAACCCTGTGCCCACCGGAAGGCGTTGATCATCACGCGCTCGGTGGCCGCGGAGTCGCAGGACACGTCCTGGTCGCTGGTGTCGAGGCCCGACTTGGCACACCACTCGTCCGTGGTCCCCGGGCTGGCCAGGGTGATGACGAACGCGGACTCCTCGCCGGGTCCCACGCGCTCGAAGGTGCGGTCGCCCTGGCCGCCCCAACTGCGCTCGTCGTTGAGCGTCTTGTGCACCGCGGACGCGAACAGCTCGCCGTCCAGCGGTAGTCCCTCCTCGACGTCCACGCGGTACGCGACGACCTGGCCCCGGCCGGGCGCCTTGTCGCCGCCGGGGACCGCGGTGAGCTTGCCGGAACCGGTGAGGCTGCGGCTGAGGGGGTAGGTGGCCGCCATCTTCTCGCCGTACGTGGCGGGGGCGGCCTGCGCGTTCCGGCCGGCGCCCGGGCCGGCCCGGTCGCCCGAGCCCGCCGGGTCGTCGCGGTCGCCGGAGCGGGAGGCGGAGCCGTCGGCGGCGCCGCGCTGCTTGCGCGCGTCGGCGGCGGCGGCGTCCGCGCGTTTGGCGCGGCCGTCGGAGACCTGGCCGGCGATCGCGGCGGCGAGCGCGCACGTCACGAACGCGGCGGCGACGCCGGTGACGACCCGGCCGCGGTTGGCCGGGCGCTGCCGGCGGCGGTGGCCGCCGCCGGTGGACTGCAGGGCGGCGGCGAAGTCGTCGGGCGGTCCGTCGCCGTCGCCGCCGGGCGGCCACCCCTGGTCGTCCGCGGCGGGAGCCGGTCCGGGCACGTCGCCGCGAGGGCGCTCGGCGGGATCGGCGGTGCGGCCGGGCCCGGGCCCGTCGAAGGCGTCGAGGTACTCCTGTCGTACGGGCGTGGGCGTGGCCGCGACGGTGGCGGTACCGAGCCCGCGCACGGGCTGCTCGTACGGCGGCGAGCCCCACCCGCCGCCGGGCTCCCGGTGCTCGGGGTGGCCGAGGGGGTGCTCGCCGGTGTCGTCCATCGGGGCCATGGGCGCCGTGCGGGACGTACGGGGCGGGCGGGGCATGCCGTGCCCGGAGGGCGGTCCCCCGGGGCCGGCGACGCGCCGCATCGACCCGGTGTCGGTCACCCGGGGCACCGGGCCGGTGTCCGTGACCCGCGGCACCGGGCCCGTTCCGCGGACCCGCGGCAGCGGACCCGTATCGGTCACCCGGGGCGTCGGGCCCGTGTCCGTGACCCGCGGCACCGGACCCGTCCCGCCGTGCCGCGGCGCCGGACCCGTATCACCGAAACGCGGCATCTCGCCCGTCCCCGTGACCGTCCGCGCACCCCCCGGCACCCGCGGCACCGGACCCGTATCCGTCACCCGCGGGATCGGGCCGGTGTCGCTGATACGCGGGATCGGACCCGTGTCACCGCGTCGCGGCAGCGGCGGACGCGCCCCGGACTCCTGTCCGGTCCCGCCGCCCTTTCGCGCCTGCTTCTTGCCCTTGCCGGCCGCGCTGTGCCTGCCCACCGTGTGCGTCAGCTCCTGCCGGGGCTCGCGTCGGCTGCCCCTGTCTCGTACTCGTCCAACAGCTCGGTGAACGCCCTGGCCACCATTTCCGGGTACTCCATCATGGCCACGTGCCCCGCCGCCGGCAGGGCCAGCAGCCGCGAGTTGCGGAATGCCGTCTTCGCCCGCCGCGCCATCCTGAACGATACGAGTTGGTCGCGGCAGCCGTAGATCAGCAGCGTAGGCGCCAGCACCCGCTCCGCCAGCCGCCACAGCGAATGCTGCCCGCCCAGGGTGTACGCGCCGACGACCCCCCGCGCGGAACGCCCCATGGCGTCCCAGTGGTACGGCAGCCTCATGCGTCGGGCGTACTCGCGCGCGTGCTCGGCGAAGCCCTCCGGGCTGACCCTGCGGGGGTCGCCGTAGCAGAGGCCCAGCACCGCGCGGGTGCGCTGCTCCGCGGTCCAGTCCCGGGTGAGCCGGGCGAAGAGCGCGGTGACGCCGGGCACGGCCAGCAGCGCCGTGGGCATCGCGGTGCGCTGCGGGCGCAGCTCGGGCAGGGCCGGGGAGACGAGGGTGAGGGTGCGCACCAGATCGGGGCGGAGGGCCGCGACGCGGGTGACGATGGTGCCGCCCAGCGAGTTGCCGACGAGATGGACGGGCCCGCGGTCGCCGGCGTCGAGGTAGCGGATGACGGCGCGGGCGTGGCCGGAGAGGGAGTAGTCGCCGTCGTCGGGGGGCGGGGAGTCGCCGAAGCCGGGGAGGTCGAGGGCGCCGGCGTCGACGCGGCCGGCGAGCAGGGGGCCGAGGCCGGCCCAGTTCAGCGCGGAGCCGCCGAGCCCGTGCACGTACACCGCGGGCGGCAGTCCCGCGCGTGCCGGCGGATGCTCGCGGACGGCGAGGGTGAGCCCCGGAAGCGTCACCCGCCGTCGCGTGGCACCGCCCCCGCCTCCGGTGGGAGCGGGGGGCACGGTCCCCGGCGGGCCTGTCGCCGGGGTTGCTTCGTCGCCCGCCAGAGAGGGCTCTGTCGACGGCATGGGGCAATGTTACGAGACAGTCACGCTGTGGTTCATGTGTTCGCGCTCACAAGCCGCCTCGCGGGCGAAAGCGGCCTCTCCTACGCTCGTATGGAGGACAACATCCGAAACCGTGCCCGAAGTCCGGGCGGCGAACGACGCGGAGAGGGGGACGATGCCATGACCGTCGACCCGCAGGATCCGGACACCTTCGACGAGCCCGCCCGCCGCACCCCCGGGCGGCCGGGCGTCGAGACCCCGGAGGCCGACGCCGCTGAGCAGCACACGGAGGTGGAGCAGCACGACGAGGAGGTCACCCCGCGGGAGAGCCGCGGCGCCGAGGTGGACCCCGCGGACGCCGCCGAGCAGGCCCGTATCGTCGAGGAGAACGAGGACGAATACCGGTGACGTGCTCGGTATTGCCCCGGTTCGGCCGAGGTCGGGGGCGATGAAATTTCGCGCAGCGACGGAGCGCCGGACGATTACCCGCACGTACGATGGCACCTGCGGTCGGCCCGCCGGACAGGCCCGGCGTCCCGGGGGCGATCACCTGAGGAACCAGGAGGCGCAGTGACAGCCATGGAGCAGGCCGAGACGCGTCCACGCAGTACGCGGCTTCCCCGCCGCGCGCGCCGCAACCAGCTCCTCGGCGCGGCCCAGGAGGTCTTCGTCGCCCAGGGGTACCACTCCGCCGCCATGGACGACATCGCGGACCGCGCCGGCGTCAGCAAGCCGGTGCTCTACCAGCACTTCCCCGGCAAGCTGGAGCTCTACCTCGCCCTGCTCGACCAGCACTGCGAGGCGCTGCTCAAGGCAGTGCGCGCGGCGCTCGCGTCCACGTCGGACAACAAGCAGCGCGTCGCGGCCACGATGGACGCGTACTTCGCCTTCGTCGAGGACGAGGGCGGCGCCTTCCGGCTGGTCTTCGAATCCGATCTGACCAACGAGCCCGCGGTGCGCGAGCGCGTCGACAAGGTCAGCCTGGACTGCGCGCAGGCGGTCAGCGAGGTCATCGCCGAGGACACCGACCTGCCGGTCGAGCAGGCGATGCTGCTGGCGGTGGGGCTGTGCGGGATGGCGCAGATCACCGCGCGGTACTGGCTGGGCTCCGGCCAGTCCATCCCGCGGGACGCCGCCGCCCGGCTGATCGCCTCGCTCTCCTGGCGCGGCATCGCCGGGTTCCCCATGCACGGCGGCCCGGACCAGCCGTAGGACCGGCCCCTCCGTGACCGTCCCGCCGCGGTGTTCGCTGCGGGCGTGCAGGCATCGGTCCCGCGGGGTGTGCACGCCGGGTTAGTGTGCACACGTACATCCAACTGACCGAAAGGGATCAGGCCGTGGAGGTCAAGATCGGCGTGCAGCACGCCCCCCGTGAGATCAGCCTGGAGAGCGGGCAGTCCGCCGAAGAGATCGAGAGCGCGGTGGCGGACGCGCTCGACGGCAACTCGGAGGTGCTGACCCTGGTCGACGACCGCGGCCGGAAGATCCTCGTGCCGTCAAGCCGCATCGCCTACGTGGAGATCGGTGCCCCGACCGCGCGCAAGGTGGGTTTCGGCGCCCTCTGAGGGCGGATTTTCCCGCTCTCCCCGCTCGTCCGGCCCCCCGGTGTCCGACACCGGGGGGCCGTCGTTTGCCCGCGGATCCATGCGGGTAGACCCGGAGCGTCCGATTCGCCCCAGCCGTGGGGGCCCAACGAAGGGCGGGCGCGAGATGATCCTGACAGCCGTGTGTTCCGCAGTCATCGGCCTGGCGATTGCGCTGGCCGCACTCTCCCGCTATCCGGACCGGTTCCGGCACCGGAACCTCACGCTGGCCACCGGACCGGGGGCCGCCGTGCTCGGCGCGGCCCTGGCCCACACCGTGCTGGGCTCGGGGAACCTCCCCATCGTCCTGCCGGTCGCCGGAGCGTTCGCGGCGGCGATGCTGTCGCTGCTGGTCAAGAACCAGGAGCGGAGCCGCCCCGCGGCGGCGTATCTGGCGGGCCGCCCGGTGCGCTGAGCCGCCCGCGGAGGCACTCCCGAACCACGAGCAGGTACGCGCGCCCGGCCGGCCGGCCCGGGCGCCGCGCTATGCCGAGAGCCCCAGCGCCGCCATCCGCTTGGTGTGCGCTTCGGTGATACGGGAGAACATCCGCCCCACCTCCGCCAGGTCGAACCCGTCGGCGACCCCGCCGACGAGCATCATCGACAGCGCGTCCCGCTCCGCCACCACCCGCTGGGCCTGGCTCAGCGCCTCCCCCATCAGCCGCCGTGCCCACAGTGCCAGCCGGCCGCCCACCCGCGGGTCGGCCTCGATCGCGCTGCGGACCTTGCCGACGGCGAAGGTGGCGTGCCCGGTGTCGTCCAGCACCCCCAGCACCAGACCCCGGGTGTCGGAGTCCAGCCGGACCGCCACCTCGCGGTAGAAGTCGCTGGCGATCGAGTCGCCGACGTACGCCTTGACCAGCCCCTCCAGCCAGTCGGACGGCGCGGTCTGGCGGTGGAACTCGTTCAGCGCGGTGGCGAACGGCTCCATCGCCCGCGCCGGGTCCTCGTCGATCTCGGCCAGCCGGTCCCGCAGCCGCTCGAAGTGGTGGAACTCGGCGGCGGCCATCGCCGCCAGCTCCGCCTTGTCCTCGACGCCGGGGGCCAGCTTCGCGTCCTCCGCCAGCCGCTCGAAGGCGGCCAGCTCGCCGTAGGCGAGGGCGCCGAGCAGGTCCACGACCGCGGCCCGGTACCGCGGGTCGGCGGCGGCCTGTGCCCAGCCCTCGGCGGCTACGCCGGATGCGGCGGCGTCTCCGGTGTCCCCGGTGTCCTTGGTGTCGTCGGTGTCGTCGGTGTCCCGGGGGGCGGCCTCGTCGGCAGAGGGAGTGTCCATGGAGCGGAATATAGCGGCCGGCAGGGACCTGGGAAGAGCCTGGTCAGCCCCTGCACTATGAGACATCGCACAACACGGCTGCACGATTTTAGGTAGAGTGGTATAGCACCCGCCGGTCACGGCGGGTCCCCCATACCCCGGGCGTGAGCCCCGAGGCGCATGGGAAGCATGTCCTGAAGGATGCCCGGTCGGTGGCCCGATCGGCTCCGACCCCGACCGCTCTCAGCGGAGCCCGTGCGGCCTGTCCCGCCGTACGCACACCGCCGGAGGGAACCCTCGCGGCTGGAGCGCGCGAGTGACGGAAGAAGTGGTCCCGCACCACCCTGTGCGGTACGACCCCCGTCCCCCGCCGATCGCCGCGACCGACAGAAGAGGCAAGCATCCTGTCCACGTTTCGAGACCTGGGGATCCTCCCCGAGACTGCTGAGGCCCTGGAGGCCGTGGGAATCACCACTCCTTTCCCCATTCAGGAGATGACCCTTCCCGTGGCCCTCGCCGGCACCGACGTGATCGGCCAGGCCAAGACCGGTACCGGAAAGACGCTCGGCTTCGGCCTTCCCCTGCTGGAGAAGGTCGTCGTCCCCGCCGACGTCGAGTCCGGTCGCGCCGACACCGGCGCCCTGACGAACGCCCCGCAGGCGCTCGTCGTCGTCCCCACCCGCGAGCTGTGCGTCCAGGTCACCAACGACCTGCTGACCGCCGGCAAGGTCCGTAACGTCCGCGCGCTGTCGATCTACGGCGGCCGGGCGTACGAGCCCCAGTTGGAGGCGCTGAAGAAGGGTGTCGACGTCGTCGTCGGCACCCCCGGCCGCCTCCTCGATCTCGCCGGCCAGCGCAAGCTGGACCTGTCGAAGATCAAGGTGCTGGTGCTCGACGAGGCCGACGAGATGCTCGACCTCGGCTTCCTGCCGGACGTCGAGAAGATCATCCAGCAGTTGCCCGCCAAGCGGCAGACGATGCTGTTCTCGGCCACCATGCCGGGGCAGGTCATCGGCCTCGCCCGGCGCTACATGTCGCAGCCCACCCACATCCGCGCCACCGCGCCGGACGACGGCGGCGCGACCGTCGCCGCCGTCGAGCAGCACGCCTTCCGCGCGCACTCGATGGACAAGCCGGAGATGCTGGCGCGGATCCTCCAGGCCGAGGGCCGCGGGCTGACCATGATCTTCTGCCGTACGAAGCGCACGTGCGCGGACGTCGCGGAGCAGTTGACGCGGCGCGGGTTCGCCGCCGGCTCGGTCCACGGCGACCTCGGCCAGGGCGCCCGCGAGCAGGCGCTGCGGGCGTTCCGCAACGGCAAGGTCGACGTGCTGGTCTGCACGGACGTGGCGGCGCGCGGCATCGACGTCGCCGGCATCACGCACGTGATCAACTACCAGACGCCGGAAGATGAGAAAACGTACCTGCACCGCATCGGCCGCACCGCCCGCGCGGGCGCGTCCGGCACGGCGGTGACGCTGGTCGACTGGGACGAGATCACGCGCTGGCACCTGATCAACAAGGCGCTGGAGCTCGACCTGGAGAACCCCGAGGAGACGTACTCCACCTCCCCGCACCTGTACGAGGCGCTGCGCATCCCGGAGGGCACGAAGGGCGTGCTGCCGCGCGCGGAGCGTACCCGCGCGGGGCTCGGCGCCGAGGAGCTGGAGGACCTGGGCGAGACCGGCGGCGGACGCCGCGGTGCGGGCTCGCGCCGGGCGGCGGCCGAGGAGCGGCCGAAGCGCAGCCGCACGCAGCGGCAGCGCCGCCGTACGCGCAGCGGGCAGCCGGTGGCGGCGGAGGCCGCCGAGGGCGCCGCCGAGCCGCGGGAGACCGCGCCGGAGCCGGCCACGGCCACGGCGGACGCCGCCGCAACCCGCAAGCCCCGCCGCCGCCGTCGCCGTACGCGCAGCGGCAACGCGGGCCAGCCGGCTGCGGAGTAGGAGCACGGCAGGACAACCCCGACGGGCCCGGGGCGTACGTCGTGACGTACGCCCCGGGCCCGCGGTGTGTCCGCGGACGGAGCGAGGTTCGCGGTCCGGGCGCGCGGCGACGCCGCCGCGGAGACGCGGGCCGGGCGGAGCCGAGCACCGGCGCGAGAGCCCCCGCGC
Source organism: Streptomyces sp. CNQ329 (assembly GCF_000482585.1). Classification (NCBI taxonomy): domain Bacteria; kingdom Bacillati; phylum Actinomycetota; class Actinomycetes; order Kitasatosporales; family Streptomycetaceae; genus Streptomyces; species Streptomyces sp. CNQ329. The sequence goes on along the minus strand of NZ_AXVU01000028.1, from coordinate 53,334 downwards.
CCCTCGTGGCGCTACCCTCGCCGCAGGCGCCGGCGCGCCCGCCCGCGGGACGCCGTGGCGGCCCGGGGTCCCGCCCGGTCCCACCGGCCCGCCCGTGCCGCGGAGCGGGGTCCGTGCCCGGGGGCCGGCCGGCCGGGGCTAGGGTCGGGGGATGAGCAAGCCGCCGTTCGTCGCGTTGCCGGCCGGGGCCGAGGCCCTGCGGATCGAGACCCCGCGGGGTGTGTTCGCCGCACTGCGGGCCGGGCGGCCCGTACACGGGACCGCGCTCCTGCTGCCCGGATTCACCGGCAGCAAGGAGGACTTCATCGCCCTGCTCGGCCCCCTCGCCGCCGCCGGCTACCGCGTGCTCGCCGTCGACGGCCGCGGGCAGTACGAGTCGGCGGGTCCCGCCGACGAGGAGGCGTACGCGCAGGACGAACTCGCGCAGGACGTGCTCGCGCTGGCCGCCGCGACCGGCACACCCGACGGCCCTCCGCCCCACGTCCTCGGGCACTCCCTCGGCGGCCACATCGCCCGGGCCGCCGTCCTCCGCGACCCCGGCGCGTTCTCCTCGCTCACCCTCATGAGCAGCGGCCCCGGCGTCGTCTGCGACGAGCAGCAGTCCCGCGCGAAGCTCCTCGGCGACGCCCTGACCGCGTACGACATGGAGACCGTCTGGCAGGCCATGCGCGCCTTCGACCCCCCGGAGGCCGCCGACGCCCGCACCCCCGCCGACGTGGAGGACTTCCTGCACCGCCGCTGGCTCGGCACCAGCCCCGCCCAGCTCATCGCCACCGCCCGGCAACTGCGCGAGGAGCCCGACAGGACCGCGGAGCTGGCCCGTCTGCCGCTGCCCGTGCACGTACTCACCGGCGTGTCCGACTACGTGTGGCCCGTGGCGCAGATGGACGACATGGCGCGGCGGCTGCGGGCCCACCGCACGGTCGTCGACGGCGCCGACCACTCCCCCAACGTCGACAACCCCGCCCAGACCGCCGCCGCGCTCGCCGCGTTCTGGTCGGCCGCCCCGGCGGCGGGTTGACCGGGCAGCTTCGCAGCTCAACCGTGGTTGACGTCGGGTTACGCTGGCGGACATGACGCAGCACCTGTCCCCGCGTGCCAAGGAAGCCACCATCGGCGAGCTGTCCGACCGCAGCGGAGTCCCCCAGTCCGCGCTGCGCTTCTACGAGCGCCAGGGCCTGATCAGCAGCCGCCGCACCTCGGGCAATCAGCGCCGCTTCTCCCGGGACACCCTGCGCCGGGTCGCGTTCATCCGCGCCTCGCAGCGCGTGGGGATCCCGCTGGCGACGATCCGCGAGGCACTCGCGGTGCTGCCGGAGGGACGCACGCCCACCCGCGGCGACTGGGCGCGGCTGTCGGAGGGCTGGCGCAGGGACCTCAACACCCACATCCGCCGGCTGGAGCGGCTGCGCGACAACCTCACCGAGTGCATCGGCTGCGGCTGCCTGTCGCTCGACAAGTGCGCGCTGGCCAACACCGACGACCGGCTGGGCGAGCGCGGCCCGGGCGCACGCGGCCTCGGCATCTGACGACGCGGTACGCGCCTCACGCCTGCCGGACGAACTCAGTGGCCGGGCCGGCGATCTGCCGCCCCGCCGGGATCCCGGCGGACGGCCGCGCCTGCCGGCCGCCCGCCGGCGGGCAGGCGGTCAGCGCTTGACCGGGGTTGCGCCCGTGGCGCGGTCCACGATCTGCTCGTAGACCTCCGGGGCCGTCGTGAACTCGCCGAGGCCGCAGGTTTTGCGGGCGCCGTGGTAGTCGCTGGAGCCCGTGGCCAGCAGGCCCAGGTCCGCGGCCGTGCCGCGGAGCCTGGCGCGGGTCTCCTCGTCGTGGTCCATGTGGTCCACCTCGATGCCGTCGAGGCCGGCCGCGGCCAGTTCCGCCACGGCGCTCTCCGGCAGACAGACGCCGCGCTTGACCGCCTGCGGGTGGGCGAAGACCGTGACGCCGCCGGCTCCCTTGATCAGGCGGATGGCGTCGAACGGGTCGAGCTCGTGCTTCTCCACGTACGCCCGGCCGCCGGAGCCGATCCACTCGTCGGTGAACGCGTCCTTCACCGACGGGACGACGCCGGCCTCGACCATCGCGCTGGCCACGTGCGGCCGGGCGATGGCGCCCTCGCCGGCGATCTCCTGCACCCGCTGCCAGGTGAGGGGGACGCCCAGCTCGATCAGCCGCTCGGTCATCAGCCGCGCCCGGCGCACCCGGTCGTTGCGCACGGCGTCGCGCTCGCGGGTCAGCTCCGGCTCCTCGGGGTCGAAGAGGTACGCGAGCATGTGCAGGCTGATGCCGCCGAGGTCGCAGGAGAGCTCCATGCCGGGGACGAGGGTCAGCCCTTCGGGCAGCGCCTCGATCGCCTCGGCGTGGCCGCCGACGCCGTCGTGGTCGGTGAGCGCGACGACGTCCAGGCCCTCGGCCGCCGCTTTGCGTACCAGCTCGGCGGGGGTGTCCGTACCGTCTGAATCGGCGGAGTGGGTATGCAGGTCGATGCGCACAGACGGTACCTCGCACGGGCTCGGGGTCGCTGGGAAGCACCCAGCTTACGGTCCCGGCGCGGTGTCCAACTGACGAAGGGTGCCTCCCTGCACCGCCCCCGCTACAGCAGCCGTGGCGAGAGCGCGCCGCAGGGCAGCAGCTCGATCTCCGCGCCGGCATCGCGCAGGTCGGTGAGCACCAGTTCGTCGTAGAGCAGCAGCCCGGACTGCTCCGGCCAGACCACGGCCCACAGCCACAGCCCGCGTGCCTCCCCGGCGAAGACGGCCCGGTCCGCAGGCACGCCGCCGACGTGCCACAGCGGAGTGGGCCGGCCGGCCGCGATGACCTTGGCGTCCGGCGGCTTGTCGGTGCACATGCCCGGGCCGGGGTCGGGCCCCTGGACGCCGGCGAAGCGCGCGCCGAGGCCGACGCCCAGCTCCTCCGCGACGAGGATCAGCTCGCCCGGTCCGCCCAGCGGCCCGGGGCCGGAGCAGGCGACGGCGGTGGCCCGGCCCCCGCTGCGGTCGTCGCCCGCGTTGGCGACGCCGGTGAACAGCCAGCCCAGGGGGAGCGGCCACGGCATCCACACCGGCACCTGGGCCCGGTGCACCACCACCCCGAGCGCCTCGACGCTGGGCGGTATGACGGGCTGCATCGGCTGTACGGGCCCGTGCCGCTCGCACTGCCAGGAGTCGGTGAAGAGACCGGGCGCCCGGACCCGCCCGCCGCACTTCGGGCAACTGGGTTCGCCCCTCATAGGAACTTACGGTCCTCCCCGGCCGCCGCGCCGTCAAGGACGATCACCCGTCCGGGGCCGCCCGGCAAGGCGCCCCGGCGTGTGCGCGCGGCCCGTCCCCGTCTCCCCGCCGCGTACGGCGTGCGCGCCGGGCTCCGCTACGCGCCCAGGTCCACCCCGCGGCGCAGCGGGTCGCGCAGGTCGGTGCCCGCGTCGAGCCAGCGCTCCTGCAGCGCCGCCGCGCCGTGCACCCGCTTCCACGCGGCCTCGTTCGGGGTCATCGGCAGCAGCGGCAGGAACCGCACAGGCTCCCGCGGCCCGGGCAGCACCACGTCGTCCACCAGCCCGCCCGGCTCCGCGACCAGCACCGCGCGGAACGGCGCCCCCGGCCACAGCGGCCCGCCCACCTCCAGCGACGCCCCCGGCGCCACGACGACGCCCTCCACCTGGGGCGACGCGGCGAGGACGGCGAGCGGACGCAGCACCTTGTCCGTGTCGGCGCGCCCGGCCCGCACCGTCAGCAGCAGTTCGGCCCGCGGTCCGCGCAGCGGGTCGGCCAGCACCTGCGTGGGGTCGGTCATGGGCCGGGCGGACATCCCGAGGGTGACGTAGCGCAGCAGCGGCTCGCCCTCGGCCGTGGCCGACGTGAAACGCACCACCTCGATGCGGTCGGTGCCGACGAAGGTCACGGAGGCCCGCGCGCCGGGCTCGCCGAACGCCCCGGTCAGCCGCTGTTCCACCTGCGTGAGCACGTCGTCGTACGCCATGGGCCCCAGCCTAGGCCGCGGGGGAACCGTCAACGCCGGCCGGCCGGTTCACCGGCGGCTGGTAACCTTGCGTGTCGGCTTGGTGCGCGTCGTACGTACGGCGCGGGCACAGCCCGGCACTCAGGCACATGAGCAGCATGCGAACGGCTTTGACAGACACGCCCTTCGACAGGGCCCGGCCGGAGGAGGTGGGGACTGCGGTGGATCCGAGCCGACCTTGCAGTACCGACAGCTCTCCCGCCCGGCCCGGCGCTCACTGACCTTCACCGGCCTTCCCCTGCAGCGACGCGGGGACCTCCTGGCCGGCCCCCGGCCGCGCCGTTCGGCGCCTGGCGGCTGAGCACGCGTTGTCCGTCGTTGTCCACTGACGTGCCGTCGGCGCGTTCAGCGGTGCCCGCTTTGTGGGTGTACCTCTGCGTAGATCCCCATTCCCGGCAGCGTTGGCCCGCGCCCGGCAGGAGCGTGAAGGAGTTCGCCCATGTCGATGATCCGCGACCTGCGAGCCGTCGTCCGTCCCGCCCGCAAGCGCCTCAGCCAGTCCCCGCACGGCTACGACCCCACCCGCGACCCGGCCACCGTCAGCGCCGTCGTCGACTGCGCCGTCTACAAGGGCGGCCGGCGCGTCAGCGAGCGGCTCTCCCCCGCCCAGGCGATGCGCAGGGTGCGCGGCGGGGGCGGCTTCGCCTGGATCGGGCTGCACGAGCCGACGGAGCGCGAGTTCGCCGGCATCGCCGAGGAGTTCGGGCTGCACCCGCTGGCCGTGGAGGACGCGATCGACGCGCACCAGCGGCCGAAGCTGGAGCCGTACGAGGACTCCCTCTTCACCGTCTTCAAGACCCTCCACTACGTGGAGCACGCCGAACTCACCGCCTCCAGCGAGGTGGTGGAGACCGGCGAGGTGATGTGCTTCACCGGCCGGGACTTCATCATCACCGTCCGGCACGGCGGCCAGGGCTCGCTGCGCGCGCTGCGCGCGCGGCTGGAGCAGGACCAGGAGCTGCTGGCGACCGGCCCGTCCGCGGTGCTGCACGCCATCGCCGACCAGATCGTCGACAGTTACCTCGTCGTCGCCGACGCCGTCCAGGAGGACATCGACGAGGTCGAGATCGACGTGTTCTCGCCGAGCGACGGCCGCAGCGGGCGCGGCAGCGACGCCGGCCGGGTGTACCAGCTCAAGCGCGAGGTGCTGGAGTTCAAGCGGGCGGTGGCGCCCCTGCTGCGGCCGATGCAACTGCTGTCGGAGCGGCCGATGCGGTTCGTCGACCCGGAGATCCAGAAGTACTTCCGGGACGTCGCGGACCACGTGGCGCGCGTGCACGAGCAGGTGGTCGGCTTCGACGAACTGCTCAACTCCATCCTCCAGGCCAATCTGGCACAGGCCACGGTGGCGCAGAACGAGGACATGCGGAAGATCACGTCGTGGGCGGCGATCTTCGCCGTGCCGACGATGATCGCCGGGGTCTACGGCATGAACTTCGACCACATGCCGGAGACCGAGTGGGAGTTCGGCTATCCCCTGGTGCTCACCCTGATCCTCGGCATCTGCCTGGCCATGCACCGCGGCTTCCGCCGCAACGGCTGGCTGTAGGGGTACGGGCCCGGGGCCCGGCGGCTACGCTCGCCCCATGGAGCCGATCGCCGCCGCCCTCGCCGAAGAAGCCGCCAAGAAGTCCGGGCTCGTGTGGATCGAGGGCCCCGACGGCACGCAGCGCGCGCTGTGGCACGTCTGGCTCGACGGCGCCGTCGTCCTCGTCGGCGACGGGCCTGACGAGCAGCCGCTCGACGGGCTCGGGCTGACCGACGGGGCCGTGGTGACCGTGCACGCGCGCAGCAAGGACAAGGGCGGCCGGCTGGTCGCGTGGCCGGCGCGGGTGGCGGAGCCGGCGCCGGAGAGCGAGGCATGGCGGTCGGCGGTGGAGGAGCTGAAGGCCAAGCGGCTCAACGCCGTGGACGCCGACCACCTCGCCGAGCGCTGGGCCCGGGAGAGCCGGGTGCTGCGGCTGACACGGGACGGCGCGGCGGTGGCCGCGGACGGGTTGCCGTCCGGTTCGCTGGCCGCCCCGCCGCCGGCGACCCCGGCGGTGACGCGGCGGCCGGCGCCGGCGGCGCTGCCGCGGCTGCTGTTCAGGCGCAGGCGGCGCGGCTGAGACGCTGCGCGTCGTACGGCGCAGCGCCGGACGGCAGGAAAGGCCCACGGCGGGAAGTACGGCCGGAAGCAGCCGGTGAGCGGGCCGTACGGGACGGGCCGTCACGCGGCGGGGCCCTGCGGCGGGCTCAAGCCGGGCGCGGGCGGGGCCGGTTCAGTCCGCCGAGATCTGCTTCCCGTAGTCCACGACCTCTTCCTTGCGCGGGGCGTTGACCTCGAACTCCTCGTCCCAGTCCACGAGCCGCAGCTCGCCCGCGTCCCCCGCGCGCTCCAGCAGCAGCGGGAACGGCCGCCCCTCCAGCGCCACTTCCAGCGCGCCGCCCGCGCCGTCGTCGGCGGTCACCCGGATCGTGGTGACGCCGTCGACCTCACCGTTGTCCTCGGTGGCCAGCTCGCCGTCGAGCTTCAGCAGCCCGTCGAGCAGAACCTTCATCTCCGTGAAGCCGCTGAGCTGTTTGTACGCCGTGTCTTCCGGAGGCACCTTGACGTACTTGCCGTCGAGCTTCTGCGCGGCGGCTATATCGGCCTTCGAGGGCTTGGCGTCACCGTCCTTGCCCTCGTCCTGGTGCAGCCAGAACTCGTCGCCGGCCTTCAGGAAGAGGTCCTCCCCCGCACGCAGCAGCGAGAACGTCATGCCGCCGGTGGACACTTCACCGACCCCGCCGGCCGACGACAGCCTCATGTCGAGCTTGACCGGCTCGCCGTTGCTCACGAGCGTGCCCGCCAGCCGCACCGAGCTCGCGCCCGCCGCCGCCTTCTCCGCCTTCGATCTGATGCTCTCGGGAGAGAGCTTCCCGACGCCGTTCTCACCCGCCTGCGGACCGTCCTCGGAACAGCCGGCGAGAACGGTGGCGGAGACAGCGAACAGCACCATCCGGAAGGCCGATCTCCTCATCACGAGCGGCAGCGTACCGGGCGCCCGGGCACCTGGCTTTCCCCGCCCGTGGCACTCGGCCGTACGCTGGTGGCATGGCTGTCACAGAAGAGGCGGTGCGCGCCGCGCTCGCGACGGTGAACGACCCGGAGATCCACCGGCCGATCACCGACCTCGGCATGGTCAAGTCGGTCGAGATCGGGACAGACGGCTCGGTCGCCGTCGGGGTCTTCCTCACCATCGCCGGCTGTCCGATGCGGGAGACGATCACTTCACGGGTCACCGACGCGGTCGGGAAGGTCGCGGGTGTGACGTCCGTCACCGTCGAGCTGGACGTGATGAGCGACGAGCAGCGCAAGGCCCTCGCCGCGTCGCTGCGCGACGGCAAGGCGGAGCGCGAGATCCCCTTCGCCCAGCCCGGCTCGCTGACGCGGGTGTACGCGGTGGCGTCCGGCAAGGGCGGCGTCGGCAAGTCGTCCGTGACGGTCAACCTGGCGGCGGCGATGGCGGCGGACGGGCTGAAGGTCGGGGTCGTCGACGCCGACATCTACGGCCATTCCGTACCCCGCATGCTCGGCACGGACGACGTGCCCACCCAGGTCGAGGACATGATCATGCCCCCGACCGCGCACGACGTGAAGGTCATCTCCATCGGGATGTTCACGCCGGGCAACGCGCCGGTCGTCTGGCGCGGCCCGATGCTGCACCGCGCGCTCCAGCAGTTCCTCGCGGACGTCTTCTGGGGCGACCTCGACGTACTGCTCCTCGATCTCCCCCCGGGCACCGGCGACATCGCGATCTCCGTCGCGCAGTTGATGCCGAACGCCGAGATCCTCGTCGTCACCACGCCGCAGCAGGCCGCGGCCGAGGTCGCCGAGCGGGCGGGGGCCATCGCCGTGCAGACGCACCAGAAGATCGTCGGCGTGGTGGAGAACATGTCGGGCCTGCCGTGCCCGCACTGCGGCGAGATGGTCGACGTCTTCGGCACCGGCGGCGGCAAGCAGGTCGCCGAGGGACTGACGCGCACGACGGGCGCGGAGGTACCGGTGCTCGGCGCGATCCCGATCGACGTGACGCTGCGGGCCGGCGGCGACGAGGGCAAGCCGGTCGTCCTCACCGATCCGGACTCCCCCGCGGGCGCGGCGCTGCGCGACGTCGCGGCGCGGCTCGGCGGGCGGCCCCGCGGGCTCGCGGGGATGTCGCTGGGCGTCACGCCGCGCAACAAGTTCTGAGCGGTACGCCCCGGGCCGCCGGCCGCGGGGCGGGACGCGCAGGGCAGGGGCGTACGCCCCCGGCGCTATGGAGCAGGGGGGCGCGGCCCGTACGCGATCCGCGCCCCGGAGCGCCGCGGGCGGCTAGCCGCGGCGGTCTTCGTACGTCGTGATGTCCTTGATCGCCGAGAACCCGAGTCCGTATGCGCTCATGCCGCGGCCGTACGCGCCCAGGTGCACCTGCTTCTGCGTCGTCCCCGCCAGCACCCAGCCGAACTCCGACTCGCGGTAGTGGAACTGCGTCGCCTCGCCGTCGACCGGCAGGGACAGCGCCGACCAGCCGGACCCCTCCAGGTCGTCGGCCAGCTCCCAGGCCACCGACGTCTGCTGGTCCAGCCACTCCTCGCGCATCTGGCGCTCCATCTGCCCCGGCCAGGTGCACGACAGCAGCCCCGAGCCCGCCAGCCAGGCCGCGGACGACACGGACGTCGCCTCCAGCACCCCGGTGCCGTCCGCGCTGCGCCGCACGGGGCGGCTCGCGACGGTCACGACCACCGCGAAGCGGTGCTCGCGCATGCCCGCCTCGGTGAGGTACGAGGGCATGTCCCCGTGGCCCACCGTGCCGTGCTCCACACCGCCGTCCCCGCCGGTCGTCTGCAGCCAGCGCGGGCCGGCGAACGCGTCGTCCAGCCCGTACCACGGGAAGGGCGCCCGCAAAAAGCTGTCCACCAGGCGTGGCTCGGACTCCTGAACCGTCCCCCCGGGCTCCGCCTCGCTCGTCATCTCCATCAGCGTGGTGCCTCCTCGTGGCCTGGACCTGTCATTCGGCGGTCGCCCCCCGCCGGGGCGCACGCCCCGCCTGGCACACCGCATGCCGGGCGCTCACCCAGACACACGGGAGGATATCCACCTGCATACGCTAGGACAGGCAGGTGGTCTGATATGTGAGCCGATCAGGTGGCGTCCGCGTCATACGGCGGGCGCTGGGCGGTGGCCGTGCTCTTGGCCTCACCTGCGGCGTCGCTCGTGCCGCCGGTGTCGCTGCCGCCGTCCTTCGTCAGGCTCAACCGCTTTCCGCCTGTCGCACCGTCGTCCTCGATGTCCCCCACGGTGCGCGCCGCCTCGCCGATCTCGGCGACCTCCTTCTTGAGGTCGAAGCCGTTACGGATCTCCTTCAGCCCCAGGTCGTCGTTGTCGAGGAGGTGCTTCTTGGCGAAGTTCTTCGGGTTCAGGTCCTCGAACTCGAAGTCCTTGAACTCCGGCCCCAGCTCCTTGCGGATGTCCTCCTTGGCGGAGTCGGAGAACTCCCGGACCTTGCGGACGAACCGCATGGTGTCCTGGATGACCTTGGGCAGTTTGTCGGGGCCGAAGACGATCGTGGCCAGGATGATGAGAGCGATCAGCTCGAGGGGTCCTATATCGAAGAACACCTGGCACTCCTTGCTGTCCTGTCCGTCGGCCCGCTGCGGGCGACTCTCACGGTACCTGGCGACCCCGCCCCACCGGGAGTACCGCATCGGCCGCGGTGGACTGGTCAGCCGCCGCCGATGCGGGGGTTTGGGGGTGTTTGACGGGGTCAGTCGGTGGATTCCCCCTCGCCGAGCGTGACATCGACCGTCAACTCCTCCCCGTCCCTCTCGACGGTCAGGCTCAGGTCGTCACCCGGGCTGCGGCTGCGGATCTTGACGATCAACTCCTCACCGTTGTGCACGGCTTGGCCGTCGACCCCGGTGATGACGTCCCCCGGCTCGATGCCCGCGGTGTCGGCGGGGCCGCCCGGGGTGACCGGCTCGGTGCCGCCTTCCTCCGCGGAGAGGCCGACCTGGGCGCCGTCGCCGGTGTACTGCATGTTCAGCGTCACGCCGATGACGGGGTGCGTGGCCTTGCCGGTGTTGATCAGCTCCTCGGCGACCTCCGCGCCCTTGTTGACCGGTATGGCGAAGCCGAGGCCGATGCTGCCGCCCTGCTCGGTCCGCGGTTCGCCGCTGCCGTTGTCGGCGCCGCGGATGGCGCTGTTGATGCCGATCACGCGGCCCCGGGAGTCGAGCAGCGGCCCGCCGGAGTTCCCCGGGTTGATGGGGGCGTCGGTCTGCAGGGCGTTGACGTACGAGATGTCGCTGCCGTCGCCCTCCTCGCCGCCGGCGGTGATGGGGCGCTCCTTGGCGCTGATGATCCCGGCGGTGACGGTGTTGGGCAGGTCGTACGGCGCCCCGATGGCCACGACGGGGTCGCCGACGGCGACGGAGCGTGAGTTGCCGAGCGGCAGCGGCTTCAGCCCGGAAACACCCCTGACGCGGACGACGGCGAGGTCGTACCCGGCGTCGCCGCCGACGACCTCGGCGGACTTGGACTCGCCGCCGCTGAACGTCACCGTTATGTCGCCGCCCTCCTCGGCCGGCTGCACGACGTGGTTGTTGGTCAGGATGTGCCCGCGCCTGTCGAGGACGAAGCCGGTGCCGGTGCTCTGCTCGGCGACGCCGCTGACGCGCAGCGTCACCACCCCGGGCAGCGCGGACCGGGCGATCCCGGCGACGCTGCCGGGCGGCCGCTTGCCGCCGCCGTCGGCGGAGGAGGACTGGTCGAGTTCGAGCCGGCCGGGGGTGCCGTTGCGCTCGATGTAGCTGCCGATGGCGCCGCCGATGCCGCCGGCGACGAGCGCGATGACGAGAGCCCCGACGAGGGTGGCCACGCGCCCTTTGCGACGCTCCGGCGCGTGTGCCGCGTGCGCGGGTGCCCAGGGGTCGTACCGCTGCCACTGGCCCTGCGGCGAAGCCCCCTGCGGGAGGGCGCCCTGGGGCGTGGTCGCAGCGGGCCCGCCGGAGGGCCGCCCGGAGCCGTCGAACCCGGGGGCGCCGGAACCGGATCCGCCCGGCCCGGGCATGCCGTGCGCGGTGGGCTGCTGCGCGCCGGGAGGCCGTCCGGAGCCCTGGGGCCCGTGCCCGCCCGGCCCGTGCCCGCCCGGCGCGGGCGCGCCGCCGGGCGGTGGCGCGCCCTGTGCGGGGATCTGGGCGCCGGGCCCGTACGGCGCACGGGGCCCGCCCTGCGGCCCGGGGCCGCCGGGCGGGCCGGCGGGGCCGGCCTGCGGGGCGGGGTAGCGGGTGTCGGCGGGCGGGGGCCGGGGCGGCACGTCGTCCCCGCCGCTCCCGCCCGCGGTGGCGGGCGGCGCCGGGGCGTCGGCCGCGGGCCGCCGCGGGCCCGGGAGGTCCGCGGCGGGGCGGGCGCCGGAGTCGGAGATGACGGCGAGCTGCGTGGTGTCGTCGTCCTCCACGCCGCCCGGCCCCGGGGCGGCGGCCCCGTCCGGCCGGCCTGCCGCCTCGTCGCCGCCCCGGCGTGCCTGCGCGGTCCCGGCGGCGTCCCGCGGGTCCTGCCGGGGTGTCTCGCCGTATCCGCCGGACCGCCCGGAGGGGTCCGGCGGCGGGGCGTCCTCCGGGGTCTTCGCGGGGTCCTCCCGGCCGGAGGCGGCCGTACGGTCCCCGGGCGCGGGTTCGGGCGTCCTCGCGGGCTCTGCGGCGTCCTGCGGACCGTCTGCGGGCGCGGCCGGCGTCTCGGGGCCGTCCGGTCCGCCGTGCTGTGGCAGGGCCGCCCGGCCGGCTCTGGCACCCGCCACGGCCGACACCGCGGCGGGTATGTCTCTGCCGCCCGGCGAGTCCTCGGCCCCGGCCCCCGCGGCACCCGGGTACGGCCGCACGCCGACCTCCCAGGGCCGTGCGCCCGGGCCCTCGTCCTCGGCCGGGGCGGCGGGGGACGTACCGGCAGCCGGGTCGGTCGCGGCAGCGTCCTGGTCCCGGCCCACGGCGGACGAGGGGGCCTTCGAAGCCGGTGAGGGCGCGCTGTCCGGCTGCGCCGCGGTGCCTTCGGCGCCGGCGGTCACGGGCCGGGCCGGGAGCGCACCCGGCTCCGTGTCCGGCCCGCCGGTCTCCGGTGCCCGGTCCGCGGCTGTCGCCGGGCCGGGCGTCTCCGCCGCCCGGGGGCGCGTCGGGAGCGTGCCCCCGTCCGCCCTCGTGGCCGGCCCGCCGGTCTCCGCGGTGCGCGCAACCGGGTGGTCCGCGGCCCCGACCGGGCCGGCGGAGGCGTCCGTGCTCTGCACGGCCTCCTCGTCCGCACGCGGGGTCCCGGCCGGCCCACCCGCCGTGGCCGCGGCATCGCCCGGTACGGGTACGGCGTCCGCCACCGGTTCGGGGGTGCCGGCCGCCGGGGCCGGATCCTGTGCACCGTACGGACCCGCGCCCTGTGCCGGGGGCGGGCCGCCGTCAGCCGGCAGGCTCTCCGCGGGAGTCGCCGCGCCGTCAGCGACAGGCGTCTGCGTACCGCCCGCCGGGGCCGCCCCGGCGTCCGCCGCGCTCCCCGCAGCGGGGCGGCTCCGTTCCCTGTGGTAGTCGTCCTCCCCGTCACGCCACTCGCGCAGCGCCTGGCGCACGCGGCGCAACTGGTCCACCTCCGGGTCGTACCCCGGTGGCGGGCCCGCGTCCTCCGGCCGGGCCGCCGGTGGCACGGAGGTGTCGGAGTCGGCGGGCGGTCCGGTGGTGTCCGACTCGGCCTCGCGCGGAGGCTCGCCGGGCTCCTGCCTCCACCAACTCGGCTTCCCCTGGTCCATGTTCTCCCCACACGTTCCGCATGCGACTGGGCGCGGACCGTCGCGGCCCGCAGTTGTTGCTCACCCGCCGGGCAGGCCCTAGCGATTCAATCAGGTGCATGCGGTCCGGCGCATCGCCCGGGGACCGACGCCTCGCCGGTCCCCGTGGGCCGTCACTGCGGCGAGGGGGTGTTCCTCCCGCTCAGTGCGGTCTGCGGCGCGGACGTCGCCGGCTCGGCGGCCGCGAAGACCGACAGCAGCGGCGGCTGCGGCGTCGCGGTCGTCGCCGCCTTCGCGGAGGCGGCCATCTGCACCGGGCCGCTCTGCGTCGTGTACGGCTGGACCGGGCCGGCGTCCTGCGCGCCGCCGGTGGTGGAGAGCTGCGGGTCGTACGAATAGCGCGCGGGCTCGCCCCGGTCGCCGGGGGTGACCGCCGGGGAACCGCCCGCGGGGTCGATGGTCGATTCGATGGGCAGCGCGCCGCCCAGGGCGAGGGCGGCGAAGGACACCGCGCCGGCGGCGGCGAACGCGAAGCGCCGCCCGCGGGCGACGGAGGGCCGCTCGACCTGGTGGATCGGGAATCCGGGGCCGCCGTCGAGCACCGCGCCGTCGAGGACGCCGCCGCCGAAGCCGGAGGTCCGGGCCGCGCGGGTGCCACCGGGCCTGCCGCCCCCACGCGCGGTGCCGCCGGACCCGCCCCCGAAGGGCGACCGGCGGGCGGCGTCGTCGAGGTCGACGCCGGGCAGGTTCTCCAGCCGGGCCAGCAGCCCGTCCGAGGGCGCCGGCGGGGCGGCGGCGGAGAACACGCTCTTGAGCCGACGCTGCTCGTCGGCCTCCGCCTTGCACCGCGGACAGGTCGCCAGATGCGCGAGCACGCGGTCCCGCGAGTCGTGGGGCAGCTCCCCGTCGACCAGCGCCGCCAGCGCCTCGCCCAGGTGCTGCTCGGCGGGCGACAGCCCGCCCAGGCCGCTCACAGCGTTCCGCCCTCCTCGTCCGAGCCGTAGGCGCCCTGCCCGGCCCCGGCGAGCGAGCGCTGCTCGGCCCTCGCCTCCGGGGAGCGGTGCTTGAGCGCCTTGCGCAGGTGGGAACGGCCGCGGTGGATCCGGCTGCGGACCGTGCCCAGCTTGACGCCCAGGGTGGCGGCGATCTCCTCGTACGACAGACCCTCGATGTCGCACAGCACCACCGCCGCCCGGAACTCGGGCGCAAGGGTGTCCAGCGCCTGCTGGACGTCGGCGTCGAAGTGCGTGTCGTTGAAGTGCTGCTGCGGCGACGGCTCGCGGCTCGGCAGCCGCTCGGCGGCGTCGTCCCCGAGCGCGTCGAACCGGATGCGCTGCTTGCGCCGCACCTGGTCGAGGAAGAGGTTCGTGGTGATGCGGTGCAGCCAGCCCTCGAACGTCCCCGGGGTGTACGTCGACAGCGACCGGAAGACGCGGATGAAGACCTCCTGCGTGAGGTCCTCGGCGTCGTGCCGGTTCCCGGTGAGGCGATAGGCGAGACGGTAGACGCGACCGCTGTGGGTGCTGACGATCTCCTCCCACGAAGGCGGAGTCCACCCCTTGGACGACGCGTCGTCGGCCGGGAACGCGGAGAATCCGGCAACGGTCACGGTGTCGGTGGCGTGGCTGCGGTCGTCAGCATTGTCAGTCACGGATTTCGGCTCATCCGGTCCTCGGGACCCCCTGCGCAATCGCCGCAGGGCGCCCTGGTCGCCGGACGCGGCCGCACCTCCCCTGGTGGCTCTGGTGGTGTCCAGTAGGCCCCCTACCATATCCACCTCGCCCGTTAGCTCCGGATAAGCTCTTCCGACCGGTATTTTCCCGCATTCAGCGGAACCATCCCCGCCGGCATCCTTACCTCGTCCGTATCACTTCCGTCTCCCCCAACGCACGGTCCGGCCAGCAGGTTCCCAGGGGCAGCGGATACAGTCACGCTTGCGACGGATGCAGGTGCAGGTGCCAACGGGGAACAGGAGAAGGCGATTACCGGCAACCGGCTGGCGAGCTGGTCGTTCGCGGAGGCGTACGGCACGGACGGTGCCGCGGACGCCGGCAGCGGCCGGGCCGGGGTTACCCCGGGCGACCCGGCGGCTTCGACGCGTGCGCAGGGCTCGGCGACGGCGGCGCTGCACTGGGCCCGCCAGCGGGCCCTGGAGGCGGGGCTGCGCCAGGTGTCCGCGGGCGCCGGGGCCGCGCTGCGGCTGCTGGCGGCGACGGCCGGCGCCAAGGCGGTGGTCGAGATCGGCACCGGCACCGGGGTCTCCGGCATCCACCTGCTGCAGGGCATGCGCCCCGGCGGGGTCCTGACGACCGTGGACCCGGAGCCGGAGCGGCAGCAGTTCGCGCGCCAGGCCTTCCGG
Organism: Streptomyces sp. CNQ329; assembly: GCF_000482585.1. NCBI lineage: Bacteria > Bacillati > Actinomycetota > Actinomycetes > Kitasatosporales > Streptomycetaceae > Streptomyces > Streptomyces sp. CNQ329. The sequence continues at coordinate 38,193 of NZ_AXVU01000028.1, read as the reverse complement.
GCGGCGGGGTTCGCCGCGAACCGGGCGCGGATCATCGTCGGGCGGGCGCTGGACGTGCTGCCGCGGCTGGCCGACGGTTCGTACGACATGGTCTTCTGCGACGGCGACCCGCTGGAGTGCATGGATTATCTGGGCGAATCGTTGCGCCTGCTGCGCCCGGGCGGCGTCGTGTGCTTCGAGGGCGTCTTCGCCGACGGCCGCACCGTGGACTCCGCGGCCCAGCCCGACGAGGTGCAGAAACTGCGTGAACTGCTGCGCGCGGTGAAGGAGAGCCGGGAGCTGATGCCCGCACTGCTGCCGGTGGGGGACGGGCTGCTCTGCGCCGTCAAGCGAGAGGCGTGACGGACGTCACGGACGCGTCGGCCGGTCGGGGGCGCGACGGGCACCCGGGGCGCGTCGGCTCCGGGCCCGGAGGACGATCCGCCCCGGCCACCACGTGGCCGGGGCGCATGCGGGGTTCATCCGGACCTGGGTCCGACTAGCTGACGACCTTCTTCAGGGCGTCGCCGAGCGCGTCGGCTTCATCGGGGGTCAGCTCGACGACGAGCCGCCCGCCGCCTTCGAGCGGAACGCGCATGACGATGCCCCGCCCCTCCTTGGTCACCTCGAGCGGGCCGTCGCCCGTCCGCGGCTTCATGGCCGCCATGCTCGTTCCCCTTCCTGAAACCAGCTCTTCGTTGAGAAGCTTCGACGGCCCGTGGACAGGCTCGTCGCCACCGGCATCGAACACAGTGCTTCTCGCCCATTATCCCGCATTGCCGGTGCTGATGACCAACATCGGTCGGCATACTCTCGACGACGTGCGACCGCAAAACCTCCCAATTCCCGCCAGAGGGATGCGATACTGCGCCCTTCCCGGCCGAAGCATGCCGCGTTTCCATTTGACGCACGTCACATGTCGCGGGGACGTGATCTCCGCCATGCTGACGGCACCGGACGAGACGCGGCGCAGCCCCGGTGATCCGGGGCGTAGCGAAGGGAAGAGCATGGCGGACACCGTTCTGTACGACGTCGCCGACGGACTGGCGACCGTCACCCTCAACCGCCCGGACGCGATGAACGCCCTCGACAACGGGACCAAGAACGCCCTGCGCGACACCCTGCGGCAGGCGGCCGGGGACGACGCCGTACGGGCCGTGCTGCTCACCGGCGCGGGGCGGGCGTTCTGCGTGGGGCAGGACCTCAAGGAGCACATCGGCACCCTCACGGCGGCCCGGGCCGCGCAGCGTACGGACCACGCGATGGACACCGTCTCCGAGCACTACAACCCCATCACCGCCACCCTGGCCGGGATGCCGAAGCCGGTGGTCGCGGGCGTGAACGGGGTCGCCGCGGGGGCCGGCGCGGGCTTCGCGTTCGCGGCGGACTACCGGGTGGTGGCCGACAGCGCGTCGTTCAACACCTCGTTCGCGGGCGTCGCGCTGACCGCGGACTCCGGGGTCTCCTGGACCCTCCCCCGCCTCGTCGGCCACGGCCGGGCCGCCGACCTGCTGCTCTTCCCGCGCCGGATCTCCGCGGACGAGGCACTGGCGCTGGGGATCGCCAACGTCGTCGTGCCGGCCGCGGACCTGGCCGCCGAGGCGGCGGCGGTGGCCCGCAGGCTCGCGGCGGGTCCGACGGGGGCGTACGCGGCGATCAAGGAGTCGCTGGCGTACGGGGCGGGGCACGGCCTGGCGGAGACGCTGGCCAAGGAGGCGGAGCTGCAGTCCCGGGCGGGGGCGTCGGAGGACCACAGGATCGCGGTGGAGTCCTTCGTGGCGAAGGAGGAGCCGCGCTTCACGGGCCGCTGAACGCGTCCGCCTCACGGGGCCGGGCAGGCGCTGCCCCGCCGGGTCCCGGCGGGGGCGTCAGCGGGACGGGGAGCGCCGGCGGCTCCGGCTGTGGCCGGGCTCGCGGGTGATCTCCGGCGCACGTGCGCGCCGGGCGGACGGGGCCGCCGCCGCGGCGGTCCGGCCCGCATGCGGCCGGACCGCGGCCCTGCCCGCTTCTAGCGCACGTGGCAGTCGGCGAGGTGGTCGTCGACCAGGCCGCACGCCTGCATCAGCGCGTACGCCGTCGTCGGCCCGACGAACCGCACGCCGCGCCGCTTCAGCTCCTTGGCCAGCGCCGTCGACTCCGGCGTGACGGCCGGAACGTCCGCGGTCGTGCGCGGCGCGGGGCGGCCGGCGGGGTCCGGGGCGTACGACCAGATCAGGCCGTCCAGCTCGCCGGTGCTCCAGCCGGCGAGGGTCTTGGCGTTGGCGATCGTGGCCTGCACCTTCAGCCGGTTGCGGATGATGCCCGGATCGGCGAGCAGCCGGCGCTCGTCCTCGGCGCCGAACTCCGCCACCGCGGCGATCGCGAAGCCGGCGAAGGCGGCCCGGAAGCCCTCGCGGCGGCGCAGGATCGTCAGCCAGGACAGCCCGGACTGGAACGCTTCCAGCGACAGCCGCTCGAAGAGCGCGTCGTCGCCGTGCACGGGCCGGCCCCACTCCTCGTCGTGGTACGCGACGTAGTCCTCGGAGGACAGCCCCCACGGGCAGCGCAGCAGCCCGTCGGGCCCGGCCACGGCCCCGCCGTCGGCGCTCATGGCCGCCCGTCCCGGCCGTCCGCCTCCACACCGCCGTTGCCGCGGCCGTCCAGGTCCCGGTCGGCCCAGTCCGCACCGCCGCCCAGACCCCCGATGCCCAGGTCCGTGCCTCCGAAGCCCGCCCCCCGGTAGTCCGCCGGGGCGGGCGGCGCGTCCTCGTACGCCTGCCCGCCGAGCCGTCCGCCGCGGTACGCCGCCGCGTGCGCACCCGCCAGGGCCGCCTCCAGCTCCGCGATCCGCGCGTCCCGCTCCGCCAGCTCCGCGGCGACGCGGTCGAGCGCGTCGTCCACGTCGTCCATGCGGTACCCGCGCAGCGCGACCGGCAGCCGCAGCGCGTCGATGTCGGCGCGCCCGAGGGGGCGGTCGGGCGGCAGCGGGTCGTGCAGCCGGTCCGGCCGCGGCTCGGTGAGCTCCTCCTCGCCGTTTCCCGCCAGCACGACGGTGACCGCGGCGACGACCGCGACCATGGCGATGAGCATGAACCAGAACACGATGTCTCCCCGTGGACAGCCGGGCGCCGGATGGCCTCGCCCGGTACGCCGGGTGGCTGCGCCCCACCATAGCCGGGGGATGTGACAGCCCCCACGGCCCGGCGTACGGACCGCCGCGGCACCGCGCACGCCGCGCCGCCGCCCTGCCGCGCCCGCGGGCTAAGGTCGCTGGAGGAGGCCGGGGCCGCCGTCCCGGAGGGTGTCAGAGGAGGCAGCATGCTGCGACTGGGGTCGCGCACTTTCGCCGCGCACGAGCCGGTGATCATGGCGATCGTCAACAGGACCCCGGACTCCTTCTACGACCAGGGCGCCACGTTCCGCGACGAGCCCGCACTCGCCCGCGTCGAGCAGGCCGTCGCGGAGGGTGCGGCGATCATCGACGTCGGCGGGGTGAAGGCGGGCCCCGGCGAGGAGGTGTCGGCCGCGGAGGAGGTACGCCGCACGGCGGGCTTCATCGCCGAGGTGCGCCGCCGCCACCCGGACGTCGTCATCAGCGTCGACACCTGGCGGCACGAGGTCGCCGAGGCCGCCTGCGCGGCCGGGGCGGATGTGCTGAACGATGCCTGGGGCGGCGTCGATCCGCTGGTCGCCGAGGTCGCCGCCCGGCACGGCGCGGGGCTCGTGTGCACCCACGCGGGCGGCGTGCCGCCGCGCACCCGGCCGCACCGCATCGCCTACGAGGACGTGATGGCCGACATCCTGCGGGTCACCCTGGGGCTCGCGGAGCGGGCCGTGGAGCTGGGCGTACGCCGCGACGGGATCATGATCGACCCCGGTCACGACTTCGGGAAGAACACCCGGCACTCCCTGGAGGCCACCCGCCGGCTCGGTGAGATGACGGCGACGGGCTGGCCCGTGCTCGTCTCGCTGTCGAACAAGGACTTCGTCGGCGAGACGCTGGACACACCGGTCAAGGAGCGGCTGGTCGGCACGCTCGCCACCACGGCCGTCTCGGCGTGGCTGGGAGCACAGGTGTACCGGGTGCACGAGGTGGCCGAGACCCGGCAGGTGCTGGAGATGGTGGCCGCCATCGCCGGCCACCGCCCGCCCGCGGTCGCCCGCCGCGGTCTCGCCTGACCTCCCCCCGTACGGGCCCGGGGCTGCCGCGGCGCTACGGGGTCTCCTTCGTGACCAGCCCCACGGCCTCGGCCACGTCGTCCGTGATGTGGAACAGGTCCAGGTCCCGCTCCGCGGCCTTGCCGCCGTCCACGACGGTCTTGCGCAGCCAGTCGACGAGCCCGCCCCAGTACTCGCTGCCGAAGAGGACGATCGGGAACCGCGTCACCTTCTTCGTCTGCACCAGGGTCAGCGCCTCGAACAGCTCGTCCATCGTGCCGAAGCCGCCGGGCAGCACCACGAAGCCCTGGGAGTACTTCACGAAGCATGTCTTGCGCACGAAGAAGTAGCGGAAGTTCACGCCGAGGTCCACGTACCTGTTGAGCCCCTGCTCGAAGGGCAGCTCGATACCCAGCCCCACGGACAGCCCGCCGGCCTCCAGCGCGCCCTTGTTCGCCGCCTCCATCACCCCGGGCCCGCCGCCGGTGATCACCCCGAAGCCGGCCTCCACCAGCCCCTTGCCGATCGCGATGCCCCGCGCGTACTCCTGGCTGTCGGGTGTCGTACGGGCCGATCCGAAGACGCTGATCGCCGGGCCCACCTCGGCGAGCGCGCCGAACCCCTCGACGAACTCCGCCTGCATCCGCAGCACCCGCCACGGGTCCTCGTGCACGTACTCCGCGGCGCGCTCCCGGGTGTCCAGCAGGTGCTGGTCCATCGTCCCGCGCTGGATGCGGCTGCGGCGGCGGAGGACGGGGCCGAGCCGCTGCTCCCTGAACTCGTCCCGGTTGCCCACAGGCGCGCTCCCTTCCTCGTGGTTCCTCATGGTTTTCTACGGATTCGTACGGCTTCTCGTGATTCCGCAGGACTCTCCCCGTACGACGATCTCCGGCCCAGGCTAGGCGAAGCCGCTCGAAGCCATGTGAACCCCGGCCGGAACCACGGCGGAACAGCCGGTGACGGGGGCCGCGCTCACGCGGTGAGCCAGGCCCGCAGCCGCTCCTCGCAGTGGTGGATACGGGCCGTGTGCACGTGCTCGTCGCGCTTGTGCGCGTAGTTCGGGTCGCCGGGTCCGTAGTTCACCGCCGGGACGCCGAGGGCGGTGAAGCGGGCGACGTCCGTCCAGCCGTACTTCGGCCGCGGGGTGCCGCCGACGGCGGCCGTGAACGCGGCGGCTGCGGGGTGGCCCAGCCCCGGCAGCGCGCCCGGGGAACTGTCCTCGACGGTGATCTCCGCGATGCCGCAGCCGTCGAAGAACTCCCGCACGAAGGCGATGGCCTGCTCCTCCGAGCGGTCCGGGGCGTAGCGGAAGTTGACGGTGACCTCGCAGACGTCGGGCACGACGTTGCCGGCGACGCCGCCGGAGACGCGGACGGCGTTGAGGCCCTCGCGGTACTCCAGGCCGTCGATGACGGCTTTCCTCGATTCGTACGCCGCGAGCCGGGCCAGTGCCGGGGCGGCGGCGTGGATGGCGTTGGCGCCGAGCCAACTGCGCGCGGAGTGGGCGCGTTCGCCCTCTGTACGGAGGACGGCACGCAGCGTCCCCTGGCAGCCGCCCTCGATCTCGCCGTCGGACGGCTCCAGCAGCACGGCGAAGTCGCCCGCGAGCCAGCCGGGGCGGTGCTCGGCGAGGCGGCGCAGGCCGTTGCGGGAGGCGTCGACCTCCTCGTTGTCGTAGAAGACGAACGTGAGGTCGCGGTTGGGCGCGGGCACGGTGGCGGCGATGCGCAGTTGGACGGCGACACCCGCCTTCATGTCCGAGGTGCCGCAGCCCCACAGGACGCCGTCCTCGTACGTGCCGTCGAGGCGCGAGGGTACGTTGCCGGCGATGGGCACGGTGTCGAGGTGCCCGGCGAGGACGACGCGCTCGGCACGGCCCAGCCGGGTCCGGGCGACGACGGCGTCGCCGTCGCGGTCCACCTCCAGGTGGCCGAGGCGCCGCAGCGCGGTCTCGACGGCGTCGGCGAGCTGCTTCTCCTCACCGCTGACCGAGGCCGTGTCGACGAGCTGGGCGGTGAGCCGTGCGGCATCGAGCGTCAAGTCCATGCCGACGACCCTAAGGCCACGAGCGCCGTGCCCCTCGCACCGTCCGTCCGCCGTCCGTCCGGCATCCGTCCGGCATCCGTGCGCCGTATGCCGCCCCGCGGACGCCGCCCCGCCGGTCCCGGCGAACGCGGCTGTCCGCCGCGGACGCTACGGTGGGCCCGTGCCCGCCTCAGACGTCCTCCGCCGCCGCCTCCTTCGCGCACTGGTCGCGCTCGCGGTGCTCGGCGGCGTGGGCGCGTACCTGCTGGTCCACCTCAACACGGGCGGCGGGCCCGCGCCCCGCTGCGAGGTGCGCGGCAAGGGCGAGGAGGAGCCGTACGAGCTGGATCCCGAACAGGCCGCCAACGCCGCGACGATAAGCGCGGTGGCGTCCTCGCGGCGGCTGCCCGAACGCGCGGTGACCATCGCGATCGCCACGGCCATGCAGGAGTCGGAGCTGCGCAACATCGAGCACGGCGACCGTGATTCGCTCGGGCTGTTCCAGCAGCGCCCGTCCCAGGGCTGGGGCACGGAGGAGCAGATCCTCGACCCGGTGTACTCCACCGGCAAGTTCTACGAGCACCTGGCGGAGATCCCCGGCTATTCCCGGCTGCCGCTCACCGAGGCCGCGCAGCGCGTGCAGCGCAGCGGCTTCCCGCAGGCGTACGCGAAGCACGAGCCCGCCGCCGCCCGGCTGTCCGCCGCGCTGACGGGCCGCGCCGGCGGCGCCTTCACCTGCACGACGGCGAAGGGCGACACCCGCTCGGGCGACCCCGCGGCGGTGCGCAAGGCGCTGAAGCGGGAGTTCGGCGCCGGTGTGCTGCCCGAGCCCGAAGCGGGCGGCTCCGGCGAGGGGACCGGGAGCGCGGGCCGGGGCGGCGGCAGCCAGGTGCTGGTGCTGCCGGTCTCCGCCGACGGCGCGGGCGGCGGTGCGGACGCGAAGGGCCGCGGCTGGGAGCTGGCGCACTGGGCGGTGGCCCAGGCGCCGCGGCTGCGCGTCGCGCAGGTGTCCTTCGCGGGCCGCGAGTGGCGGGCCGAGGACTCGGCCGCCGGCTGGCGGGAGGCCGAGGGCGCGCACGCCCGGGCGGGCGCCGTGTCGGTCCGTATCGTCATCGAGCCGTAGCCCACCACGCCCCGTACGGGCGAAGCCGGCCGGCGAAGGCTGACGGCGGACACCGCTTCCGTCTCCTCCTCCCGACCCGGCGCCTGCCCGGCGAGGGGCGGTCCACGGACCGTCGAGCGCCGCTCGGGCAGACCTGCTTCACCCCGTTTTCCGGTGACGCAGATTATGCGACGCATTACCAACTCTTTACACGGGGCAGCCGCAACCTTCCGGCGGCTCACGCGGTAGTCACAGCGTCCGCACGGCGGACGTGACCAGTCAGCTACCCTCCGTCAAAGGAGCACCATGTCCCACCCCCTGAAGCGCCACTTCGCCCGGGTCGCACTCGTCGTCGCCGCGGGTGCCGCACCGGTCGTCGGCGCCGCGGGTGCCGCCAGCGCCGTCGAGCTGCCCAGCACGAACGGCCTGGCCCCGGTCAGCGCCCTGGAATCCGGCTCGCTGCCCGCGACCGCCTCCCGGACCGGCGGCGAGGTGCTCACCGCCGGTGCCGAGACCGCGAACAAGCTGAGCGAGAGCGCCCCGCCCGCCGCCGAGAAGGCCCTGGGCACGCTCCAGGAAAGCACCGGCAAGTCCGTCAAGAAGGGCCGGGCCGCGGTCGGCGGTGCCACCTCGAACCTGGCCCCCGACCTGCCCGCGTCGAGCCTGGGTATCTGAAGCCTGTCCGGCTGACCCACGAGGCCGCCGGCGGCCCGCGGAGCCGTCCTCCGCGGGCCCGGCGGCTCGTCGGCCCCGCGCGCGGCTCATCCGTCGCGCCACGGGCCCCGCCGGCGGCGCCCCGGGCTCAGCCCCGTAGGGCCCGCAGTCGCTCCACGGCGGCGGCCACTCGCTCGTCCGTGGCCGTGAAGGCCACCCGCACGAACCGCTCCCCCGCGGAGCCGTAGAACTCGCCGGGCGCCACCGCGATCCCCAGCTTCGCCAGCTCGGCGACCGTGTCCCAGCACGGTTCGTCCCGCGTCGCCCACAGGTAGAGCGACGCCTCGCTGTGCTCGATCCGGAAGCCCGCACCCGTCAGCGCCTCGCGCAGCGCGGCCCGCCGACGGGCGTAGCGCTCGCGCTGCTCGGCCACGTGCCGCCCGTCGCCCAGCGCGGCGATCATCGCCTGCTGCACCGGCTTCGGCACCATCATCCCCGTGTGCTTGCGCACCGCGACCAGCTCGCGCACCACCGCCGCGTCACCGCCGGCGAACCCCGCGCGGTAGCCGGCGAGATTGGAGCGCTTCGACAGCGAATGGACGGCGAGCAGTCCCTCGTACGAGCCCTCGCTGACCGACGGGTGCAGCACGGAGACCGGGTCGGACTCCCAGCCCAGCTCCACGTAGCACTCGTCGGAGGCGACGAGCACCCCGTGCGCGCGTGCCCAGGCCACCGCGCGGCGCAACTCGGCCGCGTCCATGGTGCGTCCGGTGGGGTTCGACGGGGTGTTGAGCCAGAGCAGCTTCACGCGCGAGGGGTCGAGGTCCGTGACCGGATCGGCGTACGTCACGGGCTCGGCCCGCGCCGTCAGCGCCCCGATCTCGTACGTCGGGTAGGCGAGCTGCGGATACGCCACCTGGTCCCCCGGCTCCAGGCCCAGCAGCGTCGGCAGCCAGCCGACCAGTTCCTTGGTGCCGATCGCCGGGAGCACCGCGTCCGGCCCGGTCTCCGCCCCGAGCCGCCGGCCGAACCAGCCGGCGATGGCCTCGCGCAGCGCCGGGGAGCCCCAGGCGAACGGATAGCCGGGGCTGTCCGAGGCGTCCGCGAGCGCAGCCCTGATCACCTCGGGCACGGGGTCGACGGGGGTGCCGACGGACAGGTCGACGATGCCGCCGGGGTGGGCGGCGGCGGCGGTCTTGTAGGGCTCCAGCCGGTCCCAGGGGAAGACGGGCAGCCGGGAGGTGACGGGTCGCACTCTCACTGTCCTCAGTCGACGCGACCGCCCCCGCCGATCGGCCCGGGGCCGATGAGGCGGGGGCACCGCGTGTTCGCCGTGGTACTCAGGTGTTACTCGTCGTGCTCCTGCGGCGGGAGGGCCGCGACGATCGGGTGGTCCCGCTCGATCAGCCCGAGCTTCGAGGCGCCACCGGGCGAACCGAGATCGTCGAAGAACTCTACGTTCACCTTGTAGTAGTCCTTCCACTCCTCCGGGGTGTCGTCCTCGTAGAAGATCGCCTCCACGGGGCAGACCGGCTCGCAAGCACCGCAGTCGACGCACTCGTCCGGGTGGATGTACAAGAACCTCTGGCCCTCGTAGATGCAGTCGACGGGGCACTCCTCAATGCAGGCCTTGTCCTTGAGGTCCACACAAGGCTCTGCGATGACGTAGGTCACGCTGTCGTTCCTCCTCGATCAGGCTGGCGGCGCGGGAGCGCGGCGTGTCGATGCCCGCACCTAGTATCTCCGTTCCCGGGCACGGAACGAACAAGAGGGGCGTGGAGAGCTGTGGAATTCACCACTGGGGCGCGGCTCGACATCCGCATCACCCACGCTGACGTGGGAAAACGCGTTTCCGTACGACGACTGACAGATGCCTGCGAGTCAGACGCGCGGTTCACCGACGCGGTCGGCGTGCTCACATCGTGGGATGCGGGGGAGCTTCGTCTCACGAAGCGGAACGGCCAGGTGGTACGGATTTCGGAGGCCGCGGTGGTGGCGGCGAAGGTCGTGCCCGCCGCGCCCGCGCGGCGGCGGGGACCCGCGGCGACGGCGGCGGAACTGACCCGGGTGGCGGCACGGGGGTGGCCGCCGGTGACGGCCGAGCGGCTGGGCGACTGGACGCTGCGGGCCTCGGACGGCTTCACGAGCCGCGCCAACTCGGTGCTGCCGCTGGGCGGCCCCGGGCTGCCGCTGGACGCGGCGCTGGCACGGGTGACGCGGTGGTACGGGGAACGGGGGCTCCCGGCGCTGGTGCAGGTCGCGACGGGCGCGGCGGGGACGGCGGAGCCGCTGGCGGCGGAGCTGGACGCGCGGGGCTGGACGGTCCGGCGGGCGGCGCTGATGCAGATCGGCGAGCTGGCGCCGGTGGCGGACAGGGGTGAGGCGGGACGGGTGGAGCTGTCCCGTACGACATCGGCGCAGTGGTTCTCGCTCTACCACCGGGGCGCGGAGCTGACGCCCGCGGCGCGGACGGTGCTGGAGGGCGGCCCGTCGGTGTGGTTCGCGACGGTCCCGGGCCCGGACGGCGGCCCGGCGGCGATCGGCCGTTGCGTGGTGGACGGGCGCTGGGCGGGCTTCGCGGCGGTCGAGGTCGCCCCGGCCCACCGCCGCGGCGGTCTGGCCACGACGGTGATGGCGGCCCTCGCCGCGCGCGCCCTGGAGGAGGGCGCCTCGGCGGCGTACCTCCAGGTGGAACCGGACAACGCCCCCGCCGTGGCCCTCTACAAGGGCCTGGGCTTCACCACCCACCACGCCTACCACTACCGCCACCACCCGACGGCGTAGGACCCGTCCCACTCCGGGAGCACCCGTCACGCGCGCGGCGGTGCCCTCGCCCCGCGGTCGGGAGCGACCGGCAGCCCCCTGCGCAGTCGCCCTTCCGCCTGCGATCGCACGCACCGGCCTCTCCCCGCGCCCCGGGGGCGTGGGGCCCCTGCGTCGTCCCCCCGCGGGCGAACGGCGCCAGATCTGCGGCAGGCCCCGCCGGGGCAGGTCCCGCGGCCGGGCGGCACACCCCCGCGGGGCGGGCAGAGGGGGCCGCCCGGCCGGACGCAGCCGCGCCGCGGAGGGGCGCAGGCCGTCTCGCACGGCCGGGTTCCGCCCGCGCCGGCCCGGGGCCGCCATCGCAGCACCCGCGCCCGCACCGGCCGGGCCCACCGGCCCGCCAGGAGCACGGTCCCCGGCGGCCGGCCTGCCACCGCGCGGCGGACACCCGCCCGGCGGAACCCGCACAGCGCAGGCCCGCACCGCGGAAACCGGCGCGGCCGTGCCGCCGCCTGCACCCGCCGGCCGACGCCGCACGGCTCGCACCGTCCCCACCGGTCTCACATTGGGCGGGACGCGCGCCGTGGTGCGTCGCACAATGGGGGGCATGAGCACGTCCGGGGTCGGTGACCGGGCCCGGTTCGCGGAGGAGGCCCGCGCGCCGCGGCCCGATCTTGCGCTGCTCTGCCTGCTCGTCGCCGCCGAGACCGATCCCGGGCTCGACGAGGGCGGCATCGACGCCGTGCAGATCGAGCTGGACGAGCTGGCCGGGCAGTTGCCGTACGCGCCCGGCGGACCCCGCGCGTGGGCGCGGGCCGCCGCCGAACTGCTCGGGGAGCGCTACGGGTTCCGCGGCACGCCCGGCGACTACCGGCGGCTGGAGTCGTCCCAACTGCACGAGGTGCTGCGCCGCCGCCGCGGGCTGCCCATCATGCTCTCCGTGATCTGGATGGAGGTCGCCCGCCGCGCCGGTGCCCCGGTGTACGGCGTGGCCCTCCCCGGGCACTTCGTCGTCGGCTTCGGTCCGCCCCCCGTCGGTCCCCCGCCGGCCGGTGCGCCCGCGGGCGGCTCGACGCACGGGCCGACGCACGGGCCGCCGACCGTGCGGCCCGCCGAGCCGGCCGCGGGCGACGCCGTGCTGGCCGACCCCTTCGACGGCGGCCGGCTCCTCTCCCCCGCCGACGCCGAGCTGCTCGTCGCCGAGGCCACCGGAGGCGAGCCGCTGTCACCCTCCATGCTCGTACCCGCCGGTTCGCTGGACATCGTGCTGCGCATCCTCAACAACATCCGCGCCTGGGCCGCGCCCCGCCCCGAGCACTCCGACGTCCAGCTCGCCGCCGTCGAACTCGCCCTGCTGCTCCCCGGGCACCCCGCCCGGCTGCGCCACGAGCGCGCGCAACTCCTCATCGCCCGGGGTGACTTCGTCACGGGGGCGGCGGAGCTGGAGGAGTACGCCTCGGTGATAGCGGCGATGGAGCCGCAGGCCGCCGACACCCTGCGCCGCCAGGCCCGCGCCGCCCGTGCCCGCCTCAACTGAGCACGGCCCCCGTAAGGACGCAGGGAGGCCGGTGCCGCGGCACGGCACCGGCCTCTCTCCTGACGGCGTACGCGCTACTCCTTCACCGGAGCCGCAGCCTCGGTGTCCTCCAGCGCGGCGAGCGCCTTGTCCATGATGACCTCTTCCGCCCGCTCCACCGTCGGCTCCTCCGGGAAGTGGCACGCCGTCAGGTGCCCTCCGCGGTTGCCGTCGATCTGCACCAGCGGCGGTTCCTTCTCGGCGCACAGGTCCTGCGCCTTCCAGCACCGCGTACGGAACCGGCACCCCGACGGCGGGTTGATCGGCGACGGCACGTCGCCCGCCAGCCGGATGCGCTCGCGCGGCACCTCCTCCTCGTCGTCCGAGAGGGTCGCCTCCGGGACGGCCGAGAGCAGGGCGTGGGTGTACGGGTGCCGCGGCCGGGCGTAGATGTCGTCCCGGTCGCCGATCTCGACGATCTTCCCCAGGTACATGACCGCGACGCGCTGCGAGAAGTGCCGGACGACCGCCAGGTCGTGCGCGATGAACAGGAACGCGATGCCCATCTCCCGCTGCAGTTCCTGCAGCAGGTTGACGACCTGCGCCTGGATCGACACGTCCAGCGCCGAGACCGGCTCGTCCGCCACGATCAGCTTGGGCTGGAGCGCGAGTGCCCGCGCGACCCCGATGCGCTGGCGCTGGCCGCCGGAGAACTCGTGCGGGAAGCGGTTGTAGTGCTCGGGGTTGAGGCCGACGGTCTCCAGCAGCTCCCGGACCCGCTTCTCCCGCCCGCCGGGCGGGTTGATCCCGTTGACCTCCATCGGGCTGTTGATGATGGTGCCGACGGTCTGCCGCGGGTTCAGCGACGAGTACGGGTCCTGGAAGATCATCTGGATCTCGGACCTGATCGGCGCCAGCTCCTTGCGCTTGGCGTGCGTGATGTCCTGGCCGCGGTACGTGATCGTGCCGCCGGTCGGCTCCAGCAGCCGCGTCAGCAGCCGCCCGGTCGTCGACTTGCCGCAGCCGGACTCGCCGACCAGGCCCAGGCTCTCGGCCGCGCGCACCTCCAGGTCGACACCGTCGACCGCCTGCACCGCGCCGACCCGCCGCTTGACCGGGAAGCCGCCCATGATCGGGAAGTGCTTCGTGAGCCCCTCGACGGACAGCAGCTCCTCGCCCGCCGTGGCCGGCGTGTCGTCCCGGGGGCCGGGGAGAGTGAGTTCTTCGCTCATGGTGGTCTGTCGCTCCCTAGCCCAGCCGGGGCTTGATCTGCTCGATGAAGATGTCCTGCTTCTGCCCGGCGCTCAGGTGGCAGGCGGCCCCGCGGCCCTCGGGCAGCGCCGGCCGGTCCGTGCGGCAGGCCGCGCCGCCCACGTCGCCCACGAACCCGCACCGCGGGTGGAACGGGCAGCCCGGCGGCGGGCTCAGCAGGCTGGGCGGGGTGCCCTTGATCGGCGTCAGCGGCACGGACACGTCCGACGACAGCCGCGGCATGCTGCTCAGCAGGCCCCACGTGTAGGGGTGCTGCGGCTGGCGCAGCACCTCGCGCGTGGTGCCGCGCTCCACGGCGCGCCCCGCGTACATCACCAGGATGTCGTCCGCGACGTTCGCGATGACGCCGAGGTCGTGGGTGATGAAGACGATCGCGGAGCCGAACTCGTCCTGGAGGTTCCTGATCAGGTCGAGGATCTGCGCCTGCACGGTCACGTCGAGCGCGGTGGTCGGCTCGTCGGCGATCAGCAGGTCGGGGTTGCAGACGAGCGCCATCGCGATCATGGCGCGCTGCCGCATGCCGCCGGAGAACTGGTGCGGGTAGTCGTTCGCGCGCAGCTTGGCGTTGGGGATGCCGACCTTGTCGAGCATCTCCACGGCCCGCTCGTGGGCGGCACGCTTGGAGACGCCCGTGTGCTTGCGGTACGGCTCGGCGATCTGCCGGCCGACCGTGTAGAACGGCGAGAGCGCGGTCAGCGGATCCTGGAAGATCATCGCCATCTTGTTGCCGCGCAGCTTCTCCAGCTTGCGCTCGGGCGCGCCGATCAGTTCCTCGCCGTCGAGGCTGATCGAGCCCTCGATGTTGGTGAACATCTTGTTGTGCAGGCCCAGCACGGTCAGGTTGGTGACCGACTTGCCGGAGCCGGACTCGCCGACGATGCCCAGGGTCTTGCCGCGCTCGACGTCGAAGGAGAGACCGTCGACGGCCTTGACGACGCCGTCCTCGGTGGTGAACTGCACGCGCAGGTCCTGCACCGAGAGGAAGGCACCGTCCGCGGACGGAGCGGATCCTTCCGCTTCCTTGGTCAGGGTGGTCACTGCTCTTCTCCTAGGACAGACGGATGCGCGGGTCGATGAAGGCGTACGCCGTATCGACGATGACGTTCATCAGGATGATCATGGTGGACGAGAACAGCAGCACGCCCATGAGCACGGGCAGGTCCGCCCTGAACACGGAATTGATGGAGAGGTTGCCGAGCCCCGGCAGCGAGAACGTGTACTCGGTGATGATCGCGCCGCCCAGCAGGGAGCCGAGGTCGATACCGAAGATCGTGACGACCGGGATCAGGGCACCGCGCCAGGCGTAGCGGAAGAAGACCGTACGCCCCGACATGCCCTTGGCCTTCGCCGTTCTGACGTGCTCCTCCTGCAACTGCTCGATCATCGTGGACCGCACCATACGGGTGTAGTTCGACGCGAAGATCGTGGAGAGCACCGCCCAGGGGAGGATCAGTCCCACCACCCATTTCCATGGGTTCTCGGTGAAGGGGTTGTACGTCGGGTCGCCGAAGAGTCCGGTGCTGTACACGAGTGCCCAGAGCACGAGCGGGCCGATGAAGTAGATCTGCAGCGAGCCGATGATCAGCGAGCTGCCGCTGACGAACTTGTCGAGCGCCGTGCCGCGCCGCCAGGCGGCGACCATGCCGGCGCCGACGCCGAAGAAGAGGAAGACGATCGCCGCGCCGATGGTGAGCGACAGCGTGGTGGGGAAGCGGTCCTGGATGAGGGTGAGGACGTTCTCGTCGTGCACGAAGGAGCGGCCCAGGCAGGGCGCCGGGCAGTCGCCCGTCGGGTAGGACCGGCCGGTGAAGATGCCGGACAGGAAGTTCCAGTACTGCACGGGGACGGGATCGTCGAGCCCGAGGGACCTGCGGATCAGTTCGAGGTTCTCCGGCGTGCACTTCTCGCCGCAGGAGATGCGGGCGGGATCACGCGGGATGGCGAAGAACAGGAAGAAACAGACCGCGCTGAGGATCAGCAGGATGATCAATGCGCCGATTGTCCGGCGAATCAGGAAACGAAGCATGACTGTGGGCTGCTTTCGAAGGACAAAGCGGCGACGTGGGATGAAGGGTGGTGCGCGGGGGCCGCCGATCGGGCGGCCCCCGCGTACCGGGGACGGTGCTTACTGCTTGAGGTAGAGCTTGCGCAGGTCGATGTCACCGATGACGTCGTCGTACTGGACGCCGCCGACGTTCGAGCCGTAGAGCTGGATCTGCTTGTAGTACGTCATGGGGATGTTGGAGATCAGGTCCTCCACCACGTACTGGGTGAGCTTGTTCCACTCCTTGGCCGCCTCGGCCGGGTCCGAGATCTTCTGGACCCGGTCGATCTCCTTGTTCAGGAAGTCGTCGTTGGTGTGCGAGTAGTTCGACGCGCCGTCCTGGATCTGCCGGCCGTCGTACAGCGGCGGGACCACGGTGCTGGCCGACGGCCAGTCGGCGCCCCACGCGCTCACGTACATGTCGAACTCGTTGTCCACGACACCGATCTCGTCGTAGTACGTCTCGGCCGAGATCTCCTTGCGCTGGACGTCGAAGCCCGCCTCTTCGAGGGTCGCCTCCATCGAAGGCGAGTAGTTCTGGCCCTCGGGGGTGTTGATGTAACCCCAGGTGAGCTTGTAACCGGTCTCGCCGGCCTCTTCGAGGATCTTCTTGGCCTTGGCCGGGTCACCCAGCGGCTTCTTCAGCTTGCCGAAGGGGTCGTAGCCCTCCTCGTAGCCGGAGACGGTCGGGCTCAGCAGACCGCCGGCCAGCTCCATGCCCTGCGGGCCGCCGAACGCCTGCTGGTAGGGCTGGATGGGCAGCGCGTACGCGATGGCCTCGCGGACCTTCTTGTTCTTGACCCGGTCCATGTTGATGGCCATCTGGGCGACGTACGGCTGGTAGCCGTTGACCGAGCGCTTCTGGGCCTCGGCGTCCTTGTTCAGCTTCGGCAGCGTGGCGGCGTCCACGTTGTTGGTGAAGCTGATCGAGTTCTTGTTCACGCCCTTGTCGGCCATCAGCCGCTCGGCCGAGGTCTCGAACTGGATGTTGAACGTGATCTCGTACTTGTCCGGGTAGGCGTTCCGCGTCGCGTCGGTCGCCGGGTCCCAGTGCTCGTTCTTGACCAGCGTCATCGACTTGCCGGTCTTGAAGGACTCGATCTTGTACGGGCCCGCGGTCATCGGGTCCTTGTCGTACTTCTCCTGGGTGTCCTTCGCCTCGGAGACCATCGAGTAGCCCGGCATCGCCAGGGCGTACGGGAGGTCCGGCTTGGGCTCCTCGAACTTGAAGACGATGGTCTTGTCGTCCGGCGTCTCCAGGATGGAGTCCGGCAGGTGGTCACCCTCGAACGGGCCCTTGGGCAGCAGGTCGCGGTACCCGGTGCCGGGCTCGTTGGCCAGCCACTGCTGGATGAAGACCGGACCGTCGTTGATGAACTCGGCGAACTGCCGCTCGAAGGTGTGCCGGACGTCCTTGGACGTGATGTCCGTGCCGTCGGCCCACTTGATGTTGTCCTTGAGCGTGTACGTCCAGGTGCGGCCGCCGTCGGAGGGCTTGCCGCTGTCCGTGGCGAGGTCGCCGACGAGCGTCTGCTTGCCCTTGAAGTCGGCCTTGTAGCCGGTCAGCCCGCGGTGGATCAGCCTCGCCAGGGCGCCTTCGTCCGAGACGTATATCTGTCCCGGGTCGAGGTGCGCGTAGCTGTCGCGCTGCATGACGGGGATCGTGCCGCCCTCCTGGGCACCCTTCACCTCGGGGGCGGGGCCGGTGGACGCCTTGGCGTCACCGAACGGGATCTGCGCCTGCTGCTCCGCCGCCTTCTTCTTCTCGTCCTGCTGCGTGTCGGTGTTCTCCGAGCCGCTGCTGCAGCCGCTGAGGGCCAGAGCCCCCGCGGCGAGCCCCGCCACTACGGCGTGCGATCTGCGTGCACCCCTGATTCTCACTGTCTACCACCCTGTCTGTAGGTCTTGCGTTGCTGTGTGCGTGTTCACCCGTTGCCACGGCGGTCGCACCCTGGCGGCGGTACGAACGTCAGCGCGCGGCCTTCGGATCGAACGCGTCGCGGACGGAGTCCCCCAGCAGGTTGAAGGCGACCACGAAGATCACCATGGCCATGCCGGGGAAGAACATGAACGTGGGAACGGTCTCGGACACGTCCGCGGCCCGCTGGAACATCAGCCCCCAGTCGGGGGTCGGGTTCACCAGGCCGACGCCGAGGAACGACAGTCCCGCGGCGTTCGTCACGACGAGCGGCAGCTCGAAGGTTCCCTGCACGAGGATGGGTGTGACGAGGTTCGGCAGCATCTCCTTGCGGATGATTCGCCAGTTCGACGCCCCGCTCACCTTGGCGGCCTCGACGAACTCGCGCTCCCGCATCGACAGCGCGACACCGCGCACGATCCGGGCCATGCGCATCCAGTTCAGCGCCGCGAGCACGCCGATCAGCACCGCGATCCGCAGCCAGGTGGGCGTCGCGTCCTCGGGAGCGACGAACATCGCGGTGATGACGGGCATGAACGCCACGAAGAACAACTGGCTCGGGAACGCCAGCATCAGGTCGGTGAACCGGCCGATGAGCGTGTCGGTGCGGCCGCCCGTGAAGCCGGCGGCGACGCCCATCAGGACGCCGACGCCGACAGTGAGGATCGTCACCGCGACCGCGATGGCAAGCGAGGTCCGGATGCTGTATATGAGCAGCGTGAAGACGTCGCGGCCGAGGATGGGCTCAAGGCCGAACCAGAACTCGCCGCTGATACCGCCGTTGGGCTTGATCGGGTAGCCGAGAGGGTCGAACAGCTCGGGCTTGCCGGTTGCCGAGTTGTAGAGCGTGTACGGCGACTTGCCGTACAGCTTCGAGATCAGCGGGGCGAGGATCGCGATCAGCACGAAGAAGCCGACGATATACGCGGAGATGACCCCCGCGCGGTCGCGCTTGAAGCGCTGCCACATCAGCTGACCGGGCGATTTGCCGATGTGCTCGGCGGTGCCCCGGCCATCGCCCCCCTCTGCCTTGACGGGTTCGAGCATTGTGGGCTCGGACCCCGTCGGGGCAGCCTCGGATGGACTCGTCATTGGCGTTGTGCTCCCGAACCGGATGAGAGCCGCAGCGCCCGTGCACGCTGCGGTGGTTGACGGGACTTTCGCAACCGATTCATCCCCCAGTCAAGGGGGTGACGGGGGAAGCTGAGGTGCGGAATCGCTTCTTGAGCGTAAGTTTTGCAGATTGAGGTCCGTACGTGCTTGACAAGCCGCCTTAGTGACCGACATATGCGACAAAGTACACTGAAGGTCGTTAACACATCGGCAACCCATCTGTCGCATCACCGATATACGAACGCGTCACTCTGGGGAGCGTACGGCCGTGCGGGTGCCGTCCCCCGGCCGGGTCCGTCCTGCGGGCCGGATCCGGCCGGGATCCGGGCCGCCCCCTGCCGCCCGCCGCCGTCCCGGCGATCATGCCGCGGGTGTTGTCCGGGGCTGCGGTGAGGTGTAGACCTGGGTGCCGTGTGGGCCCAAAAGGCGCACGGTTGCATATCGGGGGTCTTCCGGCGATGGAACAAGGACACATAGTGGGGCGTGGCGCACGCGTCTTCGGTGCCGTGTGCTGCGCGCTCCTCGCTCTTCTCTCGCTCCTGTGGATCGGCCGCGACGTCGACGCCGCGGCGAGCCTGTCCGACCTGTGGTGGTCCTGGGCGGGCTCTCCCGAGGCTTCCCCTGCGCGCCCCTGGGGCACCTCCCTCTACGACCCCGTCCTCGTCTGCGTGTACGCCGTCGTGGGCGCCACCGCCCTGCACTCCACCGCCGCCGGCGGCGCCCTCGGTGCGGCCGGTGCCGTGACGATTCTGCTGCGCGCCCCCGCGCTGTGGACGCTGACGGCCGACTGGATGCAGAACGTCGACCAGGATCTGCGCAACCGCGCGCTGCTCTCCGCCGGCGTCGCCGTCACCCTCGGCGCGGTGCTGCTCATCGCCGTCGCCGCCGGCCGCCGGCCCGAGGAGTCCGCCGGCACCGACTACCTGCTGCCCGACGAGCAGCCGCCGCGCCGGCCGGCCCGCGGCGCCGGGGCCACCGGCACGGTCTTCCTCGCCCTCGCCGCGCTGGCGTTCGCCGCGTGGGAGGTGCGCCGGGCCGCGGTCGCCGGCTGGGACGCGTACGGCAAGCGGCTCACCGGCGAGCACACCACGTACGCGCTGCTGCAGCCCCCGGTCGCGTACGGCAAGGGGGCGCTCGCCGCCCTGTGCTTCGTGGCCGCGGTGGCCGCGGCGAAGCGCGCCCCGGTGTCCCGCCCGCTGGGCATGACCGCCGGCGCCCTCGTCCTGGGCTGGGGCGCTGCCGAGACCTCCGTCCATCTGAAGCACGAGGTCTTCGAGAACTTCGGCGCCCTGGGCACGGAATACCAGGTGCAGGCCGGCACGTCGATCGGGCTGCTGCTCGCCGGCTTCGTCATCCTCTTCGCGCTCGCCGGCCGCGGGGAGGAGCGCGACCCCGTGAACGAGCCGCTCGCCCGCTGGCAGGAGCCCTCCTCCCAGCCCCCCTGGTGACCACACGGCGACAGCCGCATCCCCCCTCCCGGACGCCCCTGCCGCCCCTCCGCCGCGGCCTCCCGCGTGCGACCCCTCCATGCGCCGGTGCGCCGAACGATGCACAGGCACCGATAGTTATGATGCGTGCGCGCGACGGGCATGCATCACGTGGCCCGTCAGATGACCCCGACCGCAGGTCCCGGGAGGTGAGCCGAATGGCTCTGTCGATCTCGCTAGTGCTGCTGCTCGCGATCATCGTCTACTTGCTCATCAAGAAGAGTGGCCTGAAGGGCGGGCACGCTGCCGTGTGCATCCTGCTGGGCTTCTACCTCGCGAGCTCGTCCATGGCACCGACGATCGACGATGTGACACAGAACGTTGCGGGGATGATCGAGAGCATCGATCTCTGACCCGGGGGACCTTCCGTCCGCTCGTCTAGGCTTCCTCCATGAGCAGGGAGCTTCCGTCGCGCAGGCTGCTGCTGGTGCACGCGCATCCGGACGACGAGACGATCACCACCGGCGCCACCATGGCGCGCTACGCAGCAGAGGGCGCCCTCGTCACCCTGGTGACGTGTACCCGGGGCGAGGAGGGCGAGATCATCCCGCCGGCTCTCGCCCACCTGGGACCCGAGCGGGACGACGAGCTCGGCGCCCACCGGGCGGGCGAACTCGCCGCCGCCATGCGGGAGCTGGGCGTCACCGACCACCGCTTCCTCGGCGGCCCGGGGCGTTTCCGGGACTCGGGCATGCAGGGCCTCGACCGGAACGGCCGCCCCGGCACGTTCTGGTCGGCAGGTGTCGACGAGGCGGCCGGTCTGCTGGTCCCGGTGATCCGCGAGGTACGCCCCCAGGTGCTGGTCACCTACGACCCCCGCGGCGGCTACGGCCACCCCGACCACGTCCAGGCCCACCGCGTCGCGACGCGCGCCGCGGAGCTGTCCGCGGACGCCTCGTACGACGCGGACCCCGCGCCACCGTGGTCCGTGGGCCGTATCTACTGGACCTGCATCGCGCGCGCCGCGGCGGAGAAGGGCCTCGCGGAACTGGCCGCGGCGGGCCACCCCTTCCCGGACACGGCGACGGTCGCGGACCTGCCGGGCGTGGTCGACGACGACGAGGTCACCGCGGCCGTGGACGCAGGCGCGTACGCGGCGGCGAAGGCCCGGGCGATGGCCGCGCACGCGACGCAGATCACCGTCGCCGACGGCGCTTTCGCCCTCTCCAACGGGCTCGGCCAGCCGATCCTGACCACGGAGCAGTTCCGGCTCGCCGGCGGCGCGCGGCGCGATCCGGGCGCCGTGGAGACCGACTTGTTCGCGGAGGTGGCGGCGTGAGCGCCAAGAAGCGGTCCGCACGCCCCGACTCCGCCGCCGGCGGCGGAAACCGGACCGGCGCGGGCACAAGCCGCGAGCAGGCGGGCGGCAGCGGGCGCGCGGGCCGCGGCGGCGGAAACCCGGCCGGCGCAGGCGGCGCGAGCGCGGAGAAGCGCAGCCGGGCCGGCGCCGCCACCGCGGACTCCCCCGCGCGCCGCCCCGCCGCCCCGCCCCCCGGCAGCGCCCTCGCGCGGCCGGTGACGCTCGGGCGCGTACTGGCGTACCTGGCCGCCCTCGTGCTCGGCGGACTCGTCGGGATCGCCGGTTCGCTCGTGCAGGCTGCCTGGACACCGAGCGGGATGCTGCTCGCCCTCGCCGCCGTCGGCGGGCTCTGCTACGGCGCCGGGGTGGCCACCGGGGGCCGTGGCGCGGGCTTCGCGGCGGGCGGCGGCTGGTTCCTCGCGGTGGTCGCCCTGTCCCTCAACCGCCCCGAGGGCGATTTCGTCTTCGCCGCCGGACTCGGGCCCCAGCTCTTCATCTTCGGCGGGATGCTGGTCGCTGTGATCTGCACCATACTGCCGCAGCTCCTCGTCGCGGACGGGCCACCGCCCCGACTCCCCGAGTGACGTGCTCTGTTGGGGCGCGGACGCGGTCAAGTAGGCCTTCGCGCGGGTGGCCTCATGCGGATGTCGGGCCTCAGTGTCGGAGCGGACAAGTATGGTGGTGCGCGCCGCCGAGCTGCCCGCGGGTGCCATGACGGGCGGCGGAGCACTACGGGAGACCTGCCGTGAGCCGAGAGAATGACAGTCCGCCATCCGGTCCCGAGGGACGCGGCGACGCCGCGTATCCGTCGGGGATCCCCCCGTACGCGGGACCGGACACGCCGACCGCCAGTCCCCCCGGACCCGCTTCGGGCCCGGGGGCGGGCCGGGACGGCGACGCGGGCGTTCCCGCGACCGAGACGACGCTGACGACCCGGATCCGGATCAACATCCCCGGCTCCCGGCCGATCCCGCCCGTCGTGGTGCGCAAGCCGCTGGAAGCCGGGGCGGAGGAGCCCGACACCGCCGGCGGTGCCGGCATCCCCGCGCAGGCACCCCCCCCGGCGGAGGCCGCGGCGCCTTCCGCCGACGCTCAGGACGGCGGTGGCGGTGGCGGCAAGCCGGTGACGAGCGACTGGTTCGCCCCCCGCAAGGCCCCGAAGGACCCGGCGCCCGCCCAGGGCGCGCCCGAGGCCGCGCCGGCGGGGCCGCCGCCGGGGCAGCCCTCGATGGCTCCGCCGTCCGGCCCCACGGGCACGACGGACGGCTCCGGGATGCAGTTCCCCGCCTTCGCGCCGCCCGCCGAGCCGGGTGCCCCCCTGGACACCCCGCCGGCCGGCGTCCCGCAGGCGCACCCGGCGTCCGGTGACTCCGGATCGGTGGACGTGCCGGTGAGCGAGAGCGGCCACGGCTTCGCCGGGGACGACCCGGCCAACGCCCTGCCCGTACGCCCCACTCCGGCCGGCGGTCCGCCGCGCGGCGGAACCGGGGGCCCGGCGGGCGGCGTGCCTTCGGGGCCGACGTCCGGTCCGGCCACCGGCAGCATGCCGCTCAAGCCCGCCGCCCCGGCCGCGGGCCGCACCCTGCGCGGCTCCGCCGCGCCGCAGTCCCCCACCGGCGGCATGGGCGACACCGCCGTCGGCGGCATCCCCACGGTGCCGCCCGGCCCGGATCCGACGCCGGCGCGCGGCGTGCCCGGAGGGCCCGGACACACCCCGGCCCACGGCGTCCCGCAGGCCGGTCCGCGGGGCGCGGGTCCCGGGCACACCCCGGCGCACGGCCTCCCGCAGGCGGGCCCCGGCCCCGAGGGCTCGCGGTATCCGCAAGAAGCCGCGTCCGCGCCGGGGTTCGCCCCCGCCGCGCAGCCGCCTCCCGGCCCCGGCGCCGCGGCGCCCTCCGCCCCCGGGCCGGCCGGCGGGCCGCCCGTACCCCCGCCCGCCCCTGCCTCCGCCGCCCGCTCCCGCTCCGGGAGCCCCTCCGGCCGGGGCCGCGGCGACCGCAAGAAGCTCGCGGTCATGGCCGGCGCCGGCGTCTTCGGCGTGCTCTGCATCGCGTACGGCGCGGGGCTCGTCCTCAACAACGACGACGTGCCGAAGGGCACCACCGTCCTCGGCGTCGACATCGGCGGCAGCTCCCGCGACCAGGCGGTGGCCAAGCTCGACGCGGCCGTCGAGGAGCGGACGAAGGCGCCGATCGTCCTGCGCGTCGGCGAGCAGGAGAAGAAGCTCACGCCGCAGTCCGCCGGCCTCGGCATCGACACCGCGGAGAGCGTCCGCTCGGCGATGGGCAGCGACTACAACCCGGTGTCCGTCATCGGCTCGCTCTTCGGCGGCTCCCGCGAGGTGGACCCGGCGATGGTCGACGACACCGACAAACTCCGCGCCCGGTTGCAGGAGATCGCCGACGAGGCGGGCGGCGGCAAGGACGGCATGATCCGCTTCGTCGACGGCAAGGCCGTGCCCGTGAAGGGCGAGCCGCACGAGGCCGTGGACGTGGAGAAGTCCATCGGCGTGGTGCAGGAGGCGTTCGACGAGCGCGCGGCCGGTGGCGCCAACGAGCCGGTGACCCTGCCGGTCTCGCAGCAGGAACCGGCCGTCAGCCAGGCGGAGTTCGACACGGCGATGAACGGCTTCGCCAAGACGGCGATGTCCGGTTACGTCGCGGTGCAGGCGGGCGACCGCTACATCGAGTTCAGCCCGGAGCGCTCGATCTCCGAGTTCCTCACGATGCAGGCGACCCCGGACGGCAAGCTGGCACCGAAGTTCGACCTGGAGAAGCTGGAGGAGCTGTACGGCAGCACCTTCGACGGTCTCCTCGTCCAGCGCGGCGACGGCAGCAAGACGGAGATCACGCCGAACGACGTGGCGAGCGCCATGATGGGCCCGCTGCGCGAGACCGACCCGGAGAAGCGGGTGGGCGTCATCGACGTCGCGTGACCGCTCCGGCGCCTGACCGCGCCGGAGAGGACGGCGCCGACGGACAAGGCGCCGACGTATACGAGGAGGGCCCCGCGGGATGCGGGGCCCTCCTCGTGCGCTGGACGGGCGTCAGGCGTTGCGGCGCTTGCGGGCCACCACGACGGCCCCCGCGCCGAGGGCGGCGAGGCCGCCGACGCCGGAGGCGAGGGGGAGCCAGATGTCACCGCCGGTGCGGGACAGTTGACCCGCGCTCGCGTCCCGTGCGTAGTCGGACGGGGCGATACGGCTGTCGGGCGGCTCGAAGCCGTCGTCACCCTCGTCACCCTCGTCGGTCTCGGCGCTCGCGTCGGTCTGGTCGGTCCCGTCGGCCGGGCTGCCGGGGCCGGACGCGTCGGCACCGGAGGCCGCGGCACCGGGGCGGCCCGGCCGGGGCTCTTCGGCCCCGGAGACATCGGACCGGGGGATCCCGGCCCCGGGATTTCCGGAGCCGGGCTCCGGCGCATCGGCGACGTCCGGATCGGACGCCCCGGCAGCCGCAGGCCGGGCCGCCGGGGCGTGCGTGTCCGGGGCCACGGCGGCGGGGAGTCCGGCCGTCGGCACCTCGGCCGCGGGGGGTTCGGCGCGCGGAGTCTCCGCGGCGGGCACCGGCGCAACGGGGGCCGCGTCACCGGTCCGTTCCGGCTCAGCAGGCTGGGCGTTCGTACCTGCCCCTCCTGAACCGTCGTCCGGAGACCCGGCACCGGGCTCCTCGTCCGCGCAGGTGTCGTGCGCGACCCCGGCCCTGGACCTGGCCGCCTCCGCTTCGATCCCTGCGCCGGACTCCGTCCCGGTCTCTGCTCCGGTTCCCGCTCCGGTCTCCGGCTCGGTCTTCGCGTCGATCCCCGCCTCGATCTCCGGCTCGATCGCCGCCGCCGCCGCGATCCCGGCCCCGACGCCCTCCGCGATCTCCATGACCGCCACGGCCGCCGGCGGCGCGGCCACGGTGCCCTCCTCCCCGGTCTCCGGTTCCCCCGCGGGGGCGGAGCGGTCCTCCGTCGCCGGGGTCTTCCACTCCGCCGGTGCCGGGTGTCCTGCCCCCTCGGCCGGCGCCGCGTGGGCCTGCGGCAGGGTGCCCGCGACGGACAGCGCGGCGACGGACAGCGCCCCGCTGAGCACGCGGAGCCGACGGCGTGACAAACGCTTCATGGTGGGTGTCCCTCCACTCGGTGACGGGCCAACAGAAGCCGACGCCCACCATGGCTATCACTGATAGGTGATAAAACCGACTAACCGGACTTCCCTCTCTGCGGCAGATTAGCCCCGTCGGCCTACCCGCCCGCCCCCGGTCCCGGCTCTTCGCCCCACTCCGCCGCGAAGTGGCACGCCGACGGGTGCACCACCGCCCCCTTCGCCTCCCGGAACCACGGCGGCACGGCCAGCACCGGGTCCTTCTCCGCGCAGACCGGCTGCGCCTTCCAGCACCGCGTCCTGAACCGGCATCCCGACGGCGGGTTCGCCGGCGACGGCACGTCGCCGCTGAGCAGGATCCGCTGCCGGGTCTCCCGCGCCTCCGGGTCCGGCACCGGCACCGCCGAGAGCAGCGCCTGTGTGTACGGGTGCGTGGCGTGCTCGTAGATCGCCTCGTCGGTGCCGGACTCCACGATCCGGCCCAGGTACATCACGCCGACCCGGTCCGAGATGTGCCGGACCACGGACAGGTCGTGGGCGATGAAGATGTACGACAGGTGAAACTCGTTCTGCAGCCGCTCCAGCAGGTTCACCACCTGCGCCTGCACCGAGACGTCGAGCGCCGAGACGGGTTCGTCGGCGACGATGATCTCCGGCCGCAGCGCGAGCCCCCGCGCGATCCCGATCCGCTGCCGCTGGCCGCCGGAGAACTGGTGCGGGTAGCGGTTGATGTGCTCGGGGTTGAGCCCGACGACGTCCAGCAGCTCCTGAACCCGCCCCCGCCGGCTGCCCTTCGGCGCCACCTCCGGGTGGATGTCGTACGGCTCGCCGACGATGTCACCGACGGTCATCCGCGGGTTGAGCGAGGTGTACGGGTCCTGGAAGACCATCTGGATGTTGCGCCGCACGGCGCGCAGCGCGCGCCCGGACAGCCGGGTGATGTCCTCGCCCTTGAACCGGATCCGGCCGGCCGTGGGCCGTTCCAGGTTGACCAGCATCTTGGCGATGGTCGACTTGCCGCAGCCCGACTCGCCCACGATGCCCAGGGTTTCGCCGCGCCGCAGGTCGAACGAGACGCCGTCGACGGCCTGTACGGCCCCGATCTGCCTGCGGAAGACGATCCCCCGGGTGAGAGGGAAGTGCTTGACGACGTCGCGCACTTCGAGGATCGTCTCCCCGCCCGGCACGGCCGGCCGCACCGCGGTCACCTCGGGGCTGGTCATGTGGCCGGTCCTTCCAGAAGGGGGGCCGCGCCACCGGAGCGGCGGCGGCCGGGACGCGGGAGCGCGGACGGCCCCCGCGTGCCTCCCCGTACCTCAAGGCCGGTCATGGAGCTGGTCCTTCCAGAAGTGGCACGCGCTCCCCCGCCCGGGAAGCGGGCGGCCCTCGTCGTCCGTGACCTCGTACAGCGGCGGGCGGTCGGTCAGGCAGACGTCCTGGGCGCGCGGGCAGCGGGGGTTGAACGGACAGCCCGGCGGGATGGCCAGCAGGCTGGGCGGGGTGCCGCGGATGGCGCTCAGCTCCCGGCCCTTCTGATCCAGCCGCGGAATGGAGTCCAGCAGGCCCCGCGTGTACGGGTGCGCCGGCGCCTTGTACAGGTCGTGTACGGGGGCCGTCTCCATGATCCGGCCCGCGTACATCACCGCGATCTTGTCCGCGACGTCCGCGACCACGCCCAGGTCATGGGTGATGAGAATGAGCCCCATCCCCGTCTCCTCGCGCAGCTCCGCCAGCAGGTCCATCACCTGCGCCTGCACGGTCACGTCGAGTGCCGTCGTCGGCTCGTCCGCGATGATCAGCTCGGGTCCGAGCGCCAGCGCCATCGCGATCATGATGCGCTGCCGCATGCCCCCGGAGAACTGGTGCGGGTAGTCGTTGACGCGCTCCCGGGCGGCCGGGATCCGTACCCGTTCCATCAGCTCGATCGACCTGGCCTTCGCGTCCGCCCGGCTCGCCCCGCGGTGCACGCGGAACATCTCGCCGAGCTGGAAGCCCACGGTGTGCACGGGGTTGAGCGACGACAGCGCGTCCTGGAAGATCATCGCCATCCGCTCGCCGCGCACCCTGCGCCGCGCCTCGCGGCCCAGCTTGAGCAGGTCCTCGCCCTGGAAGAGCACCTGCCCGCCGGTGACGAACCCCGGCGGCGAGTCGAGAATGCCCATGACGGCCTGCGCGGTGACGGACTTGCCGGAGCCGGACTCGCCGAGCACCGCCAGCGTCTCCCCCGCGGCCACGCCGTACGAGACGCCGTTGACGGCCTTCGCCACCCCCTCCCGGGTGCGGAACTCCACCTGAAGGTCGCGGACGTCGAGCAGCACGGTCACGGGCCACCTCACCTGAGCTTCGGGTCGAGCGCGTCGCGCACCGCGTCACCGAGCATGATGAACGCCAGCACGGTCAGGCTCAGTGCCCCGGCCGGCCACAGCAGGGCGTGCGGTGCGTTGCGGATCTGCTGGGACGCGGTGGAGATGTCGCCTCCCCAGGAGATGGTCGGCGGCTTCAGGCCGACGCCGAGGAACGACAGCGTCGCCTCCAGCGCCACGTACGTACCGAGGGCGATGGTGGCCACGACGATGATCGGCGCGACGGCGTTGGGCAGCACGTGCCGCAGCATGATGCGGCCGGTGGAGGCGCCGAGGGTGCGGGCGGCCTGGACGTAGTCGTTCTGCTTGGCCGTGATCACCGAGCCGCGGGCGATCCGTGCCACCTGCGGCCACCCCAGCAGCACGATCAGCCCGATCACCGGCCAGACGGACCCGCTCTTGATGACGGAGAGGAAGACCAGGCCGCCCAGCAGGATGGGGATGCCGAAGAACACCTCGGTGATCCGGGACAGCACCGCGTCGCCCCAGCCGCCGAAGTAGCCGGCCAGGCCGCCGAGGACGGTGCCGAGGACGGCGGCGCCGAGGGTGGCCAGGGTGCAGACGGTCAGCGAGGCGCGGGCCCCGTAGACGGTGCGGTTGTAGACGTCGCAGCCCTGGCTGTCGAAGCCGAAGGGGTGGCCGGACTCGGCGCCGAGGTTGCGCCGGGCGATGTCGCAGTTGTAAGGGCTGCCGCTGGCGACCAGGCTGGGCCACAGGGAGACGAAGACGAGGAAGAGGATCAGCAGCCCGGCGACCACGAAGACGGGCTTGCGGCGCAGGTCCTGCCAGGCGTCGGACCACAGGCTGCGGGACGGCCGGT
This sequence comes from Streptomyces sp. CNQ329, assembly GCF_000482585.1. Taxonomy (NCBI): domain Bacteria; kingdom Bacillati; phylum Actinomycetota; class Actinomycetes; order Kitasatosporales; family Streptomycetaceae; genus Streptomyces; species Streptomyces sp. CNQ329. Next base: position 9,616 of record NZ_AXVU01000028.1, on the reverse strand, counting down.
CCGTCCCGGGGACGCCGTCCGTCTCCGCCTGGAGGACGTCGCTGGGGGGCAGCGACTCCGCCTCCTGGGTCGCGATGTCGGCCCGCTGCTTCTCCTCGTAGCGCTCAGGCATAGCGGATCCGGGGGTCGAGCACCGCGTAGAGCAGGTCCACGACCAGGTTCGCCAGCAGGTAGACGATGACGAGAACGGTCACGAAGCCGACGACCGTGGGCGCGTTCTGCCGCAGGACGCCCTGCCAGAGCTGGAAGCCGACGCCCTGGATGTTGAAGATCCGCTCGGTGACGATCGCGCCGCCCATGAGGTTGCCGATGTCGATGCCGAGGAAGGTCACCACGGGGATGAGGGAGTTGCGCAGCAGGTGGCGGACCGTGATGCGGCGGCGCGGCAGGCCCTTGGCGACGGCGGTGCGGACGTAGTCGGCGCGGGCGTTCTCGGCCACGGAGGTGCGGGTCAGCCGCGTCGTGTACGCCAGCGACACCAGCGCCAGCACGACCGCCGGCAGGATCAGCTCGTCCCACGGCGCCTCGGAGGACACCGCGGGCGTGACCCAGCCCCACTTGACACCGAGCAGGTACTGCAGCACGTAGCCGGTGACGAACGTCGGGACGGAGATGACGACCAGCGTGGCGAAGAGCACCCCGGTGTCCACCGCCCGGCCGCGCCTGAGCCCGGAGAGCACGCCGAGGGTGACGCCGATGATCATCTCGAAGAGCACGGCGAGAAGGGCGAGCCGGACGGTGATCGGCCAGGCGCTGCGCATCAGGTCCAGCACCGGCTGGCCGTTGAACGCCCGGCCGAAGTCGCCGGTGAAGATGTCGCCCATGTAGAGCCCGTACTGCCGCCACAGCGGCTGGTCCAGGTTGAGGTCCCTGCGGATCTGCGCGGCGGTGGCGGGGTCGGGCGCCCGGTCGCCGAAGAGGGCGGTGACCGGGTCGCCGAGTGCGTAGACCATGAAGAAGATGAGGAACGTGGTGCCGATGAACACCGGGATCATCTGCAGCAGCCGCCGGATCACATAGCGGCCCATGGGCGCCCCTCCTCTCCTCGCGTCTTCGCCCCTTCCGCGCCGGCCGCGGCGGACCGCCGCGCGTGCACTACTTGACCTTGACGTCCGGGTAGTACGGGACGCTGAAGGGGTCGAGGAAGACGTCGGTGACGCGGTCGGAGTGGCCGGCGATGCCGTTCTGGTACCACAGCGGGATCGACGGCACGTCCTTGGCGAGCAGCCGCTCCGCCTCCTTGTACTTCTCGACGGCCGCGGCGGTGTCCTCGGCGGCGTTGGCCTGGTCGACCAGGTCGTCGAACTTCTTGTTGCTGTACTCGCCGTCGTTCGACGAGGCGTCGGTGTAATAGGTGGGCGCCAGGAAGTTCTCGATCAGCGGGTAGTCCATCTGCCAGCCGGAGCGGAACGGGCCCTTGAAGCTGCGGTCCACGACCTGGGTGCGGAAGTCCGCGAAGGTGCCGATGGGGTTGACGACGCAGGCGTTCTCCTTGTCGAGCACCTTGTTGATCTGGTTGCAGACCGCGTCCATCCACTCCTTGTGGGAGCCGGTGTCCACGTTCGAGGAGAGCGTCACCTTCCCGCCGGGGAGGCCGCCGGCGTCTTCGATGAGCTTCCTGGCCCGCTTCGGGTCGTGCGTGCACAGGTCGCCGCAGATGGTGTCGTCGAAACCGCCCTTCTCGCCGATGACCGGGGAGGTCCAGTCCTTGGCGGGGATGCGGGTGTCGTTGTAGATCTGCTTGGTGATCTGCTCGCGGTCGATCGCCATGGAGAGCCCGCGCCGCAGGCCGGCCTTGTCGGCGCCGCCCCAGGCGTCGTCGTAGAGCGGGTAGGAGAGGGTCTGGATGATGCCGGCCTTCTGGTTGATGAACCGGTCGCCGAGGTCGCTTTCGGCGTTGGCGAGCTGGCCGGCGGGAAGTTCGTCGGAGATGTCGAGGTTGCCGGCCTGGAGGTCGGTGTAGGCCGTGTTCTGGTCGGTGTAGACCTTCAGCTCGATGCCGTCGTTCTTGGCCTTGTCGTCGCCCTTGTACTTGTTGTCCTTGACGAGCCTCATCGACGTGCCCTTGGAGTACGACTCGATCTTGTACGGGCCGTTGCCGATGGGCTTGTCGAGCCAGGCGGCGTGGTTGTCGAAGAACGCCTTCGGCAGCGGCGCGAAGGCCGGGTAGCCGAGGGTGTCGGGCCAGATGGCGAACTTCTGTGACAGCTTGACGGTAAACGTGTGGTCGTCGACGACTTTCAGCCCGGAGAGCTTCTGCGCGGTCGGCTCGCTGCCCTCCTCGGTCGGGTGGACCGCCTCGTAGCCGTCGATGTACTTGAAGAAGCTGCTGTTGACCTGCCGGTTCTTGATGTCGGCCGCGTAGTTCCAGGCATCCACGAAGGACGTGGCGGTGACCGGCTCGCCGTTGCTGAACCGGAAGCCCTTCTTGACCTTGACGGTCCAGTTCTTCTGGTCGTCGCTCTTGATGGACTCGGCGAGCATGTTCTTCGGCTCGGCGGTCTTCGGGTCGTAGACGACGAGCCCGCGGGTGATCAGCTTGAGGACCTTGCCGCCCTGGACCTCGTTGGTGTTCGCCGGTTCCAGGGGGTTCTGCGGGTCGCCCCACTGCGCGGTCACCATGCCGCCGCCACCCGACGAACCGCCGCCGCCACCGTTACTGCCACAGCCGGTCGCCGCGAGCGAGGCGCAGACGACGCAGGCGGTCCACGTGGCGCGGGTGGCTCGGCGCATGGGTGCCTCCCAGGGGTCCCAAGTATCACTTACGTGACATAAGACCCCATAAGCGGCGCCCACGCTCCCGGTGGCACGCCATCGGGGGAGCACAAACCCCCGGATGGCGCCCGGACCGCGCGGCGTTCCGGGGAAAGGCGGCCTTCCCGGTGTAGGCCCGCGCGAAGGCGGTGCGCACACGCGCCCGGGCCCGCGTCCTGTGCCGCCGGGGCGCTACGCCGCGCTACGCGTGCTTCGCCCGCGAGGCCGCCCGCGCGCGCTCGCGCCCGTCCAGCACCACCTTGCGGATCCGCACCGTGTCCGGCGTGACCTCCACGCACTCGCCGTCCCGGCAGAACTCCAGCGACTGCTCCAGCGACAGCTTCCGCGGCGGAACGATCGACTCGGCGATGTCCGCCGAGGACGACCGCACGTTGCTGAGCTTCTTCTCCTTGGTGATGTTCACGTCCATGTCGTCGGAGCGGGAGTTCTCCCCGACGATCATGCCCTCGTACACCTCCGTGCCCGGCTCCACGAAGAGGGTCCCGCGCTCCTGGAGGTTCGTCATCGCGAACGCCGTCACCGCCCCCGTCCGGTCCGCGACCAGCGAACCGCTGCTGCGCGTCCGCAGCTCACCGAACCACGGCTCGTGCCCCTCGAAGATCGAGTGCGCGATGCCCGTGCCGCGGGTCTGGGTGAGGAACTCCGTACGGAAGCCGATGAGCCCGCGCGAGGGCACGACGAACTCCATACGGACCCAGCCGGACCCGTGGTTCGTCATCGTCTCCATGCGGCCCTTGCGGACGGCGAGGAGCTGCGTGATCGCACCGAGGTGCTCTTCCGGCGCGTCGATCGTCATCCGCTCGACGGGCTCGTGGACCTTGCCGTCGACCTCCTTGGTGACGACCTCGGGCTTGCCGACGGTCAGCTCGAAGCCCTCCCGCCGCATCGTCTCCACCAGGATCGCCAGCGCCAGCTCACCGCGGCCCTGCACCTCCCAGGCGTCGGGGCGCTCGGTGGGCAGCACGCGCAGCGACACGTTGCCGACGAGCTCGCGGTCGAGGCGGTCCTTCACCAGCCGGGCGGTCACCTTGTGACCCTTGCTCTTCGCCCCGCCGATCCCCTTGCCGACCAGCGGCGAGGTGTTCGTCCCGATCGTCATGGAGATCGCCGGCTCGTCGACCGTGATCAGCGGCAGCGCGACCGGATTCTCCGGGTCCGCGAGGGTCTCGCCGATCATGATCTCGGGGATGCCCGCGACCGCGCAGATGTCCCCGGGCCCGGCGAGCTGCGCGGGGCGGCGGGTGAGCGCGTCAGTCATCATCAGCTCGGTGATCCGCACGTTCTGCACGGAGCCGTCGCGCTTGATCCAGGCGACCGTCTGCCCCTTCTTCAGCTCGCCCTGCTCCACGCGCAGCAGCGCGATGCGGCCGAGGAAGTTGTCGGCGTCCAGGTTCGTCACGTGCGCCTGGAGCGGTGCGCCCTCGTCGTACGAGGGGGCGGGGACGTAGTCCAGCACGGTGGAGAAGAACGGCTCCAGGCTGTCGCTGTCCGCCGGCACCGTGCCGTCCTCCGGCTGCGTCAGCGAGGCGACGCCGTCGCGGGCGCAGGCGTAGACGATCGGGAACTCGATCTGCTCCTCGTCGGCGTCGAGGTCGAGGAAGAGGTCGTACGTGTCGTCCACGACCTCGGAGATCCGCGAGTCGGGACGGTCGGTCTTGTTGATGCACAAGATCACCGGCAGCCGCGCCTGCAGCGCCTTGCGCAGCACGAACCGGGTCTGCGGCAGCGGCCCCTCGGAGGCGTCCACCAGCAGCACGACGGCATCGACCATGGACAGCCCGCGCTCGACCTCGCCGCCGAAGTCGGCGTGGCCGGGGGTGTCGATGATGTTGATCACCACCGGGTCGCCGCCCTTGGGGTGGTATTTCACCGCGGTGTTCTTCGCGAGAATGGTGATGCCCTTCTCGCGCTCCAGGTCCCCGGTGTCCATGACCCGGTCGTCGACGGACTGGAGCTGGTGCTCGGCGAAGGCGCCGGCCTGCTTGAGCATGGCGTCGACCAGGGTGGTCTTGCCGTGGTCGACGTGGGCAACGATGGCGACGTTGCGAATATCCTGGCGCGTCGGCATGACTGGGCGGTGCTCCCGGACTCGAGGGGTCTGCCGGGCGAATCAACCACGGCCACCCCCATCGTACGGTCCCGCCCCGCCACCCCCGCGCCCCGCCGCCCCCGCCCGCCCGGCCGGCCCCGCACCCTCCGTCGCACGCCCCCGCCCCGGCCCGGGCTCGGTCCCCTTTCGGGGCCCACCCGCGCCGCCCCGCCCGCGCCGGACCCCGGCCATCAGGCGACACGCCGTCCACCACCCGAGGGTGCTCGTCCTTCGGAAAGGCTGAGCCCACCGTGCCCGCGTTCCTCTCGTGGAGCCCGCAGAGTAGGGCGAGCGACGAAAGGCGGTCCTCACACCGATTCCCGCGGGAGATACCTGGTCCGGCATCGCCGCGAACGGGAAACGGCTGAGACTTCCCCGCGATCCCCCACGGGATGCACCGGCCGGAGGCCGATGCGGAGCGCAGGCGCGTGCGTCAGCTCCAGCGATGCTGTGATTCCCGGGCCTCCGCCGGTGCAGGCCATGCGGACGGGTCGATGAGGCCCGCGTACGGCCCCGCCGGCGTGAACACGTCGCTGGCGTCGCTGAACTCCCCCTCGTCCTCGCTGACGTCCAGGGAGGTGGCGGCGACGAAGCCCACCCTGCCATCCGATTCCACGGCATACAGGTCACCGTCGGTCGGGAGCAGCCAGTCGGACAGCCGTTCCGCCTCGGCGGCAGACGCGCGGCGGATGCGCAACTGCGAATGCTGTGAGCGCAGCATCACGAAGGAGACGCCGCTGAAGCCGATGTCGACGCGCGTGGGGAGAGTCCCCTTGGGGCTGCGCAGAAGAAGCTGGCTCCTGCTCACCGTGTGCGCCCAGACCTTGAACTCCCGGTCGAAGAAACGGCCTTCCGTATCCACCGTCATGAGTTCCAATCGATTTTCACCTTGCTGCCGTCGAGGTAGAAGTCGACGTCCTTGATCGTACCGTCGCCGTACCGCCCCAGCCCCTTCTTCTCCCACAGTTGGGCCATCTCCCACTGGGTGATCGAGTTCTTCATCCCGGGCCGGGCGCCCACCTGAACCGCCTGCATCACCATGTCGCGGGGGTTCGCACCCGCGAAATTGTCCAGGTTGACGGCCCATTTCACGTCCTGCTTGCCCCACAGCAACATCATGAACATATCCTCGGCGTCCTTCGTCGAGTAGCCCATGAGGGTCTCGAACCCCTCCCGGTCGGCGAGCTTCCGGAACGCCGGCGAGTCGATGCCCAGCATGACCTTGTACGGGGAGAGGCCGAAGGGGTCCGTCCAGCCCGTCGGATCGGCGACGTAGGCGAACGGATTGGCCGCGGGGGCGAGGCCGAGCGGGTCGGGGGTCACATAACGGGAGGACTGCGGGTCGTAATACCGGAACACGTTGTAGTGCAGGCCGGTCTCGGCGTCGAGGTACTGCCCCGGGAAACGCAACGGGGTGTATGCCGTGGCGCCGGCGTTCCAGGCAGTCACGCCCCAAGCCGTTCTGCGTGCCCGCCAGGCCGGTACGCCGTCCTCCGCGACCAGTTCGGTGGGGGTGCCCACCAGGTCGGTGACGATGGCGAAGAACCGCTCGTCGGTCTCCTCCTGGGTAGCGGAGTCCGTGAGCCGTTCCGTCTGGGCGACGGGGCGCAGGCCGTCGTAGTCCCAAGTGAGCGTGGTGTCGCGCAAACGTCCCCGGCCGGTCGAGGTCTCCTCCGCCAGGGTGAGCCCGTCCCAGGAGAACCGGGTCTCCTCCACGACGGTGTCATCGCCGGGGGCCAGCCGCTGTTTGGCCGTCCGGCGGCCCAGCGGATCGTAGAGGTACCTGAACCGCGTCCCGTCCGGCGTCACGACTCCGGTGAGGCGGTCCTCCGCGTCCCAGCGCAGGTGCCAGACGTCCGGCCGGTGCGAGATCCGCTTCTTCCGGATCTCCACCACCCGGCCCGCGGCGTCGTGAAGATAGCGCATCCCTCCGGCACGCGTGAGGCGCGAGCCCGAGTAGGCGCGGGCTCCCCGCGCTTCCGGCGCTCCCGGGCCGGGCCACTCTGCGTGCTCCTGGTTGCCGCTGAGGTCGTAGGCGTACGCCTCACGCCACTTCGGCGCGTGCACTCCGGTGATCCGGCCCACGGCGTCGAAATCCAGGGAGGTATCACCGAGAAGCGGATCGTCGATGCCCTTCAGCCGGCCGTCGCTGCGATAGGAGTAACCGCGGCTGACGACCTCGGTGCCCTCCGCCCGCATCCTTTGGCGTGTCACCCGGCCTGCCGGATCGTGCTCGAACTGCAGGCTCAGGGTTTCGCCGATACGGCGTGCGGACTCCCGGCCCGCCGCACCGATGTCGAACTCGATCAGGCGGCCGGAGGTGCGCAGGCTGGTCACGCGCCCGGCGGCGTCGTAGCCCCACGCGGAACGTACGCCGGCCGGCGTGACGCGCCGGGTGCGGCGCCCGGCGGTGTCGTAGGCGTGGGTGGTGATCCTCCCGTCGACCTCCTCCACGAGGGGACGCCCCATCGTGTCCCGTTCCCACCGCGCCTCGGTGTGGGGCGAGACAGCGCACTGGAGCTGTCCCGCGAGATCGTAGGTGAAGGAGGTCCGCGCTCCTTCGACCTGCTTCGCCGTGATCCGGCCGAGAGCGTCGTGCTCGAACGAAACGGTCTGGCCGACGGCGTTCGTACGAGACGTCACCCGGCCGCCCGCGTCGTACGAGTAGCCGGTGCGCCCGCCGTCGAAGTCGGTCTCGGCGATCATCCGACCGTCGGCGTCGTAGGCGAAACTCCAGTCCCGGCCGTAGGGATCGGTCACGGCGGTCCGGCGCAGCGCCGCGTCGTAGGAGAACTCATACCGTGCGCCGTCGGGGTCGGTGCGGGCGGCGAGCAGATCGAAGTGGGTGTATTCGTACGCGGTCGCGTTTCCCCGCGCGTCCACGTGCCGCACGCAGTTTCCGTCGGCGTCGTACTCCCGGGACTCCCGCGCACCGTCCGGTCCCTGCATCAAGGTGACCGCGCCCTCCACGGTCCACCACAGCCGGGTACGGGCGCCGGCCGCATCGATCACCTGGGTGACCCGCCCGAAGGCGTCCCGCTCACGGCGGACCGTGTTGCCGAGGGGGTCGGTCAGCTCCAGTTGCAGACCGGCCGCGTTGCAGCGGACCGCGGTGCGCGTGCCCGCCGGGTTCACGATGCCGGTGAGACGGCCCTGCTCGTCGTACGTGTAGCGCGTGACCGCGCCACCGGGATCCTCGGCCGCGGTGAGGTTCCCCCGCTCGTCGTAGCTGCGGCGCCACGTCGCTCCGTCGGCGCGGCTGACGGAGGTGAGACTTCCCCTCTCGTCGTAGCCGAAGCGGGTGGTGGTGCCGTCCGCGTAGGTGAGGGAGAGCGGCTGGCCCGCGGCGTTGGGCGAGCTGCGGGTGACGTTGCCGAGGGGGTCGGTCCACGAGAGGAGGTTGTGGTTCTCGTCGTACTCGGTGCGGGTGATGTGGCCCTGAGGGCTGACTTCGGCGATGACCTGACTGTTGTCGTTGATAACAAAGCGGGTGGCGTGGCCCTCGGCGGTGGTGAGGGTGGTGACGGTCGCGTCGGGCCAGGCGGGGTCGGTGCCGTCGTAGTCGATCGAGACGGAAAGGTGCCCGGCCTCGCCGCCTTCGGCGACGCAGCGGTCCTGCGCGTCGTAGGTATAGCGGTAGGAATGGTTGGTGCGGTCGGTCCACGAGGTCACGCGCAGGCGTTCGTCGTAGGTGAAGCGCAGGGGGAGACCGGAGGAGTTGTAGTCCTCGGTGAGGTTGCCGTCGGCGTCGTAGCCGAAGCGTTTGATCTCCACGTCGGTGCCGTCTTCGCCGGCCCGGGCGAGATGCAGGGCGGTGACGCGGTCCTCGGTCGTGGTGAGGCGGAGGTGGTAGCCGCCGGAGTGGGTGATGTCGGTGGGTGCGCCGCTGTCGGGGTCGTAAGTGAAGGTGATGGTGTGGCCGTTGCGGTCGGTTATCTGCCGCAGGAGCGCCAGACCGTCCGGGTCCGCGGCGTAGAAGTGGCGGGTGTGGCCGGTGAGCGGGTCGAGGATGACGTAGCCCCCGTCGTCCCTGCGCGTCAGCGGCCAGCGGGGACCCGACTCGGGGGAGACCTGGTCATCGGGGCCGGCCGGGTGGGGGTAGGCCAGGAGGCGGCCGTCCTCGGTGACGAAGACGATGCCGGTCTCGTCCGTTTCGAGACGCTGGTCGACGGTGGAGGCCCAGGTCGGGCCGAACCACCAGCCGCAGCGGTAGGTGGACCCCAGCCGACGCGTGAACGCCAGGGGGAGCAGGCCGGGCAGTTCGATGTCCGTCTGCGGCAGGTACATCTGGCCGGTGGCCAGGTCGACGGGGTCGGTGAGCTTCGAGACCACGCTCTTCAGCCGGTTCAGCGCGCCCTTTGCGGCGCTGCTCAGCATCGTGCGTCCGCTCTTGGCCAGGCCGAGGATCCCGGCCTTCATGGCTTTGAGGCCCTTCATGGCCTTCATGCCGCCCTTGGCCATCTTGGCGAGGCCGCCGAGGGTGGTCAGACCCTTCATGCCGGGGATGCAGTCGAGGGCCGCGAGGGCGACGTCCCACAAAGAGGCTTCGCCGTTCATGTACTTGTAGAGGGTGTCGGCGAGGACGACGAGGGCGGCGGCCAGCACGACCCAGGCCAGCGGGCCGCCGATGATCAGGACGACGATGCCCAGGACGGCGACGATGACCTTGCAGACGTTGACGATGGTGTCCCAGTTGTCCTTGACCCAGTCGACCGCCTTCTCCCACCACTTCCGGTTCTGAATACCGGCGTC
>NZ_AXVU01000027.1:0-99154 GCF_000482585.1 Streptomyces sp. CNQ329 | reverse complement strand
CCGCACCCGTCTCCGTCACGGGCGGGGTCCCACCCCGACGCGGGCGCCCCCGCACCCGTCTCCGTCACGGGCGGGGTCCCACCCCGACAGGGGCACCCCGCACACCGGCCCACCCCACGCGCCAACCCCCACCCCGGCACGTACCCCCGCACACCGGCCCACTCGGCGAACCACCGTCCACCCCGGGCGCGTACCCCCGCACCCGCCCCGCCCACCCCGCCGGCCAGACGCCGGCGACGTGACCCGGGCTCACTGTCAGAGCGGGCGCATACCCTTGGGCGGGCGTGAGGGGGTGATGGCCACCCCGTCCCTCGTGGTCGCACGGCCGCCATGCGGCACTGGCCGATCAAGCTGACCCGTTACCGCCGGAGCCGTTTCCCTCCGGTTACCGCCGGAGCCGGTTCCCCTCCGGCTAGGGCTGGTTCCCTCCGGTTGCCGCCGGAGCTGGTTCCCCTTCGGCTACCGCTGGTTCCCTCCGGTTACCGCCGGAGCCGGTTCCCCTCCGGCTACCGCCGAAGCCGGTTCCCCTGCGCCCCCACCGAGCCCTCATGCGAGGCCGGGCGTTCTCATGTGCTCCCAACTGGGCTTTGTCCTAGGTCGGGATGAAGTCGACTCCGGTTCCTGCCAAAGCTCTTTTCGGCAGGGATGAAAGCGGTTACGGTCCTGACGGCGGCGCGTGCCCGTCTGCACACCAGTCACAAGTCCGCACACCAGTCACGCATGTCAGGTATGTCGCGAAACGATGCCCCGCACCCGTCTCCCACGGGAGGACGCAACGTGAACAGGACACGACCGAGGCTCCGCACCGCGCTGGCGGCTTTCGCGGGAGCCCTGCTCCTCGGCAGCGGCCTCGCCCCCGGCATGGCCGCCGCCGGCGCCGCGCACGAGCCGCCGGCGGCGGCCCAGGACGGACCCGCCGCCCCCGATCTGCAACAGGTCACCCTCGCCAAGGGCGTGGACCAGGTCGGCGAGCCGATGGCGCTCGCCGTGCTCCCCGACGGCGCCGTGCTGCACACCTCGCGCGACGGCACCCTCTGGCACACCGGCGCCGCGGGCGGCACCCGCGTCGCCGCCCAACTGCCCGTCTACCCGCACGACGAGGACGGCCTCCAGGGCGTCGGCGTGGACCCGGACTTCGAGAACAACCGCGCCGTCTACCTCTACTACGCGCCCGTCATGGGCACCCCCCACGGCATCGCGCCCAGCGACGGCGAGCCCGCCGACTTCGAGGCGTACACGGGCGTCAACCGCCTGTCGCGCTTCACCCTGAACCAGGACGGCACCCTGGACCTGGGCAGCGAGAAGACCGTGCTGGAGGTCACCACCGACCGCGGCCGGTGCTGCCACAACGGCGGCGACATCGCCTTCGACAGCGAGGGCAACCTGCTGCTGTCCACCGGCGATGACACCGACCCCTTCTCCTCCGACGGCTACACGCCCATCGACGAGCGCGAGACCCGCAACCCGTCCTTCGACGGGCAGCGCTCCGCGGGCAACACCAACGACCTGCGTGGCAAGATCCTGCGCATCAAGGTCGACCCCGCCGACGGCTCATACACCGTCCCGGACGGCAACCTCTTCGCGCCCGGTACCGAGAAGACCCGGCCCGAGATCTACGCCATGGGCTTCCGCAACCCGTTCCGGATGAGCGTCGACAAGGCGACCGACACCGTCTACGTCGGCGACTACGGCCCCGACTCCGGCGCGGCCGACCCGGCGCGCGGGCCCGGCGGCCAGGTGGAGTTCAACCGCATCACCGAGGCCGGCAACTTCGGCTGGCCGTACTGCCACGGCGAGAACGACGCCTACATCGACTACGACTTCGCCACCGGCGAGTCCGGCGAGGCGTTCGACTGCGCCGCACCCCGCAACGAGTCGCCGCGCAACACCGGCCTGACCGAGCTGCCCCCGGCCCAGTCCGCCTGGATCGCCTACGACGGCGACTCCATCCCGGAGTTCGGCGACGGCTCGGAGTCCCCGATGGCCGGCCCGGTCTTCCACCACGACCCGGACCTCGACTCCCGGCTCCAGCTCCCCGAGCGCTACGACGGGCTGTTCTTCGCCGGTGAGCAGGGCCGCGAGTGGATCAAGACCATCGGTGTGGGCGAGGACGGCGGTGTCGGCGCCATCGAGGACTTCTCGTCCGGCAGCAAGATCATGGACATGGAGTTCGGGCCGGACGGGGCGCTGTACTTCCTCGACTACGGCACCGGCTTCTTCAACGGCGACCAGAACTCGGCCCTCTACCGCATCCAGAGCGCCGCCCAGGGCTTCGCCCCCGTGCCCGTGGCCTCCTCCGACGCGACCACCGGGCACGCTCCGCTGAAGGTCGCGTTCTCCTCGGCCGGCACCGCCGACGAGGACAGCGACCAGCTCCGTTACCGCTGGGACTTCGGTGACGGCAAGACCTCCGACAAGAAGAACCCGAAGCACAACTACCACAAGGACGGCCAGTACTCCGCCGTCCTCACCGTCACCGACCCGGACGGCAACACCGGCACCTCCGCCGTCCGCGTCGTCGCCGGCAACACCCCGCCCGAGGTGGAGCTGAAGCTGCCCGCCGACGGCACGGTCTTCGAGTACGGCGACGCCATCCCGTTCGAGGTGGCGGTCACCGACGCCGAGGACGGTGAGATCGACTGCTCCCGGGTGCGCGTCGACTACGCGCTCGGCCACGACACCCACGGCCACCCGATGACCTTCGAGGAGGGCTGCACCGGCACCATCGAGACCTTCGAGGAGGACCGGCACGACGACCACGCCAACCTCTTCGGCCTCATCCGCGCCCGCTACACCGACGGCGGCGGCGCCACGGCCGGCGTGCCTGCGCTGAACGCCAGCGCCGAGCACAAGCTCCAGCCCGCGCACCGCCAGGCCGAGCACTTCGACAGCGCGGAGGGCGCCGAGGCCGGCGACGCGAGCGGCGCCGAGGGCGGCCGGGCCGTCACCGGCGGGAGCGGCGGCTGGATCGCCTTCGAGCCGTACGCGCTGGGCGGCACCACCGACCTGACCGCCCGGGTCGACGCCGCCGGCAGCACCGACGGCGCCGTGGAGCTGCGTGCGGGCGCGCCCGACGGGCCGGTGCTCGCCACCGCCCCGGTGGGCACCGAGAGCGGCTGGAGCGAGGTGAGCGCTGAGGTGACGGACGCGCCCGACGGGACGACGTCGCTGTATCTGGTCTTCACCGGAGGGGAGTTCAGGCTGGACAGCTTCCACCTCGGCCGCGGCTAGGGTCCCCCGGCGGATCGGGCTCGACGATCCGCCGGGCAGACCCGAGGCCACGGGCCGATACCGCACCGCCGCCGGCGCCCCGAGGGGAGCACCGGCGGGCGGCGCGGCGGGGAAGACCGCACGTATCCGCCCGCCGGCGCGCATCACCCCGCGCCGGCGGGCCACGACCGGCAGCCGTGCGCTGTGCAGGCAGCGCGCGGCGCGCCCGGGGCCGCGTCCGCGGCCCGGCCGCGGGCGCCTTCCGCGCCGTAGCACCGCATCCCCCCACGGCCCCTTGACCCGTACGCCCGACCACACCACCCGAGGAGCCACACCATGCGTCGTACGAGCCTTCCGCTCGCCGGCACCGCCCTGGCCGCCGCCACCCTCGCCGGGGGACTGCTCGCCCCGACCGCGGTCGCCGCCGGGGACACCGCGCCGGCACCCGCGGGCGACAAGACATGCGCCGCCCCCGACGCCCGCCCCACCGTCCGCTTCCTGGACGACGACAGCGGCGTGCCCAACCGCGCCGCCGGGGGCGGCTGCACGGTCAACGACCTCATCGACGACGAGCGCTCCTGGCAGAGCCGGGGCGCGTTCGTGAAGCACACCGAGAAGGTGTCCCGCTCCCTGCTGCGCGCCGACGTCATCGGCCCCGCGGAGTACGCGCGGCTGGTCCTGACGGCGGCGCAGTCCGGCATCGGCGGGAAGCACGGGCCCGCGCCGTACGAGGTGATCTTCGACGGCAGCCGGGAGTCGTTCGACGACTGGGGCTACGTCGGCGGGCGCGGCTTCGAGCTGAACGACGACGGCTCGATGGTCACCGGCCCGGAGCCGGCCACCGACGGGCTCGGCATGCTCTGGTACGAGAAGGAGGAGTTCGGCGACTTCTCGCTGCGGCTGCAGTTCCGCGACGAGCGGGCGGACGAGAACCGCTCCAACAGCGGCGTCCTGGTCCGCTTCCCGGGAGTGGACCCGGCGGCCCACCCGGAGTGCCTGACGGACGATCCGGCGTGGGTGGCCGTCAACTGCGGGCACGAGATCCAGATCAACGACTCGCCCGAGACCTCCGGCAACGATCCGCGCAAGACCGGCTCGGTCTACGGCTTCGCCGACCTCGACCTCGCCGCCGCGAAGCCCACCGACAAGGGCGTGTGGAACGACCTGGAGATCCGGGTGGTCGGCCAGCAGTACACGGTGATCCGCAACGGCGAGGTCATCAACGAGTTCGAGAACAAGCCCGGTCTGCCCTTCCCGGGCCGCCCGGACGACCCGGGCACCAGCGGCCGGCAGTTCGCCGAGGGCTACATCGGCCTGCAGAACCACGACGCGGAGTCGGCCCTGGAGTTCCGCAACGTCCGGGTGCGCGACCTGGCGTAGCGGGAAGGCGCACGACAGGGCGGCGGGGCCGGGTCACACGAACCCGGCCCCGCCGCCCTGCGCGACAAGCGGGCGGGCGCTAGAGGGCCGCCGCGGCGGGCTTGACCATGCCCTTCACGGTGCGCGAGTCGACGTACTCGCCGAGGGCGGTCATCTCCCACTCACCGCTGAACTGCTTGATGAACTTCGCCATGAGAACGCCCGTGCGAGGCTCGGACGAGGTGAGGTCGAAGCGGACCAGTTCCTCGCCGGTCTGCCCGTCCATCAGGCGGCAGTACGCCTTGGCGACGTCGGTGAACTTCTGGCCGGAGAAGGAGTTGACCGTGAAGACCAGGCCGGTGACGTCCGGCGGCAGGCCGCCGAGGTGGACGGTGATGACCTCGTCGTCGCCCGCGCCCTCGCCGGTCAGGTTGTCGCCGGAGTGCTGGATGGCGCCGTTGAGGATCTGGAGCTTGCCGAAGAAGCAGTTGTCGATCTTGTTGCGCTGGGGGCCGTACGCGATGACGGAGGCGTCCAGGTCGATGGACTTGGCGCGGCGGCGGCCACCGCCGTAGGCGGGCTCCCAGCCCAGGCCCATCTTCACCGTGGTCAGCAGCGGACGGCCGCCCTTGACCAGGGAAACCGTCTGGTTCTTCTGGAGGTTGACGCGGCCCTTGTCCAGGTTGATCTTCCCGGGCTGCGCGGCGGGCGGCGGCGGGCCCGGCTGCTGCGGGGCGGCGGCCGGGGGCGGGCCGAAGCCGCCGGGGGCGGGCGCGCCGGGTGCCGGGGGGGCGGGGGGCGGCGCGGCGGGGGCGCCCCACTGGCCGGGGGGCGGCGGGGGCATGGAGCCGGGCACCGGTGCGGCGGGCGGCTGCGGCGCTGCCGGGGCCTGCGGGGCCGCGGGTGCTTGGGGCGGGGCGGGGGCGGCCGGCGGCGGGGGTGCGGCGGCGGGCGCGGCCTGGGCGGGTGTGGCCGCCGGCTCGTCGACGCTGACGCCGAAGTCGGTGGCGATGCCGGCGAGCCCGTTCGCGTACCCCTGGCCGACGGCGCGGACCTTCCACGCGCCGTTGCGCCGGTAGACCTCCACGACGACGAGCGCCGTCTCGCTCGTCAACTGCGGCGGTGTGAACGTGGCGATGACCGCGCCGGAGGCCGCGTCCCGGACCGTCGCCGTCGGCTCGGTCCCCGCGAACGTCCCGCTGTCCAGACTGGCGGTGACCACGACCTTCTCGATGTCCGCGGGCACACCGGCGGTGTCCACCGTGATGGTGTCGCCGGCGCCCGCCGACTGGTGCGTCACGCCGGGACCCGAGGGCTGGTTGTAGAAGACGAAGTCGTCGTCGGAGCGCACCTTGCCGGAGGCGTTGAGCAGGAGGCCCGAGACGTCGAGCCGCACCGGCGCGGTGACGTCCACGGCCACCCGGGCGGCGCTGAGCGGTAGGTTCGAGCCAGGGGTCATCGCAGTCATGCCCCGGCTAACGAACGGCCCCGGTCCGCGGTTCCTCCCGTGTCCGCCGGACGGGGACCGTCCGGGAGCCGCGGCGCCCCCGGCCGCCGGCCGGCCGCGCCGCGGCTCCCGTGCCCAGGGTCGCCGCCGCCACCCCGGCCGCCGCGACGCCCATCCCGGCCACCGCCACCGGGCCGGGCGCCTCGCCGAACATCGCGTACGCCCAGAGCGCCGTGACCGGCGGCGTCAGATACATCAGCGCGCTCGTCACGGTGACGCCGCTGCGGCGCAGGCTCAGCCAGTAGAAGCCGTACCCGCCGGCCGTGGACAGCACCACCACCCACGCCACCGCCAGCCAGAAGCCGCCGCCCGCGGGTGGCGTGCCCCGGCCGCCGGCCAGCGCGACCGCGCCGAAGAGCACGGCGCTCACCAGCACGTGCACGGGCACCGCGTCCACCGGGGGCAGCGGCGAGCGGGCCCGGCGCTCCAGGACGCTGGCGCCGAGCAGCGCGGCCATGCCGGCGAAGGGCAGCGCGTACGCCCAGGGCGGCGCCGCGCCGGCGCCGCCGAGGTCGTCCCGTACGACGAGGGCCACGCCCGCGAGCCCCACCGCCAGTCCCGCCCACTGCCGCCTGGTCACCGTCTCGCCGAGCAGCGGCCCGGCCAGCGCGCCGGCGGCCAGCGGCTGCAGCGCGGCGATCAGCGCCGCGCTGCCGGCGGGAACGCCGAGGCCGACGGCCCAGACGATGGCACCCAGATAGCCGCCCTGCGACAGGGCGCCGATGGCGGCCTGCTCGCCCAGGGCCCGGCGGGGGAGCAGGCGGCGGCGCAGCAGCAGCCAGCCGCCGCAGAAGAGCGCCGCCGCGGCGAGGAAGCGCCACATGAGCAGGGTGTCGGCAGCGGCCTCGCGGGTGCCGAGCTCGGCGCCGATGAAGCCGGAGCTCCAGAAGGCGACCAGACCGGCGGAGACGGCCGTGACGCCCATGCTGACCTCCAGAATTAAACCGATCGGGTTACTCGGTTTGGCCAGTGTACTAAACAGGTCGGTATACTCTTCGGCGGAGGTGGTTCGCAGATGGCGGCGGAGACGGTGGTGCAGCCGCGGCTCACGCCCGCGGCGCTGAGGATCCTCGACGCCGCGGAGACGCTCTTCTACCACCGCGGCATCACGGCCGTGGGCGTGGACCTGATCGCCCGCCGCGCGGGCGTGACGAAGAAGACGATCTACGACCGCTACGGCTCCAAGGAGGCCCTCGTGGCGGCCTACCTGCGCCGGCGCGACGAGCGCTGGCGCACCTGGCTGCCCGCCGAGGTCGAGCGCGTCGCCGCGGGCGGCACCGCCTGCGACCGGATCCTCGCCACCTTCGACGCGCTCGGCACCTGGATGGGCGGGCAGTCCCCGCGCGGGTGCAGCTTCGTCAACGCCGCCGCCGAGCTGCCCGACACCGGGCACGCCGGGCGCCAGGTCATCGCCGACCAGAAGCACTGGCTGCGCGGCTATCTGCGCGAGCTGTGCGAGCGGGCCGGCGCCGGCGACCCCGGTCTGCTCGCCGACGAGCTGCTGCTGATCCACGAGGGCGCGACCGTGCTCTACGGGCTGTCCGCCGTGCCCGACCCCGCCACCGTCTCCCGGCGGCTCGCCGAGGCCGCGCTGCTGCGCGCCGGCTGCACCGCCTGAGTTCTGCCAGGTCAACCCCCCGCCGGCGGAGGTGTCTTCCCGCCGGCGCCGGCCCAACCCCCTTCCGGCGGTGCGAAAGTCGTGCCGTCGCACCCATTGACGAGCCCTCCGTGCCGCCCTACTTTCAGCGCGTCGTACTTCGTACGTCATATATGAGACGCGATACCTGAGATACCAAGGGCGGCCATGACCTTCGCTCCAGGCCCGATCCCCTCCCGCACGCAGTACGTGCAGGAAGCGATCAAGCACGCCATCCTCACCGGCAAGCTCACCCCCGGGCAGCCGCTCGTCGAGGCCGACCTCGCCGCGCAGTTCGGGGTCTCCAAGACCCCGGTGCGCGAGGCGCTCAAGACGCTGGCCGGCTCCGGACTCGTGGTGATGAGCCAGTACAAGGGCGCCACCGTGCGCACCGTGGACGCCACCATGGCCCGCGAGGTCTACGACGTGCGGCTGCTGCTCGAACCCGAGGCGCTGCGCCGCACCGTCGCGCTCGATGCGTCTCTCCAGGCCGCCGAAGAGGCCCTCGCGCGCGCCGAGTCCGCGCCCGACGCCGCCGACCGCAGTCTCGCCAACCGCGACTTCCACCGCGCCCTGTACCTGCCCTGCGGCAACCCGCTGCTCAGCCGGATGCTCGACGACCTGCGCGACCAGGCCGCGCTGGTCTCCACCGTCGCCTGGTCCGCCAACCCCTCCTGGGAGCGCGAGGCCGACGAACACCGGGACATCCTCCGGCTCGCCGCCGCCGGCGACGCGCAGGCCGCGGGTGCCGCGCTGCACGACCACATCGCCTCGTTCCTCGCCCGGGCGTTTCCCGCATGACCGCCGCCCCGCACGGATCCGCCGCCCCGGACCGCCCCGACGCACCCGACAGGAAGGCCGGCCCCATGGACCACCTCAGGCTCGCGCTCGCCGAGGCCGTCGCCATCCCCGTCACGCCCTTCGACGCGGCCGGCGCCATCGACGAGGACAGCTACCGCGCGCTGCTGCGCCGCCTCCTCGACGGCGGCGTACGGACCGTCACCCCCAACGGCAACACCGGCGAGTACTACTCCCTGGACCCCGCCGAGCGCCGCCGCGTCACCGAGCTGACCGTCGCCGAAGTCCGCGGCGAGGCCGCGGTCATCGTCGGCGTCGGCCACGACCTGCCCACCGCCGTCGAGGCCGCCCGGCACGCCGGGGACGCCGGCGCCGAGATGGTGATGGTGCACCAGCCCGTGCACCCGTACGTCTCGCAGAGCGGCTGGGTCGACTACCACCGCGCCATCGCCGAGGCCGTCCCCGGGCTGGGCGTCGTGCCGTACATCCGCAGCGACCGCCTCGACGGCACCCGGCTGGCCCGGCTGGGCGAGCTGTGCCCCAACGTCGTCGGCGTCAAGTACTCCGTCCCCGACGCCGCCCGCTTCGCCGCGTTCACGCGCGACGCCGGGACCGAGCGGTTCGTCTGGGTCGCCGGGCTCGCCGAGCTGTACGCGCCCGCCTACTGGGCGTGCGGCGCCACCGGCTTCACCTCCGGCCTGGTCAACGTCGCGCCGAAGGTGTCGCTCGCGATGCTGGAGGCGCTGCGCACCGCCGACTACCCCGCGGCCATGCGGGTCTGGGAGCAGATCCGCCCGTTCGAGGAGCTGCGCGCCGCGGACGCCTCCGCCGACAACGTCTCCGTCGTCAAGGAGGCCCTGGCCGCACTGGGCCTGGCCCGCCGCGACGTGCGCCCGCCGGGCCGGCTGCTGCCGGAGCCGGTGCGGGAGCGGGTGGCGCAGCTCGTCCGGGGGTGGGGGATATGACCGGCGAAGCGCGCGGTCCGGAGCGCGCGTTGCGCAGCCACCGCTGGTACGGGGACGGAGTCGCCGCCGGACTGCGCTCCTTCAGCCACCGTGCCCGTACCCGGCAGCTCGGCTACCTGCCCGAGGAACACCTCGGCAAGCCCGTCGTCGCCATCCTCAACACCTGGTCCGACATCAACCCCTGCCACGCCCACCTGCGCGAGCGCGCGCAGGCCGTCAAGCGCGGCGTCTGGCAGGCCGGCGGCTTCCCGCTGGAGTTCCCCGTCGCCACCCTGTCGGAGACCTTCCAGAAGCCCACGCCCATGCTCTACCGCAACCTCCTCGCCATGGAGACCGAGGAGCTGCTGCGCTCCTACCCGGTCGACGGCGCGGTGCTCATGGGCGGCTGCGACAAGACCACGCCCGCGCTGCTCATGGGCGCCGCCAGCGCCGGCCTGCCGGCCCTCTTCGTTCCCTCCGGGCCGATGCTGCCCGGCCGGTGGCGCCGCGAAGTCCTCGGCTCCGGCACGGACATGTGGAAGTACTGGGACGACCACCGCGCCGGGCTCATCGGCGACTGCGAGCTGGCCGAGCTGGAGTGCGGACTCGCCCGCTCGCCCGGCCACTGCATGACCATGGGCACCGCCTCCACCATGACCGCCGCCGCCGAGGCGCTCGGCATGACCCTGCCCGGCGCCTCCTCGATCCCCGCCGTCGACTCCGGGCACGAGCGGATGGCCGCGGCGGCGGGCTCGCGGATCGTCGGGATGGTGCGGGAGGACCTGACCCCCGCGCGGATCCTCACGCGCGAGGCGTACGACGACGCCGCCGCCACCGTCCTCGCCCTCGGCGGCTCCACCAACGCCGTCATCCACCTGATCGCCATGGCCGGCCGCTCCCGCGTCGCCCTGGCCCCCGCCGACTTCGACCGGATCGCGCGCACCGTGCCGGTGCTCGCCGACGTGCGGCCCGGCGGCCGGTTCCTGATGGAGGACTTCCACTTCGCAGGAGGGCTGCCCGCGCTGCTCTCCCGCCTCACCGACGTGCTGCACCTCGACCGCCCCACCGTCACCGGCCCGCTGCGCGACCGGCTCGCCGGTGCCCGCGTCCACGACGAGGAGGTGATCCGCCCCCGCGACAACCCCGTCGCCGGCGAGGGCGGCGTGGCCGTCCTGCGCGGCAACCTCTGCCCCGACGGCGCGGTCATCAAGCACGTCGCCGCCGAGCCCCGGCTGCTCGCGCACACCGGCCCCGCCGCCGTCTTCGACGACTACCGGGCGCTGCAGGACACCATCGACGATCCGGCGCTCGCGCTGACCGCCGACCACGTGCTGGTGCTGCGCAACGCGGGTCCGCTGGGCGGCCCCGGCATGCCGGAGTACGGGATGCTGCCCATCCCCGCCTACCTGCTCAAGCAGGGCGTACGCGACATGGTGCGGATCTCCGACGCCCGGATGAGCGGCACGAGTTACGGCGCCTGCGTGCTGCACGTCGCCCCCGAGGCGTACGTCGGCGGGCCCCTGGCGCTCGTCGAGAACGGCGACCTCATCACCCTGGACGTCGCGGCGCGCACCCTGCGGCTGGAGGTCGCGGACGCGGAACTGGCCCGCCGCCGGGCCGCCTGGACGCCGCCGCCCCCGCGCTACGAGCGCGGCTACGGCGCCCTGTACGCCGACCAGATCACGCAGGCCGACACCGGCTGCGACTTCGCCTTCCTGGCCCGCACGGGCCGGGTGCCCGAGCCCTACGCGGGCTGACCGCCCCGGTTCTGCACCACCCCTGACCGATCCCGCCAGAGCTTGCCCGACTCACCGCACGACGTTCGCGAAGCGCTTCGACGGCACCGATAGGAGCAGACATGGCCCAAGCCGTGGCGCAGCCGCCGGGAAAGTCCCGGCGGCGCGCGGAGAACCGGCGCGGGGGAGGCCGGCGCGGGGGCTCCCGGCGCCTTCCGTATCTGCTGATCGCCCCCGCGGGGCTGCTGATGCTGGGCTTCATCGCGTACCCGATGGTCAGCGTCTTCTACTACAGCCTGCAGCACTACAACGTCACCAAGCCCTGGCGCGACGGCTTCGCGGGGATGGAGAACTTCACCACGCTGCTCACCGACGACCCGCTGTTCTGGGACTCCCTGGCCTTCAGCGCCAAGTGGGTCGTCGTCGAGGTCGGCCTCCAGCTCGCCTTCGGCCTCGCCCTCGCGCTGATCGTCAACCAGACGTTCGTGGGCCGCGCGTTCGCCCGCGCGCTGGTGTTCTCGCCGTGGGCCGTCTCCGGCGTCCTGACCACGACGATCTGGATGCTGCTCTACAACCCCGCCACCGGCGTCAGCCGCTACCTCGCCGACGCCGGCATCGGCTCGTACGGCACCTCGGTGCTCTCCGACACCGGCACCGTCTTCTGGGCCGCGGTCCTGGCCGAACTCTGGCGCGGCGTGCCCTTCTTCGCCATCCTCATCCTCGCCGACCTCCAGTCCGTGCCGAAGGACCTGTACGAGGCCGCGGCGGTCGACGGCGCCGGACGGCTGCGGCAGTTCGTGCACATCACCCTGCCCCATCTGCGGGACGCCGTCATCCTGTCGACGCTCCTGCGTGCGGTGTGGGAGTTCAACAACGTCGACCTCCTCTACACCCTCACCGGCGGCGGCCCCGCGGGCGTGACGACCACCCTCCCGCTGTACGTCGCCAACACCGGCATCCACGGCCACGACTTCGGCTACGCCTCGGCGCTGACGACCGTCGCGTTCGTGATCCTCCTCTTCTGCTCGATCCTCTACCTGCGTCTGAGCAAGTTCGGAGGCGACAACCGATGAGCACCGCTCCGACCGCGCTCGCCGCGCCCCCGCGCGCCCGCGGCGACGCGCCCGCCCCGCCGGCCCGCCGCCGGCGGCTGCGCAGGCGGCGGGCGTACGACGAGGTACCGCGCTGGCAGATATGGGTACCGCTCGGGCTCTACCTGCTCTTCACGCTCATCCCGTTCTACTGGATGCTGCTCTTCGCGGTGCGCCCCGCGGGCTCCACGTCGCTGGTGCCGTGGCCGATGACGTTCGAGCACTTCGACAAGGTGTGGACCGAGCGCAGCTTCGCCACCTTCTTCCAGAACAGCATGCTCGTCGGCGCCGCCACGCTGGTGATGACGACCGGCGTCGCGCTCGCCGGCGGCTACGCGCTGGCCCGCTTCGACTTCCGGATCAAGAAGCTGTTCCTGCTCGGGCTGCTGTGCTCGCAGTTCATCCCCGGCGCGCTGATGCTGGTCCCGCTCTTCGAGATCTTCCGCAGCCTGCAGATGATCAACTCGCTGGGCAGCGTGGTCGTCGCCGAGACGGTCTTCCAGCTCCCGTTGTCGCTGATCCTCATCAGCACGTTCATCAAGAACGTGCCGTACGCCCTGGAGGAGGCCGCCTGGGTCGACGGCTGCGGTCGCTTCCGCGCGTTCTGCGCGGTGGTGCTGCCGCTGCTGCGGCCGGGGCTGATCGCCGTCGGCTCCTTCGCGTTCGTGCACAGCTGGAACCACTTCCTCTTCGCGCTGATGTTCCTCAGCGAGCAGGACAAGCAGACCATCCCCGTCGGTCTCCACACGCTCATCGGCGCCGACAGCGTCGACCTCGGCGCGCTGGCCGCGGGCGGAGTGATCGCGGCGGTGCCGGTGGTGATCGTCTTCGCGTTCATCCAGCGGTGGCTGATCACCGGTTTCAGCGCGGGGGCGGTGAAGGGATGACGACCCGCAACGGACGCCGTATCCCCGGCTCCGCTCCCGCTCCCGTGCCCGTCGTGCTGGCCGGGGCCCGCGGGCACGGGCGCCGGCACCTGGAGAACATCCGCAGGCTGGAGCGGTCGCGCCGGGTCGCACTTGTCGGCGTCTGCGAGACACGCCCGCTGACCGCCGACGAGTTCGCCGGCGAACCCGTCGCGCAGAGCGCCGACTTCGGCGCGCTGCTGGAGCGCACCGGCGCCCGGCTGGCCGTCGTCTCCACGCCCATCCCCACCCACGCCGACTTCGCCGTGGTGGCCGCCGCGTACGGCGTGCACCTGCTGCTGGAGAAGCCGCCCGCGGCGTCGTTCGCGCTGTACGAGCGCATCGAGGCGGCCTGCCGTTCCGCGGGCATCGCCTGCCAGATCGGCTTCCAGTCCCTCGGCTCGCACGCCCTGCCCGCCATCCGCACGCTCGTCGCCGCGGGGGCCATCGGCCCGCTGCGCGGCATCGGCGCGGCGGGCGCGTGGGTGCGCGACGAGGCGTACTTCCGCCGCGCGCCCTGGACCGGGCGGCGCCGGCTCGACGGCGTCGACGTGGTCGACGGGGTGCTGACCAACCCGCTCGCGCACGCCGTCGCCACCGCCCTCGCGGTGGACGGCACCGTGCGGGCGGCCGAGGTCTCCGGCATCGAGCTGGAGTTGTACCGCGCCCACGACATCGAGGCCGACGACACCTCCTGCCTGCGGCTGACCACCGCCCGCGGCACCGGCATCACCGCCGCCGTCACCCTGTGCGCCGAACGGGCGGGCGAGCCGTACGTGATGGTGCACGGCGCCACCGGCCGGATCACGTTCTGGTACAAGGAGGACCGCGTCCTGCTCCAGCGTGCCGGGCACGGTCCGGAGGAGATCACGTACCCCAGGACCGATCTCCTCGGCAACCTCCTCGACCACCTCGGCGACGGCACGCCGCTGCTCGCGCCCGTCGCGGACGGCGGCGCGTTCATGCGCGTGGTCGAGGCCGTACGCACCGCGCCCGACCCCGTACCGCTGCCCGCCGCCGTGTGGCGCACCGCACCGGCCGGCACCGCACCGCCGTCCGCCGCCGCCCCGCCGGCGGCACGGCGCGTGGTGCCCGGCATCGACGCGCTCGTCGCCGCCGGCGCCGAGCGGCTGGCCCTCTACTCCGAACTCGGCGCCCCCTGGGCGGCCGGAAGCGAGGTGAGCCACGCGTGACCTCCCCTTCCCGCAACCGCACCGGCACCGACGCCGCCACCCTGCTGAGCTGCGCAGGGCGCCGTGTCGGCCGCTACGTCCACCGCCCGCACCTCGCCCGCCGGCTGTCCCCCCGCCCGTACCTGCACCCGCTCACCACCCTGGCCGGGGTGCCGGTGACCGAGCTGATGCCCGGCGACCACCCGCACCACCTCGGCGTCAGCATCGCCGTCCCCGACGTCGCGGGCGCGAACTTCTGGGGCGGGCGCACCTTCGTCCGCGACCGGGGCCCCGTCGAGCTGGACAACCACGGCGAGCAGCGGCACGCCGGCTGGCTGCTGCGCGACCCGGACGGCTTCGTCGAGGAGCTGAGCTGGTACGCCGCCGGCGCCGAGGTGCTGCGCGAGCGCCGCGCCGTCGCGGTCGCCCCGGCGGGCGACGGGGCGTGGGCGCTGGGCGTGTCGTTCGCGCTGACCAACGTCTCCGGCGCGCCGGTCTCGTTCGGCAGCCCCGCCACCAACGGCCGCCCCGGCGCCGGTTACGGCGGCTACTTCTGGCGGGCGCCGCGGACGGAACGGCCGCCGCGGGTCTTCACGGCGGCGGCCGAGGGCGAGGACGCGGTGCACGGGATGCCGGCACCGTGGCTGGCGCTGGCGTCGGACGCCTGGACGCTCGTCTTCGCCGGCGCCACCGACGCCACGCGCCGCGACCCCTGGTTCGTACGCACCCGGGGCTACCCCGGCGTCGGCTCGGCGCTGGCCTGGTCGGCGCGGGTGCCGCTGGCGCCGGGGGAGAGCCTGACGAGGCGGGTCGTCACGGCCGTGGCCGACGGCCGGCTGGACCGCGCCGCCGCGGCGGCGCTGGCGCGCAGGGCGGTGGCGTGATGGACGACTCCCTCCGGGTCGCCGACCGCGGCGACGGCCCCGCGGCCCGGTTCCGACGACGCCGGGACGGCGCGATTCGACCGGTTCCGCCTCACGAACGACCCGCTGATCCCTCACCGAAAAGAGCCGACACATGACCATGACCACACCGATCAGAGCGGCCGCCGCCGTGTGCCTGGCGAGCGCGCTCACCCTCACCGCGGCCGCGTGCGGCGACGACGGCAGCAGCGGCGGCGGCAGCGAGGGGAAGGGCACGGGCACGATCACCTTCTGGGACAACAACGGCGGGGTGCGCACGCCGATCTGGAAGACGATCATCGAGGACTTCGAGGCGGAGAACCCCGACATCGACGTCGAGTACGTGCCGATCCCGATCAACGACGTGCAGTCGAAGTACGACACCGCCATCGCCGGCGGCGGGCTGCCGGACGTCGGCGGCGTCAGCACCTCGTACCTCGCCAACATGGTCGCGCAGGACGCGCTGGCGCCCGTCGGCGACCGGATAGCGGACAGCCCGCTGAAGAGCGTGCTGGCCGAGAGCATGACCGAGAGCGTCAAGGCCGCGGGCGGACGCGGAGAGGAGATGTACTCCGTGCCGGCCTCCGCCAACAACGGCACGCTGTGGTACCGCACCGACCTCTTCGAGGACGCCGGGCTCGACGCCCCGACCACCTGGGACGGCTTCTACGACGCGGCGGAGAAGCTGACCGACAAGGAGAACAACGCCTTCGGCTACACCATCCGCGGCGGCGAAGGCTCCATCGCCCAGGCGCTGGACGCGATGTACGGGCAGTCCGGCATCACCGAGTTCTGGGAGGGCGACGAGACGACGGTCAACGCGCCGGAGAACGTCGCGGCGCTGGAGAAGTACGCCGGGCTGTACAAGAAGGTCACGCCCGAGGCGGACGTGAACAACGACTTCGTGAAGATGGTCGCGCAGTTCGACAACGGCGACATCGGGATGCTGAGCCACAACCTCGGCTCGTACCAGGACCACCTGAAGGCGCTGGGCGAGGGCGCGTTCGCCGGGCTGCCGCAGCCGACCGGGCCGGGCGGGAAGCGGGTGCAGGTCTCCAACCCGGTGGACGGTCTGGGGCTCTTCAAGTCCAGCGACAACAAGGCCGCCGCCTGGAAGTTCATCGAGTTCGCCGCCGGTCACGAGTCCAACAGCAAGTGGAACGAGTCGGCCGCGCAGATCCCCGCCAACACCGAGGCGTCGCAGGACACCTGGATCAAGGAGTCGGCGCGGGAGAACAGCGCCTTCGCGTCGCTGACCGACGGCAGCACGACGATCGTGCAGCTCCCGTACCACCTGCCCGACTGGAACAACATCAGCAAGACGGACAACGAGCCCGCCTTCCAGAAGGTCCTCCTCGGCGAGATGAGCGCGAAGGAGTTTCTGGACGGGATGGCCGAGCAGCTCAACGAGGCTCAGGCCGAATGGCAGGAGCAGCAGTAGGCGCAGCGCCGGGTTCTCCCCAGCCGGGCCGGCGGCGGCTGCACACGGTCGCGTCGTGCACCGCCGCCGGCCCTCATCCTCATCGCTCGTACCAGGTCTGTGAAGGAGCCGCACCATGGGTCAACGGACACGTCACGCGGCCGGGGCGCTCGCGTGCTGCGCAGCCTTGCTGAGCACGACCGCGGCGGCCGGGGCCGCCCCCGACCGCGAGCACGACCCCGCCCGCGGCACCCTCCCCGCCGGCGACGGCTGGGCCTGGGCCGCGGGCGGCACCACGGGCGGCGCCGCCGCCGACCCGGAGCACGTCCACACCGTCCGCACCTGGGACGAGTTCCGCGCCGCACTCGCGGCCGGCGGCGGCGCGCCGCAGATCATCAAGGTGGCCGGCACGATCGACGCCAACGCCGACGGCTGCGCCTCCTTCGAGGCCCCGGGCTACGACTTCGACACGTACCTCGCTGACTACGACCCCGCCGTCTGGGGTTACGACACCCCCGTCAGCGGCCCCCAGGAGGACGCCCGCGCAGCCTCCGCCGCCAACCAGGACGAGGCCGTCAAGGTGTACATCCCGTCGGACACCACCGTCGTCGGCGTGGGCGAGAACGCCGGCATCACCGGCGCCAGCCTGCAGATCAAGGACGCCGACAACGTCATCGTCCGCAACCTCACGGTGGAGAGCCCGCTCGACTGCTTCCCGCAGTGGGATCCCACCGACGGCGAACGCGGCGCCTGGAACTCCGAGTACGACGCGGCCGTCGTCCACAACTCCACGCACGTCTGGCTGGACCACAACACCTTCACCGACGGCCGCCACCCGGACAGCTCCCTGCCGCGCCACTACGGTGAGCTGTACCAGCAGCACGACGGCGAACTGGACATCGTCCGCGGCGCCGACCTCGTCACCGTCTCCTGGAACGTCTTCGAGGAGCACGCCAAGACCCTGATGATCGGCAACAGCGACGGGGCGGGCGACACCGACCGCGGCCGGCTACGGGTCACGCTGCACCACAACCTGTTCCGGGGCGTCGGGGAGCGGGCGCCACGGGTGCGGTTCGGGCAGGTCGACGCGTACAACAACCACTACGTGATCACCGGCGAGGCCGGCGAGTCGTACGCGTACTCCTTCGGTATCGGCTTCGAGTCCCGGCTGGTGGCGGAGAAGAACGCCTTCCGGCTCGCCGACGGGGTGAGTCCGGGCCGGATCCTGAAGAAGTGGAGCGAGGCGCCGGTGACGGCGGAGCACAACCACGTCAACGGCGCCCCGGCCGACCTGGTCGCGGCCCACAACGCGGAGTTCCCCGAGACGCCGCTGCAACGGGACGCGGGCTGGCGGCCGACGCTGCGCACCCGGGTCGACCACCCGCGGGAGGTGCCCCACGTGGTGCCGCCGCGCGCGGGAGCGGGGAGGATCCGCTGACGGGCCCGGCGGAGCCGGGGGACCCGGGGCGGGCCGCCCCGGGCGCGGGCGGCGGCGCGGATGCCCCGGCCGCCGCCCCCGGCCCCGCCGGAATCGTCGACGGGTGTCTGCCCGCGTTCCACCGGCGGCTCCGGGACGAGCTGACCTTCCCGCTCGCCTGGGGCACGTCGCCCCTCCGCGACGTCGACGTCTGGCGGCGCGCCGCCCGCGCCACGGTCGAGGCCCACCTCCTCGCCCCGGCGGACGACCCCGGCGAGATCCCGTACGACCCGGAGTTCGCTGACCGTTCCCCGGCCGTGCCCGGCGTGCGCGCCTACGCCCGCGAAACCGTCACCTTCACCCTCACCCGCTACGCCCGCGTGCGCGGCGTGCTGCTGACGCCGTCCGGCCCCGGACCGTTCCCGGCGGTGCTTGTCCTGCACGACCACGGCGCGACGTTCGGTATCGGCAAGGAGAAGGTGGTCGCGCCCTGGTACGACGCTGAGGAGCGGCTGCCGGAGGCGCTCCGGTGGGTGCGGCGGTGCTACGGCGGCCGGTTCATCGGCGACGAGCTGGCCGCCCGGGGCCACGTGGTCCTGGCCGTCGACGCGCTCGGCTGGGGCGACCGCGGCCCGCTCGCGTACGCCGGGCAGCAGGCGCTGGCCAGTTCCGTCTTCCACCTCGGCGCCTCGCTGGCGGGGCTCACCGCCCGCGAGGACGTGCGCGCGGCCGGCTTCCTCGCGAGCCTCGCCCGCGTCGACGCGCGGCGGATCGCCGCCGCCGGCTTCTCCCTGGGCGGCTTCCGCGCCTGGCAACTGGCCGCACTCAGCGACGACGTCGCGGCGGCGGCCTGCGTGTGCTGGATGACCGGGGTGAAGGACCTCACCGCCCCGGGCGGCGACGCGCTGCGCGGTCAGTCCGCGTACCACCTGCTGCACCCGGGCCTGGCCCGCCACCTCGACTTCCCCGATGTCGCGAGCATCGCCGCGCCGCGCCCGATGCTCTTCTTCCACGGGGGCCTCGACCCGCACTTCACGACCGCCGGGGTGCGCGCGGCGTACGGGAGGCTGCGCGACGTCTGGGGTGCCGCCGGCGCCGGCGACCGGCTTCACACGCGCGTGTGGCCGGGGCACGGCCACGCTTTCGCGGTCCCGTTGCAGGACGAGGTCTTCCGGTGGCTGGCCGCCGTGCTGTACGGCTCCGCCGCTGAGGTGTAACACAAGCTCAACCTGATCAGGCGGCCCAGCAGGCACAATGCCACCTGCCGTGCTCACGGCAACCGTCCCCGTCGCCGCTCAGGAGTACCCCGTGTCCGACCAGATTGCCGACAAGTCCCCTTCTCCGGCGCCGGGTTCGGCGCGCCTGGAGAGTTTCTTCCGGATCCGCGAGCGCGGCTCGACAGCCGGGCGTGAGATACGCGGCGGGCTCGCCACCTTCTTCACGATGGCGTACATCCTCGTGCTCAACCCGATCATCCTCAGTGGCGCTGAGGACAAATACGGCAACCAGCTCGACTTCGGCCAACTCGTCACCGTCACCGCCCTCGTCGCCGCCGTGATGACCGTGCTCATGGGGGTGACCGCCAACCTCCCGCTCGCGCTGGCCGCCGGACTCGGGATCAACGCCGTCGTCGCGTACCAGATCGCCCCCCTGATGACCTGGCCCGACGCGATGGGACTCATCGTGCTGGAGGGCATCGTCGTCTGTCTGCTCGCCGCCACCGGCGTGCGGGAGGCCGTCATGAACGCCATCCCGCAGCCGCTGAAGGTGGCGATCAGCGTGGGCATCGGGATGTTCATCGCGCTCATCGGCTTCGTCGACGCCGGCTTCGCCACCCGCATCCCCGACGCCGCCGGCACCACCGTGCCGCTGCAGCTCGGCGGCACCGGGACGCTGAGCGGCTGGCCGGTCGTCGTGTTCTGCGCCGGTGTGCTGCTCACCGTGTCGCTTCTCGCGCGGGGCGTGAAGGGCGCCATCCTCATCAGCATCCTGGCGATGACGGTGGTGGCCATCGTCCTCAACTCGCTTGCGGACATCGCCGACGAGGCGTGGGGCCTGACGGTCCCGGACTGGCCCGGCGACGTGGTCGAGGCGCCGGACTTCGGGCTGCTCGGGGAGTTCAGCTTCTTCGGGGCGTTCGACGAGGTCAGCGCAGTGACCGTGGTGCTGCTCGTCTTCACGCTGTTCCTCACCGACTTCTTCGACACCATGGGCACCGCCGTCGGCGTCACCAGCGAGGCCGGGCTCCTCGACGAGCAGGGCCGCGTCCCCCGTCTGGGCCGGCTCCTCTTCGTCGACGGCCTGGGCACCGTCTTCGGCGGCGCCGCCTCAGGCTCCTCCAACACCAGCTATATCGAGTCGGCCGCGGGCGTCGGCGAAGGCGCCCGCACCGGCCTGGCCAACCTCGTCACCGGCGGACTCTTCGCCCTGGCCCTCTTCTTCACCCCCCTCGCCCTGGTCGTCCCCTCCCAGGCCGCGGCCCCCGCCCTCATCGCGGTCGGCTTCCTGCTGATGACGCAGGTACGCCATGTCGACTGGACCCGCTACGAGATCGCCGTCCCCGCCTTCCTCACGATCGCCGTGATGCCCTTCACGTACTCCATCACCAACGGCCTGGGGGCCGGCTTCATCGCCTACGCGCTTCTCCAGAGCGTCATGGGCAGGGCCCGGAAGGTGCACCCGCTGATGTGGGCGGTGTCGGTGCTGTTCGTGATCTACTTCGCGATCGAGCCGATCGAGGACCTGCTCGGGGTGTGAGGCCCTTCGCAGGCGGGACGGCGTCGGCAGGAGAAGGGAGCCGGCGGCGTCCCGCCTCAGAGATGCCGCGTCGCCAGCGTCAGGCGGTCGCGGGCGTCGAGCAGCGCGTCGCGGATGCCCTGCTCGTGCGCCGGCGTGAGCCGCGCCACCGGCACCGAGCAACTGATCGCGTCCCGGGCCGGCGTCCGGTAGGGGACCGCGACCCCGAGGCAGCGCAGCCCGAGCGTCGACTCCTCCCGGTCCAGGGCGTATCCGCGCTCGCGCACCCCGTGCAGCTCCTCGATCAGCCGCTCCCGGTCCGTGACCGTGTGCTCGGTCAGCGGGGCCAGCGAATCCGGCAACAGCTTGCGGATCTCCTCGTCGGGGTACGTCGCGAGCAGCGCCTTGCCCAGCGCCGTCGCGTGCGCCGGGAGCCGGCGGCCGACGCGGGTGAACGGCCGCAGGTAGTGCTGCGACTGGCGGGTGGCGAGATAGACGATGTTCACGCCGTCCAGCCGGGCCAGGTGGATGGTCTCCGTGGTGTCGTCCGCGAGCCGGTCGAGGGTGGGCCGGGCGGCGGTGACGACCTCGTCACCGTCGATGTACGACGTACCGACGAGCAGCGCCCGCACCCCGATCCCGTACCGTGTGCCGGTCGCGTCGGTCTCCACCCAGCCCAGCTCCGTGAGCGTACGAAGGAGCATATAAAGGCTGGACTTGGGGTAGCCGACGGCTTGCTGGACATCACCGAGGCTGTGCATTCCGGGCCTGGCCGCGAAATACTCGAGCAGTTCCACGGTGCGAACGGCAGACTTGACCTGTCCACCCCCACCGGCGTCGGCGACCCCCATGGCGCTTGACCTCTCTGCTGCCGCAGCGTAAAAATCCGAGAAAAGATTCATGTATAGAGACGGCGTTCAGAATACCGAACCACCGGTATCGTCGGGCACCGTCCGCCATGTGTGCAAGAGGAACGGAGACATCTCAGTTGTCCGCACCAGTCTGGAGCGTCGATCCCCGCACCGGTAACCGCCGGGAGCAGGTCGCCACCGAGGCGACCCCCCAGGAGGTCGACAAGACCGTACGCGCCGCGCACGCCGCCGCCCCGGCGCTCGCCGAACGCGCGCAGCGCGCCCGGTTGCTGCGGGCCGCGGCCGATCTCTTCGACCAGCACGTCGACAAGGTCGTCGAGTGCGCCGACGCCGAGACCGCCCTCGGGCCCGGCCGGCTCAGCGGCGAACTCACCCGCACGACCTACCAGTTGCGCGCCTTCGCCGACATCGCCGAGGCCGGTGACTTCCTCGACGTGCGCATCGACCACGCCGACGCGACCCTCGCCCCGCCGCGGCCCGACCTGCGCCGCTGGAAGGTGCCGCTGGGCGTCGTCGCCGTCTACTCCGCCTCGAACTTCCCCCTCGCCTTCTCCGTTCCCGGCGGCGACACCGCCAGCGCGCTCGCCGCCGGCTGCCCCGTCGTGGTCAAGGCCCACCCCGACCACCCCGGCACCTCCGAGCTTTCCGTGGCGCTGCTGCACCGGGCGGCCGAGGAGGCCGGGCTGCCGCAGGAGGTCGTCTCGGTCCTCCACGGCTTCGACGCCGGCGTGGAGCTGGTGCGCCATCCGCTCGTCGCCGCCGCCGGGTTCACCGGCTCGGTCCGCGGCGGACGGGCCCTGTTCGACGCCGCCGCCGCGCGGCCCCGGCCCATCCCGTTCCACGGCGAGCTGGGCAGCCTGAACCCCGTCGTCGTCAGCGCGGCGGCGGCCGGGGAGCGGGCCGAGGAGATCGGCGCCGGGCTCGCGGCGTCGATGACGCTGGGCGTCGGGCAGTTCTGCACCAAGCCGGGGCTGGTCCTGGTCCCTGCGGGCGAGGCCGGCGACCGGCTCGTCACGTCGCTCACGGCGGCGGTCAGCGAGACCGAGGCGGGCGTCATGCTCGACCACCGGATGCGGGACGCCTTCGTCGCGGGCGTACGCGAGCGCGCCGCGCTCGAAGGCGTGCAGAGCCCGCTGACGCCGGGCGCGGGCGGCGAGCACACCGTCAGCGGCGGCTTCCTCAGCGTCGACGCCGAACGCCTCGCGGGCGGCGGCGAGTACGACCTGCTGCTGGAGGAGTGCTTCGGGCCCGTGACCGTCCTCGTGCGGTACGAGGACGTGGCGCAGGTCTCCGAGGTGCTGGCCCGGGTGCCGGGCAGCCTCACGGCGACCGCCCACCTGGGCGCCGCGGAGGCGGAGGAAGAGGCGGGGACCGCGGACGGGGACGGCGGCGCGGCGCGGCTGCTGGCCGAACTGACGCCCCTCGCCGGGCGGATCCTCATCGACGGCTGGCCCACGGGCGTCGCCGTCGCCCCCGCGCAGCAGCACGGCGGCCCGTACCCGGCGACGACGTCGACCTCGACCTCCGTCGGCGGCACGGCGATCGAGCGCTGGCTGCGCCCGGTGGCGTACCAGAACGCGCCCCGGGCACTGCTGCCCGCCGAACTGCGCGAGGACAACCCCGCGGGTGTGCCCCGCACGGTGGACGGCGTCCGGGAGAGCTGACGTACGGCGCGGGCGGCGGCGGTTCGCACGCCGCCCGCACGCGCCGCCCGTCCGGCGGCGCCGCCACCCGCCGGGCCCGCTCCCGTCCCGCGGTCACACCAGCGCGCGGGCCAGCGCCTCGGCGAACCGGTCCGTCGTCCGCCGGTCCCGCACCGCGAGGCGCAGCCAGCCGGGGCCGAGGCCGGGGAAGGTGTCGCCCCGGCGAACGGCGAAGCCGAGGCGGCGCAGCCGCGCGCGTACGACGGGACCGGCGGCGGCGCCGTCCCCTCCCGCACCGCCGGGGCCTCCCGCACCGCCGGAGACATGTACCAGGACGAACGGCGCCTCCGCCGTCCCGGCGGTCGTGACCTCCGCGAACTCCCCGAGCCTGCACAGCAGATACGCCCGGTCCGCACCGATCGCCGCCGCCGCCTCCTCCGCCTCCGCGAGCGCCCGCGGCGCGCACACCGCCTCCGCCGCCGCCAGCGCCGGCGTCGACACCGGCCACAGCGGCTGGGCCCGTTGCAGGACGGCGACCGTCGCGGGGTCGGCGAGGACGTAGCCGACGCGCAGGCCCGCGAGCCCCCAGGTCTTGGTGAGGCTGCGCAGGACGACCAGACCGGGGACGTCCGCGCGCCCGGCCAGCGACTCCCGCTCACCCGGCACCGCGTCCATGAACGCCTCGTCCACCACGAGGACGCGCCCCGGCCGGGCCAGCGCGGCGACGGCGGCGGCGGGGTGGAGGACGGACGTCGGGTTGGTGGGGTTGCCGACGACGACGAGGTCGGCGTCCTCCGGCACGGCCCGCGGTGGCAGCCGGAAGCCGTCCTCCGGGCGCAGCAGCACCCGGTCCACGGCGTACCCCGCGTCCCGCAGCGCCGCCTCCGGCTCCGTGAACTGCGGGTGGACGACGACAGCCCGGCGCACCGCCGGCCGCAGCGCCCGGGCCAGCAGCACGAACGCCTCCGCCGCACCCGCGGTGAGCAGCACCCGGGCGTCCGGCACCCCGTGACGGGCGGCGACGGCGGCGCGGGCGGCACGGCCGTCGGGGTAGGCGGCGAGCCGGTCGAGGGAGTCGGCGAGGCGGGCCTTCAGCCACGCGGGGGGAGTGCCGGCGCGGACGTTGACGGCGAGGTCGGTGAGGCCCGGGGCGGCGTCGCGGAGTTCGGCGTCGCCGTGGTGGCGCAGGTCGTGACGGACGGGCGGGGAGGGTTCAGTGCGCATGGGCGTGGCCGCCGTGGGCGTGGTGGCCGTGGAGGTGAGGGCCGTGGCCGTGGGCCGGGCCGTCCTCGCCGGGGTGGAAGTGGGGTTGCTGCGGGGCGCCGACCTTGTCCTCGTACCCGGGCAGGGCGACGCGGTAGACGCAGGAGTCGCAGTTCATGCGCAGGTCCCCGGCGACGGCCTCGTCGTACCGCTCCCCGACCAGCTCCACCAGCTCCTCCGCCGCGCCGATGACCCCCGCCGTGCGCACGTCGGCCCCGGGGTGGGCCGCCGCCCACCGCCGTGCCTGGCTGGCGACGCGCTCGGGGAGCACCCCGGTGAAGAGGAAGTAGGGCAGCACGACGACGCGGGCGGCGCCCAGCCGCCGGCAGCGCTCCAGTCCGGCGGCCACGTCGGGCGCGGCGAGCGACACGAACGCCGTCTCCACGCCCGCGTAGCCGCGGCCCTCCCAGAGCAGCCGGGCGGCCTTGTGCACCTCGGCGTTGGCGTCGGGGTCGGTGGAGCCCCGGCCGACGAGGAGGACGGTGGTACGGGCCCGTTCGGCGCCCGCATCCGTGCGCCGGTTCCCGTCCGGGTCCCCGGCCAGGGCTTCGTCGACGCGCCGCTCCAGCACGGCGAGCAGCTTCGGATGCGGGCCCAGGGGGCGGCCGTAGGCGTACGAGAGGCCGGGGTGGCGCTCCTTCTCGCGGGCCAGCGCGGCGGGGATGTCGCCCTTGGCGTGCCCGGCGGAGACGAGCATGAGGGGTACGGCCGCGAAGTGCCGTATGCCGCGGTCCACGAGCCGGGCGACGGCCTCGCCCAGCGGCGGCGGCGACAGCTCGATGAAACCGCCGGCGACGGTCAGCCCGGGGCGGCGGTCGGCGAGCGCCCGCACGAACGCGCGGAACGCCTCGGCACCGGCGGCGTCACGGGTGCCGTGACCGGCGATGAGCAGGGCGGGCTTGGTCACTGGGGTCTCCTCGGTGGTACGGAACCCGGGCGGAGCCGGGCGGGACGGTCCGCGGCGGCCGGAGGGCCCGGCGGGGGCGCTGCGTAGAGCAGGGCGTTGACGGCCGCGGCGGCGACCGCCGAGCCCCCCTTCTCCGAGACGTTGCTGATCGCCGGCAGCCCCGTGGCGCGGAGCGCCGCCTTGCTCTCCACCGCTCCCACGAACCCCACCGGCAGCCCGACCACCAGAGCCGGCGCCGCGCCCAGCCCGGTCAGCTCCTCCAGCGCCGTCGGCGCACAGCCGACCACCCAGACGGCGCCGTCACCCACGTGCTCGTACGCCAGCCGCACGGCCGCCGCCGAGCGGGTCAGGCCGGGTGCGGCCACGGCGTCGCGCAGCCTGCAGACCGCCCTGCGGGCGGTGATGCCCGCCGCGACCATCTCGACGTCGGCGACGACCGGCGCACCGGCGTGCAGCGCGGCATGCGCGGCGGTCAGCGACGCCTCGTCGCACACCAGGTCGTCGGCGTAGGCGAGATCGGCGGACGAGTGGATGACACGCTCGACGACCGCGCGGGTCAGCGGCGGGAGATGCGCCGTGCCGACGCGGGCGCGCAGCCGGCGGTACGACTCCTCCTCGATGGGGTGGACGGTCCTCGTCACGGGCACTCCTCCGGGGCCTCGTCGATGGCGTCGGCCGGGCAGACCTCCACGCACTCCAGACAGCCCGTGCACACGTCGGCGCGTACGAACAGGGCGCCGCCGCGGGGGCGGACGGCGTGCTCGGGGCAGGTGAGGAGGCAGGCACCGCAGCCGGTGCAGCGGTCGGTGACGGTGAGGGCGCGCCGCGGAGGGCCGCCGGTGCCGGTCGGTGCCGCCGCGGCCGGAGCGGGGCGCGTACGGGCGTTCACATCTGCCACCGGTAGCCGCGCGGCGTCACCATCCGGCCCTCGATCTCGCGGGTCGCCGAGTTGCCGACCGTCACCACGGTCATCATGTCGACCGTCCCCGGGTCGAGTTCGGCGAGCGTCGTCAGCAGCACGTGCTCCTCCGGGCGGGACGCGTTGCGCACCACGCCCACCGGCGTCGTGGGCGCGCGGTGCGTCGCCAGCAGCGCCAGCGCCTCCGGGAGCTGCCGGGTACGGGCGCGGCTGCGCGGGTTGTAGAACGTGACCACGAGGTCCGACTCCGCCGCCGCCCGCACCCGGCGCGCGATGACCTCCCACGGGGTGTGCAGGTCGGAGAGGCTGACGGAGACGTGGTCGTGCCCCAGCGGCGCACCCAGCAGCGCCGCCGCGGCCAGAGCCGCCGTCACGCCCGGCACGCCGGCGACGTCGATGTCCGCGCCCGCTTCCGCCAGCGCCGGCGCGGCCATCGCGTAGACCCCGGCGTCGCCGCTGCCGACCAGCGCCACGGCGCGGCCCGCGCGGGCCTCGGCCACCGCGGTACGGGCCCGCTCCTCCTCGGCGCCCAGGCCGGAGGCGAGGACCCGGGTGCCGGGGCGGAGCAGGTCGCGGATCTGCGCGACGTACTGGTCGAGGCCGACGATCACGGACGCCCGGCGCAGCTCGGCGCGGGCCCGCGGCGTCAGCAGGTCGCGGGCACCGGGGCCGAGGCCGACGACGGCGAGCCGTCCGCGGGGGCGGCGGCGGGCGACGGCGCACGTGGCCATGGCGGGGCGGCGGGGCCGTTCGGCGGCGGACCCGGCGGGCTGATCGGCGACGGTGCCGGTGCCGCGGCCGGGGAGTGAGTCGGCGTGGTGATCTGCCGGCCGGCCGGCGGGGGTGGACTTCCGTTTGCGCACGAGGAGTTCGGCGCCCGGGCCGGCGCCCGTGAGCGCGGCGGCCTCCGCGACGCTGGGCGTGCCGACGGCGGCCAGGGGTGCGGCGGAGGGGGTGGGCACGTCGACGGCGGCCAGTTCGGCGGCGGGGAACGTACGCAGCGGCACCCCCAGGCGCTCGGCGGCGGCGAGCAGGCCCGGCTCGCCGGCCTTGGCGTCGACGGTCGCGAGCGCGGTCACGGAGCGTGGGCTCAGCCCGGCGTCGTCGAGGGCGTCCTCGATGACGCCCAGCACTTCGTCCACCCCGGCCCCGCGGCTGGCCCCCACGCCGACGACGAGGGACGGTGGGCGGAGGACGGCCTCGCGGGCCGCGAGCGGCAGGCGGCGGTCGGTGACGTAGAGGCGCACGTCCGTCGCCACGCCGGAGACCCCCACGTGCGGCGGCAGCGCGGGCAGCGGCCACGTCGCGTCGGCCCGCAGCGCGACGGGAGCGCCGTCCAGAATCGCCCGCGTCACGGCCGCGACCGCGCCTTCGGCGGGCCAGCCGACGGAGTCGAGGCCGGGGATGCCGACGGCGTCGGTGGCGGTGGTCACGACGGGCGTGCAGCCGTCGCCGAGCAGGCCCGCGACCTCGCTGGCCAGCTCGTTGGCGCCGCCGCCGTGGCCGCCGAGGAGGGCGACGGCGAAGCGGCCCGCCTCGTCGACGCAGACCACCCCGGGATCGGTGGCCTTGCCGCGCAGCAGAGGGGCCAGGAGACGGACCGTGGCGCCGGTGGCGAGGAAGCAGACGAGCTGGTCGCAGTCCTCGAAGGCGCGCGCGAGGGCGGTACGGACCGGGCCCTCGTCGTAGCGGCGGGTCCGCTCCGGCCAGGCGACGGCCAGGCGCCGCGCGGCGGCGGAGCCGGCGGCGGTGGCGGCGACGAGGCCGATCACGGGGCGGTCCTGCGGGGCGGTGCGGTCACGGGTGCGGCTCCCTGGGTGTCGTACGGCTCTGAGGCGGCGCGGCTCGCGGTCCTGCGGTGCGGTTCCTCGTCTCCGGTGCGCAGGCCCCACAGGACGAACACCGGGTTGGTCGCGGCGAGTCG
Source organism: Streptomyces sp. CNQ329 (assembly GCF_000482585.1). Taxonomy (NCBI): domain Bacteria; kingdom Bacillati; phylum Actinomycetota; class Actinomycetes; order Kitasatosporales; family Streptomycetaceae; genus Streptomyces; species Streptomyces sp. CNQ329. The sequence continues at coordinate 70,793 of NZ_AXVU01000027.1, read as the reverse complement.
GGTGACCCCGCCGGGCAGCGGCGTGAGCCGGGAGGACTGCAGCAGCACGCCGTCCACCGCGAACCCGGCCGCCGCCAGCGCGGCGCGTACCCCCGGCACACGGTCGACGGCGGCCAGCGTCACGACCACGGCCCGGCGCGCACGCCGGGCGCACACCGCGACGACCTCCGCCACGTCACCGCCCCCGCCGCCGACGAACGCCGCGTCGGGGTCGGGCAGGTGGGCCAGTGCGGCGGGGGCGGTGCCGTGTACGGCCTGGACGTCGACGCCGTGCGCCCGCGCGTTGGCCCGGATCCGCGCGACGTCGCCGGCGTCCCGCTCCACGGCGATGGCGGCGGCCCCGAACCGGGCACACTCCACCGCGACCGACCCGGACCCGGCGCCCACGTCCCACACCAGGCCGCCGGGGCGGGGAGCGAGGCGGGCCAGGACGAGGGCGCGGACCTCGTACTTGGTGACCATGCCGGCCCGGTGCTCGAAGTCCGCCTCGGGAAGCGCCCACCCGTCGCCCGGGCGGCGCGTCAGGGGGTACGGGCCGGGGCCGGCGAGGGCGCGCCGTGCGGGGGCGAGGGCGCGGCCGGGGCGCTCGTCGAGGCAGAGCACGACGTTGACGGTGCCGCCGGGCCAGGAGCGGGCGGCGGCGTCGGCGGGGGAGAGGCGCACGACGTCCTCCTCGGCGGAGCCGAGGGCGGCGGAGACGACGAGGACACGGGGCAGTCCGGACGCGGCGAGCGCGGCGCCGAGTTCGGCGGGGCCGGCGCCGGGCCCGGTGAGGACGGCGGTCTTGGGGTGGGCGCGGCAGACGTTGACGGCGGTACGGAGGTCGCGCCCGTGGGCGCTGACGACGGCGGCGTCGTCCCAGGGCAGACCGGCCCGGGCGAAGGCGACGGCGAGGGAGGGGACGGCGGGACGCACGTCGAGACGCCGGGGCCCGAACCGCTCGGCGAGCACCCGCACCACACCGAAGAACCCGGGATCCCCGGAAGCCAGCACCACCACACGCCCCCGCCCGCCCCCCACCCGGGGCTGCGCCCCGTGCCCTCCCCGGGGCTGTGCCGCGGTCCCGGCCGGGGGCTGTGCCGGGGGCTCCGCGTGCCCCTCGCAGGGGTGCGGCCCGGGTACTGCCCTGGGCTGTGCGCCGTGCCTTTCGCGGGGCTGTGCCCCGGACCCCGCGGGGGGCTGTGCCGCGGGCCCCGCTGAGGGCTGTGCCCCGTGTCCTCCGTGGGGCTGCGGCCCGTGCCGGGCCGGGGGGTGCGCCCCGAGGGCTTCCCGGGGCTGCGCCTCGTGTCCCTCGCAGGGCCTCGGGCCGGGCCCCGAGGGGCGTTGCGCTTCGTGGGTCTTCGTGTCGGAGACGGCTCGGGGGTCTTCCCCCTCGCAGGTCTCGTCCGCGGGCCGGGCTCCGTCTGCCTGCACGTACGCCGCGATCCGGTCCAGGGCCGGGCCCAGCGGGCCCAGCGTCACGCACTCCGCGCCCGGCGGCAGCTCCGCCGCCGCCAAGTGCCGTGCCGCGCCCACCACCAGGTCCGCGTCCTCGATCCGCGCCGGAGGCGATCCGGTGCCGCAGCCGATGACCGTGATCACCGCAGCAGCTCCCCGTCGCTCCGCGCCACCAGCACGCGCCCCGTGAAGTCCACCATCGCCGCCTCCGCCGTGACCCTCCGGTCCGTGAAGCGCTCCAGCACCTCCGCCACCCGGCCGCACAACTCCCGCCCCGCCGCCCGCAGCAGACCCGCCGCCTCCCACACCTCGTACGCGTGCCGTCCCGTGTTCGCGACCGCCACCGCCGCCGCCAGGGCCTCCGTGCCGCCCGCCGCGCGCGTGATCTCCGCCAGCACCCCCGGGTCGACCTTGGAGCGCGTGTAGTGGGTCATCAGCACCCCGGCCGCCAGCTTCGTCAGCTTCCCGACCATGCCGACGAACACCACCCGCTCCAGTCCCCGCGCCACCGCCCTCCGCAGCGCGGCCCCGGTGAAGTCGCCCACCTCCACGAAGCACACCGCCGGCAGTCCCGGCAGCAGTTCCCTCGCTCCCCGTTCCGTCCGGCCGCCCGTGCACAGCACCACCGCCGTCTCGCCCTGCGCCGCCGCCACCGACACCGCCTGCTCGACGCTCGCCCGCCACGACGCCGTCGAGAACGGCCGTACGATGCCCGTCGTGCCGAGGATGGAGATGCCGCCGAGGATCCCCAGCCGCGCGTTCGTCGTCCTGCGCGCCCGCCGTTCCCCGTCCGGCACGCTGATCGTGACGTCCAGACCGCGCCGTCCGAGGTCCACCACCTCCGCCACCGCCTGTGTGATCATCCGCCGCGGTACGGGGTTGATCGCCGGGCCGCCCAGCTCCAGGCCCAGGCCCGGCTTCGTCACCACCCCGACCCCCACGCCGCCGTGCAGCTCCAGCCCCGGCCGCGCCCGCCAACTGACCGTCGCCGTGAGGTGCGAGCCGTGCGTGACGTCCGGGTCGTCGCCCGCGTCCTTCACCACCACCGCCTCCGTACGCCCCGGCCGCAGCTCCACCGCCCGCTCCACCGCGAACGTCACCCGCCGCCCCGACGGCAGCGCCACCTCCACCCACCGCTGCGCCTCCCCGGTCGCCAGCAACAGCGCCGCCGCGCGCGCCGCGGCCGACGCGCAGGTGCCGGTGGTCCACCCGGTGCGCAGCGCCTTCTGCCGCACCTTCGCCGTACGCGGCAGGTCCGGCTCCCGCAGGTCGGGCCCCCGCCGCTCCGGCGTGCCCCGCTCCGGCATGTCCTGCTCCGGCACGCGCCGCCCCGCCTCCCGCTGGTCCGTGTCCCGCTGCTCCGCCTCCCGCCGCGGCTCCCGCGCGCCCGGCTGCGGCACATCCGCGCCTTTCGTGCCCTCCGCATCCCGTCCCCGCTCGCCCCGCATCCGCTCTCCTCCTCCCCGCCGTCCCGAACCGGCCCTCCCCGCGCCCTACGCCCCGCCCTCAGGCAGCGCCGCCGGCGCCCGCAGCGCCCGCCGTGCCTCCGGGTCCGCGCGGCGGAAGCCGTGGAAGTGTCCCGGGTGGTACAGATGCGACCGCGTGCCCGCCGCCCCCAGCGCCGGGCCGACGAGGAACAGCGTGTGCTTCCACAGCCGGTGCTCCTTCACCGCCGCCTCCAGCGTGCCCACCGTGCAGCGCAGCACCAGCTCGTCCGGCCACGTCACCCGGTACGCCACGACCACCGGCGTCTGCGCCGCGTAGCCGCCCGCCAGCAGCTCCGCCGCCAGCCGGCCGGAGCGGGCGGCCGACAGGAACACCGCCATCGTCGTGCCGTGCCGCGCGAACTCCCGTACCTCCTCCCCGCTCGGCATCGGCGTCTTTCCGCCGCCCAGCCGCGTGAGGATCACGGACTGCGCGACCTCCGGAACCGTCAACTCCCGCCCCGCCGCGGCAGCCGCCGCCGAGAACGACGAGACCCCCGGCACGATCTCCACCTCAAGGCCCAGTCCCGCGCACCGCTCCACCTGTTCCTGCGTGCCGCCCCACAGCGCCGGGTCGCCGGAGTGCACGCGCGCCACCCGCAGCCCTCCGCGTGCCGCCCGCGCGTAGACCGCGACGACCTCCTCCAGCGGCACCGCCGCCGAGTCGACGATCTCCGCGTCCGCGCGGGCGTGTTGCAGCACGTCCTCGTGGACGAGGCTCGCCGCCCAGATCACGACGTCCGCCTCGGCGATGGCGCGGGCGGCCCGGAACGTCAGCAGGTCCGCGGCCCCCGGCCCGGCCCCGACGAACGTCACCCTGCCGGTGGCGTACGGCCCGGGTCCCGGCGCTCCCGGCCCGCTCACAGCTTCTCCCCCCGCCGCGCCCGCGGCGCCGGCGCGATCAGCGTCGACAGATACGGCAGCGCCTCCGCCCCCAACTCCGCCGCCGGCCGTACCGACTCCTCCGCCAGACCCAGCGACGACCCCCACACCGCCCCTTCCGCCCGGCCGGTCTCCGCGAGCGCCTCCGCGACCTCGGCCGCCAGCCGGCCGAACTTGTACGCCACCACCGTCCCCGGCCCCCGCAGCGCCTCCTTCAGCACCGCCGTGCCCGCCGTGACCGGCACCAGAGTCAGCGGCTCCGTGCCCTCCGCGAGCACCGTGCCGCCGCGCGCGGCCAGGTCCTGCATCGCGGTGATGCCCGGCACGCTCTCGATGCGTACGTCGGGGAGCAGGGCCGTGACGGTTCCGGCGAGGTAGGTGAACGTCGAGTACACGTGGGGGTCGCCGAGGGTGGCGAACGCCACCGAGCGGTGCTCGCGCAGCAGTGCGGCGACCCGGGCGCCCGCCGCGTCCCACGCGGCCTCGCGGCGGGCGGTGTCGCTGGGCTCGTTGAGTGCGAAGACGACCCGTACGACCTTCGCCCTGTCGACGTAGTGCAGGACCGTCGCCTCCGCCCGGCCGGTGCCGCCGCCCTCCATCACGGGGACGACGACCACCGCCGCCGCCCGCAGCGCACCCGCGCCCTTGACCGTGACCAGCTCGGGGTCACCGGGGCCGACCCCGACGCCGACGAGTCGCATGCTCATGCCGTTTCACACCCTTCGGCGAGCCGGCGCGCCATGGCGGGGGCGGCGGCCCAGTGCACGTGCAGGTACGAGGCGTGGACACCGCCCCGTACGAAACCTTCGACACGCCGGACCGGCCGGGTCATCCCCCATGCGGGCGTCTCGCCGGCGGGCGGGTCGAGCGCCGTGCGGTGGAACTCGTGGCCCCGGACCCGGGTGCCGGCGGCGGCGAGCGTGCTGTCGGCGACGGCGACGGCGTCGCGGTAGCCGAGGGTGAGCCGGTCGGTCATACGGGCCCGGGCGTCCAGCACGCCGCACATGGGGGCGCCGTCGAGGTCGCGGGCGAGGTAGACCAGGCCCGCGCACTCGGCCGCCACCGGCGCGCCGGTGGCGGCGAGCCGGGCGACGTCGCGGCGCAGCGGCTCGTTGGCGGCCAGCTCGGTGCCGTACACCTCGGGGAAGCCGCCGCCGATGACGAGGGCGCGGGTGCCGGGGGGCAGGGCCTCGTCGCGCAGGGGGTCGAAGGGGACGACGTCGGCGCCGGCGGCGGCGAGGAGTTCGGGATGCTCGGCGTACGAGAAGGTGAAGGCGGGACCGGCGGCGATCGCGACGACGGGCCGGGGGGTGCTCCCCGATCCCGCCCCTCCCCGGTCCCGCCCCCCGGCCCCCGGCCCGGGGCCGGTGGCGAGGCCGGCCAACGCCTCGGTCGCCGACCAGGCCTCCGCCGGCAGCGGCGGCGCCGTGCGGGCCAGCCGTAGCAGCCCCGGGACGTCGCACGACTCCCGTACGCGCGCCGCCAGTGCCCGTACCGCCGCCACCGCCGCCGCGTGCCGCTCCGCCGCCGGGACCAGGCCCAGGTGCCGCGACGGCGTCGCGAACCCCGCGTCGCGGCGCAGCGCGCCCAGCACCGCCACCCCCGCGCCGTCCAGTGCCTCGCGCAGCAGGGACTCGTGGCGGTCGGAGGCGACCTTGTTCAGGACGACACCCCCGATCCGCACCTCCGGGTCCCACGACGCGAACCCGTGCACCAGCGCCGCCACCGACCGCGACTGCCCCGAGGCGTCGACCACCAGCACCACCGGCGCCCGCAGCAGCTTCGCCAGCTCGGCCGTCGAGCCCGGCTCGCCCTCGCCCGCGGCGCCGTCGTACAGGCCCATCACGCCTTCCACGACCGCCACGTCCGCGCCCGCCGCCCCGTGCGCGAACAGCGGGGCGAGGAGGCCGGTGCCGCACATGGGCGCGTCGAGGTTCCGGCCGGGGCGTCCGCCGTCCGGGGAGCCGGCGACGGCGAGCGCGTGGTAGCCGGGGTCGATGTAGTCGGGGCCCGCCTTGTGCGGCGAGACGGTCAGGCCGGCGTCCGCGAACGCCGCCATCAGGCCCGTTGCGACGGTCGTCTTGCCGCTGCCGGAGGCCGGCGCGGCGACGACGAGCCGGGGGATGTCGATCACTGGAGACTCACCATTCGATGCCCCGCTGGCCCTTCTGACCCGCGTCCATGGGGTGTTTGACCTTGCCCATCTCCGTGACGAGATCGGCGCATCCGACCAGCGGCGCGGGTGCGTTGCGGCCGGTGATGACGACGTGCTGGCTGCCCGGCCGCTCCCGCAGCACCGCGATCACCTCGGCGGTGTCCACCCAGCCCCAGTGCATCGGGTACGCGAACTCGTCGAGCACGTACAGCCGGTACGTCTGTGCCGCCAGGTCCCGCTTGACCTGCTCCCAGCCCTCCCGCGCCCTCGCCTCGTTGTCCGGCTCCGCCTCCCGGGCGGGCCGCTGGATCCACGACCAGCCCTCGCCCATCTTGTGCCACGCCACCGTGCCGCCCTCGCCGCTCGCGCCGAGGAGCCGCAGAGCCCGCTCCTCGCCGACCCGCCACTTGGCGGACTTCACGAACTGGAACACCCCGATCGGCCATCCCTGGTTCCAGGCCCGCAGCGCCAGCCCGAAGGCGGCCGTGGACTTCCCCTTGCCCGCGCCCGTGTGCACGACGACCAGCGGGCGGTTGCGGCGCTGCCGCGTCGTCAGGCCGTCGTCCGGTACGGCGGCCGGCCGTCCCTTCGGCATCAGGCGGCCCTCCTCGGCCCGCGCCCGGCGGCGGGCTCCTCGCGTACGGCAGGTGCGCGGCGGTCCGCGCGGACCTGCCGGACGAGCCCGCCGACCACCTCCGCCCGCAGCTCGCCCAGCGATACCGCCGTGCCGCGCAGCTCGCGTGCCAGCTCGCCCGCGAGCCCGAGCCGCACCGGCCCCGACTCGCAGTCGACGACTACCGAAGCGACCCCGTCGGCCGCCAGCAGGCGCGCCGCGCGGGCCGCCCGGCCGGCCGGTTCCGGGCCTCCCGTCGCCCTGCCGTCCGTGACGACCACCAGCAGCGGACGGCGCGCCGGGTCCCGCAGCCGCTCGACGCGCAGCGTCTCGCGGGCCCGCAGCAGCCCGGCGGCCAGCGGCGTGCGCCCGCCGGTGGGCAGCCGCCCCAGCTTCGCCGCCGCGGCATCCACCGACGAGGTCGGCGGCAGCACCAGCGCGGCGTCCCGGCCGCGGAACGTGAGGAGGCCCACCTTGTCGCGGCGCTGGTAGGCGTCGAGCAGCAGCGACAGCACCGCGCCCTTCACGGCACCCATGCGCTGGCGCGCACCCATCGAGCCGGAGGCGTCGACGGCGAAGAGCACGAGGTTCGACTCGCGGCCCTCGCGGACGGCCTCGCGCAGGTCGTCGCGGCGGAGGAGGAGACCGGGGCCGCGTCGGCCCCGAGCGCGCTGGTGCGGGGCGGCGGCCCGGACGGTGGCGGCCAGGTGCAGGTCGCCGAGGGGGCCGCTCGGGCGGCGGGCGGCGGTGGCGCGGCCGTGCGCGGTACGGGCACGGGAGCGGCGGCCCGCGGCACCCTCCCCGACCCCGGGTACGTCGAGGCGGCGGGTGCGGAACGGCTCGGCGGGGGCCGCGGGCCCGGCGTCGTGTGAGGGCGGGGCGGTCCCGGGCGGACAGCACTCCGTGCCGGGGTCCTCGGCGGGAGCGCCGGTGGCGGCGGGGGTGTCGCCGCGGGGCGCGGGGGTGTCGGTACGGGACCCCCCGGGGTCCCGCGGGCCGCCTGTCCTGTGCGGCGCCGTGTCGCCCGGGCCGCTGTCGCCGGGGCCGGCGTCCTCGGGGCCGGTGTCGCCGGGCCGGTGCCGATCGGCGTCCGGTCCGTCCTCGTCCCCGGGCCGCTTCCCACCACCACCGTCGCCGTCCGGCGGCCCGCCGTCCGTGCCGCCGTGCTCCCGCAGCGCCTCGTCCAGCTTCTCCTCGTCCAGCCCCGGCGCGTCGAACGGGTTGCGCCGCCGCCGGTGCGGCAGCGCCAGCAGTGCCGCCCGCCGCACGTCCTCCGCCGCCACCTCCGTACGCCCCGACCACGCCGCCAGCGCCGTCGCCGTACGGGCCATGACGATGTCCGCGCGCATCCCGTCCACCTCGAACGCCGCGCACGTCGCCGTGATCTGCCGCAGCGCCGCGTCGCCCAGCGCCACCGCGGGCAGCAGCGCCCGTGCCGCCGCGACGCGCGCCCGCAGCGCGTCCTCCTCCGCCGCCCAGCGCACCGCGAAGCCGGCCGGGTCCGCGTCGTACGCGAGCCGCCGCCGCACCACCTCCGCGCGCTCGGCCGGCTCGCGGGACGCCGCGACCTCGACGGTCAGCCCGAAGCGGTCCAGCAACTGCGGGCGCAGCTCGCCCTCCTCCGGGTTCATGGTGCCCACCAGCAGGAAGCGCGCCGCGTGCCGCACGGAGACGCCCTCGCGCTCCACATGGTTGGCGCCCATCGCCGCCGCGTCCAGCAGCAGGTCGACGAGGTGGTCGTGGAGCAGATTGACCTCGTCCACGTACAGCACGCCGCGGTGCGCCTCCGCCAGCAGCCCCGGTTCGAACGTCTTCCGGCCCTCGGCCAGCGCCCGTTCGATGTCCAGCGCTCCCGCGAGCCGGTCCTCGGACGCGCCCACCGGCAGCTCCACCAGCCGCGCCGCACGGGCAGTCGCGGGGCGCCCCGCCTCGTGCGGCCCGTCCGGGCAGCTGGCGTCCGGCGCGGCCGGGTCGCAGGAGAAGCGGCAGCCGGGCACGACGGCGACCTCGGGGAGCAGCGCGGCAAGCCCTCTGACCATGGTGGATTTGGCGGTCCCCTTCTCACCGCGTACGAGGACGCCGCCGACCGCCGGGCTGACTGCATTGAGCATGAGGGCCAGCCGAAGGCCGGCCATGCCGACGATGGCGGCGAACGGATAGGGGACGCTCACGCGATCATCCTTCCTTCGAGTGATGAGGCGGACTGTTCCTGCGGGCCGGTGGAGAGATCCGTGACACTCCTCACGCACCCCCACTGCCGCGGGGCGTTGCCCCGGGGACCGCCCGGTCGGCGGTCGTCCGAGTTCTCCGCTCCCCGCGCGTGCGGGGGTTGCGAGTGGGTCATTCCTCCCCCTCCAGATCGCCCTCGAGTTCGAGGTAGATCTCGCGGAGCCGGGCCAGGGTCCGCTGGTCCGGCTCCGCCCACAGGCCCCGTTGGGCCGCCTCCAGCAGCCGCTCGCCGATGCCGCGCAGCGCCCACGGGTTGGAGCGCCGCATGAACTCATGGTTCTGGGCGTCGAAGACGTACGCGGCGGCGAGCTTCTCGTACATCCAGTCGTCCACGACGCCCGCGGTGGCGTCGTAGCCGAAGAGGTAGTCCACGGTGGCGGCCATCTCGAACGCCCCCTTGTAGCCGTGCCGCCGCATCGCCGCCGTCCAGCGCGGATTGACCACCCGGGCGCGGAAGACGCGGTGCGTCTCCTCGCCGAGCGTGCGCGTCTTCACCTGCTCGGGCACGGCGCTGTCCCCGATGTACGCCTCGGGCGAGCCGCCCGTCAGATGGCGGACCGTCGCCACCATGCCGCCGTGGTACTGGAAGTAGTCGTCGGCGTCGGCGATGTCGTGCTCGCGCGTGTCGACGTTCTTCGCCGCCACCTGGATCCGCCGGAAGGCCGCCTCCATGTCGCCGCGCGCCGCCCGCCCGTCGAGCCCGCGGCCGTAGGCGTAGCCGCCCCAGACCGCGTACACCTCCGCGAGGTCCGCGTCGGAGCGCCAGTTGCGGGCGTCGATCAGCGGCAGCAGGCCGGCGCCGTACGCACCGGGCCTGGAGCCGAAGATACGGGCGGTGGCGCGGCGGCGGTCGCCGTGGACGGCGGTGTCCTCGTCCGCGTGCGCGCGCACGAAGTTGGCCTCCGGCGGCTCGTCCAGCTCCGCGACCGCGCGCACCGCCTCGTCCAGCAGGCCGATGACGTGCGGGAAGGCGTCGCGGAAGAAGCCGGAGATGCGGACGGTCACGTCGATGCGGGGCCGGCCCAGCTCCGCGGGCGGCACCACCTCGAAGCCCGTCACCCGCCGCGACGCGTCGTCCCACACCGGGCGGCAGCCCAGCAGCGCCAGGATCTCCGCGACGTCGTCGCCCTGGGTGCGCATGCAGGACGTGCCCCAGACCGTCAGCCCCACGGACTTCGGGTACGCGCCGTGGTCGGCGAGGTGGCGGGCGAGGAGGGAGCCGGCCAGGGCGCTGCCGACCTCCCAGGAGAGCCGGGAGGGGATGGCCTTGGGGTCGACGGAGTAGAAGTTGCGGCCGGTCGGCAGCACGTTGACCAGGCCGCGGGTGGGGGAGCCGGAGGGGCCCGCGGGTACGTACCCGCCGTCGAGCGCGTGGAGGACGTTGCCGATCTCGTCGCCGGTACGGCGCAGCCGCGGTACGAGTTCCGCGGCGGCGAACTCCAGTACCCGCACGGCGTCGGGGCACCCGGTCCCCAGCACCTCCGCCACGGCGGGGCGTGCGGCGGCGGCGGACCAGTCGTGCGCCTCCATGTACTCCGCGAGCCGGCGGGCCACGGACTCCAGTACGTCGACGGCGTCGGAAGCGGTACGCAGGGCCGGGGGCCGCCGGTCCGCCGCGGCGTCGGGAGCATCCGCGGCTTCCGCCGGACCGGGCCCGGCAGGCCGGCCGGCGCCCTGTGCGGCATGCCACGCGGCCAGCCTCGCCGGCACGGCGATCCGCGCCCCCGGCTGCGCCAGCAGCTCCGCCTCGACCAGCCCCGCCCGCGCCGCGAGCGCCGCCCGCAACCCCGGCAGCGCCCCCCCGGCGCCGCCCCACACCTGCGCGGAACGCAGCACCGCCAGCGTCAGGTTGACCCGCGCCTCCCCGGCCGGGCCCGCGCCGAGGACGTGCAGCCCGTCCCGTATCTGCACGTCCTTGATCTCGCACAGCCAGCCGTCGACGTGCAGCACGAACTCGTCGAACTCGGCGTCCTCCGGCTGCTCCGCCACGTGCAGGTCGTGGTGCAGCTCCGCGGCCCGTACCAGCGTCCAGATGTGGCTGCGCACCGCCGGGGCCTTCGCCGGATCCAGGTCGCAGACGAGCGCGTACTCGTCGAGCAACTGCTCCAGCTTCGCCAGGTCACCGTAGGAGTCGGCGCGGGCCATCGGCGGCACGAGGTGGTCGACCACGGTGGCGTGCCCGCGACGTTTGGCCTGGGTGCCCTCGCCCGGGTCGTTGACGATGAACGGGTAGACCAGCGGCAGGTCGCCCAGGACCGCGTCCGGCGCGCACCCGGCCGACAGGCCGAGGCCCTTGCCCGGCAGCCACTCCAGCGTGCCGTGCTTGCCCATGTGCACCAGGGCGTCGGCGCCGAACGTGCGGTCCAGCCAGCGGTACGCCGCCAGGTAGTGGTGTGACGGCGGCATGTCCGGGTCGTGGTAGATGGCGACGGGGTTCTCGCCGAAGCCGCGCGGCGGCTGGATCATCACCACCACGTTGCCGAAGCGCAGCGAGGCCAGCACGAGGGCGGGTCCGTCCTCACCGTCGTCCACGTACAGCTCGCCGGGCGGCTCGCCCCAGTGCTCGACGACCGACGCGCGCAACCCGGGGTCGAGGGCGGCGAACCACCGCTCGTAGTCGCCCAGCGGAACCCGGGCCGACGCCGCCGCCATCTGCTCCTCCGTCAGCCACTCCACGTCGTGCCCGCCGGCGGCGATGAGCCGGTGGATCAGCTCGTCGCCGTCGTCGGGGTGGCCCTCGACGCCGTAGCCCGCCGCCCGCAGCGCGTCGAGCAGCCTGACCGCGGAGGCGGGCGTGTCCAGGCCGACGGCGTTGCCCACCCGCGAGTGCTTGGTGGGGTACGCGGTGAAGACGAGCCCGATCCGCTTCTCGCCGTTCGGCGTGTGCCGCAGCCGCGCGTGCCGCACGGCGATCCCCGCCACGCGCCCGGCCCGCTCCGGGTCCGCCACGTACACCGGCACGCCGTCGGGACCGTCCTCCTTGAACGAGAACGGCACCGTCACCAGCCGCCCGTCGAACTCGGGGATCGCCACCTGCATCGCCGCGTCCATCGGCGACAGCGCGGCGTCCGAGGCCAGCCAGGCACCGCGTCCCGACGTCAGGCACAGCCCCTGCAGCACCGGCACGTCCAGCTCCGCGAGCGCCCCGACGTCCCACGCCTCGTCGTCCCCGCCGGCGGAGGCGTCGCCGGGCCGGGTGCCGCCGGAGGCGAGCACGGTCGCCACGAGAGCGTCGGCGCGGCCCAGCAGCTCGAACAGCCCGGGGTCTGCGCCCCGCAGCGAACCGCAGTACACGGGCAGGGCGTTGGCGCCCTGCGCCTCGACGGCGGTGCAGAGGGAGTCGACGAAGGCGGTGTTCCCGGAGAGTTCGTGGGCGCGGTAGAAGAGGACGCCGACGGTGGGGCGGTCGTCCTTCAGGACGTACGAACCGTGCACCCCGTAGGAGGGCATCCGCCGCGGCGGGGCGAAGCCCTCGCCGGTGAGCAGCACCGTGTCCGACAGGAACCGCGCCAGCTCGGCGAGGTTCCCGGGCCCGCCCTCGACGAGATACCGCAACGCCTCGGCGACCACCCCCGCGGGCACGGACGACTCGGCCATCAACTCGGCGTCGGGCACGGACTCGCCGCCGAGCAGCACGGTGGGCAGCCCGGCTTCGCGGAGGGCATCGAGCCCGTCCTCCCAGGCGCGCCTGCCCCCGAGAAGCCGTACGACCACGAGACCGGCACCGTCGAGGAGCCCGGGCAGGTCGCCGGGGGCGGTGCGGGCGGGGTTGGCGATACGGAAGTCCGCGCCGGAGGCGCGGGCGGCGAGGAGGTCGGTGTCGGCGGTGGAGAGCAGGAGCACAGTCGTCATCAGGGGCTCGCTTCGATGGGGAGCAGGGCGGCGCCGACGGTGGTGAGGAGGGCGAGGAAGCAGACACGGGAGGAGAGCCGGACGGCACGCTCGATGTCGTGTACGCCGGGAGGCCGTCCGGCCGGATGGAGAACAGGCCGGTACTCCCTGCGCCCCGCGTACGACAGCTCCCCGCCGAGCCGCAGTCCGAGCGCACCGGCGAACGCGGCCTCCACGGGGCCGGCGTTGGGGCTGGGATGCCGGGGCCCGTCCCGGCGCCAGACGCGCAGGGCGGTGCGGGGATCGGGCCCGGCGAGCGTCGCGAGCGCGGCGGTGAGCCGGGCGCCCGGACAGCCGGCGAGATCGTCGAGCCGGGCGGCGGCCCAGCCGAAGCGCAGATAGCGGGCGGACCTGTGCCCGACCATGGCGTCGAGGGTGTTGACGGCCCGGAACCCGGCAAGTCCGGGAACACCGCCGACCGCACCCCAGACCAGGGCACCGACGACGGCGTCGGAGGTGTTCTCGGCGACGGACTCGACGACGGCGCGGGCGATCCCGGCTTCGCCGAGCCGCTGCGGGTCGCGCCCGCAGAGGCGGGGAAGACGGCGGCGGGCGTCGTCGAGGTCGTGGTCGTGGAGGGCGCGGGCGATGCCGAGGGCCTCCCGCCGGAGGGAGGCCCCGCCGAGGACGGTCCAGGTGAGCAGGGCGGTGAGCCCGATGCGGGGGAGGAGGGCCGTCGCGGGCGCCGCCGGGCGGTGCAAAGGGGACCTCGCGGGTGCGAACGGGGCGGCGAGGCGGACGTGTGCCCCGGCCCCGCCCCTGCCCGAAACCAGGAGGCTGCGCCCCCGGGACCCCCACGGGCCCCGGCCTCCGCCCCCGGCGGGGCCCCGCCCCGGCGGCAGCGGCCGGGTTGCCGCTGTGGCCAGGGTGGCGGCGGCCAGCGTCGTGCCGGCGCAGAGCGCCGTGTGCAGGGCGCCCGCCGTGCGCGTGTCGCGCCACAAGCGGGTTTCCAGCGCCGTCGCGGCGCGGCCGAATGCCGCTACCGGGTGGGCGCGGCGCGGGTCGCCGACGATCCGGTCGGCGGCGTAGCCCAGGGTGGCGCCCAGGGCGTACGCCACCGCGCGGGGGCGGAGGCGCAGGGCGGGAGGTGACGCGGTCCGGGGTGTCATGGTGCCCGTTCGGTGAGGGGGCGGGGGCGGGTCGGGGTGCGGTCGGCGGGCTGGGCTTCCCCGGGCTCCGGGGGCGGAGCCCGGGGAAGCCCGGGGCGTAGCTCTGACGGCGCGGGGCTCGGTCCCGCGGAGGTCTCGGGGGCGTAGCCCCCGAGTTCCGGGAAGGGGCGGGGCCGGGGAACGGCCCTCTCAGCTCGCCACCCGCGCCCTGCGCAGCAGCAACCGCTCCGCCAACTCCCCGAACAGCAACCCGAACCCGACCCACAACACCCCGTGCACCGCCGCCGACGCCAGCCGGAACCGCCACAGCAGATCCCCCGGAAACCCCTCCGGCACCGCCACCGACGACTCCGGCAGCAGCGTCACCGCCGCGCCGGCCGCCACCACGAACACGGCGGCGCCCGCCACCGTCGCGTACCAGCCGCCGAGCCGCGGCACCAGCCGCCGCCCGATCACCGCCGCGCCGACCGCCAGCAGCACGCTCAGCAGCACCATCAGGAAGTACTGGGCCGTCCGTGTGCCGACCGTCTCCGGGTCGCCGACGCCCGGCGGGTTCGCCGGGTACTTCAGGAACGGCACCGCGAAGACCGCGACCAGTCCGCCGAGCGCGAGCAGCAGCGCCGTCGCCCGGGGGCCGAAGCGACCGACGCGGCCCAGCGCGTACGCCACCGCCGGCGCCGCGAGGCCGCCGAGCGCGACGCCGTAGACGAGCATGCCCGTCGCCAGCCCGGCGGTGGACTGGAGGGAACGGCTGACGAGTTCCTCATCCGCACCCGCACCCGCACCCGCACCCGCACCGGAGCCCGCGCCCGAGCCGTGATCGTGGCCGCCGCCCGGCTGCGCCTCCTGCTCGATCGCCGCATCCACCTGCGGTTCGCCCAGGACGTACGCCACGACCAGCGCGAGCACACCCGCACCCAGCCCCGCGAGCATCCCGCGCACCAGAAGCCCGCGCACCACCGCGGAGTTCAGCGTCATCACCGAGATCGCCCCCGCTCAGTGGCAGGGGAAGCCGAGCAGGTGCCGGCCGTCGTGCAGCCACTCGTGCACGCCCTCGCCCGACACCAGGGAGATCGCGCCCTGTTCGGCGCCGACGAAGTACAGCAGGACGAGCATCAGGAGTCCGCCGAGCAGCGCCCACGGGGCGATGGTCTTCAGCGGGAGGGGGGTGAGGAGCGGGCCGGCCGGTTCGTCGGCGGCGGGTGTCGTGGGTGACACGGCTGACTGAGCCATGGCGGAAACCTCCCTGGGATCACGCGTCCCATGCGGTGGAGCAGCTCACGACGGTGCGGGTCTGACTCACCGGACTCCGCCCCGCGGGGGAGTCGTCCGGCTCACAGTGGCGCGGCCGTGCCGGAATCTCACCGGGCTTCCGTTGCGCCGTCGTCTTCGGTTGACGAGGTGACGATACCGTCGCCTGCGGGCCGACGGCCATATGGCGTCCGTCGGGCGGGACACGGAAGGGGCAGGTGACACGGCTGGTGACGGTCCGGGTGATCCTTGTCACGCCGGCGGTCAACGCTGAGCTGCGGCACGCGGTGTTCGGCGCGGACGAGCCGCTGGACGCGGTGGGCCGACGTGCGGCGGAGCGCGCAGGCGCACGCGGGGCGGCTTCTCTGCGTACGCGCACGCCGGCGTACGCCGCGCCGTCGGTCCGCTGCCGGCAGACGGCGGACGCGCTGGGGCTCGCGGCGGAGCCCGAGGCGGAACTGGCGGACTGGGACGTCGGCCGCTGGCGCGGGCGGGGGCTGGAAGAGCTGGCGGCGGCGGAGGGCGAGGCGGTGCGGGCCTGGCTGACGGATCCGGCGGCGGCGCCGCACGGCGGGGAGTCGCTGCTGCAGTTGCGGGGCCGGGTGGGCGTGTGGCTCGACGGCCTGACCTGGGCAGTCGCCGAGGGCGGAGCCGCGGGCACGCACGATCCGGCCGGTCCCCGCACCCCGGAGTTTTGGAACGGCGCCGCCGCCCTTGGCCGCAGCCGCAGCCGCAGCGTCGTCGCCGTCGCCGAGGCCGCCGCCGTACGGGCCGCGGTGGTGCACGCGCTCGACCTGCCCTCCGCGGCCTTCTGGCGGCTGGACGTACCGCCTCTGACCGGTACGGAGCTGACCGGCCGCGCCGGCCGCTGGAACCTCCGCCTCGGAGTCCCCCTGGACCCGGATCCCGGCGCGGGCCCCGCTCCCGGCCCCGTCCCGGACCCCGGCCCCTGATCCCCGCAGGCGGGGGAATACCCCCGTCGCCCCGCCGGTTTGCCCGGTCATGCGAGTAGAGATCTGGTCCGACGTGATCTGCCCCTGGTGCTACATCGGCAAGGCCAGGTTCGAGAAGGGCCTCGCCGACTTCGCGGGCCGGGACGGCGTCGAGGTGGTGCACCGCTCGTTCGAGCTGTCCCCCGGGACCCCGCGAAGCGGCCGGCAGCCTCTCGGCGCGGAGCTGAAGGCCAGGTACGGCTGGGACGACGCGCAGCTCAAGGCGATGGAGGACCGGGTGGGCGCCGCCGCCGCGGCCGAAGGGCTCGGCATGCGCCACGACCGGTTCGTCACCGGCACCTTCGACCTGCACCGCCTCCTGCACCTCGCCAAGGAGCGCGGCCTGCAGGACCGGCTCCTCGACGCGCTCTTCACCGCGAACTTCGCCGAGGCACGCCCCTTCGGCGAGGACGACACCCTGGTCGACATCGCGACCGGCGCCGGCCTCGACGCCGACGAGGTGCGCGAGGTGCTCGCGGAGGAGGACGCCTACGCCGACGCCGTACGCGCCGACGAGAAGGAAGCCGCCGAGCTGGGCGCCAACGGCGTGCCCTTCTTCGTCATCGACCGCCGTTTCGCCGTCTCCGGCGGTCAGCCGGCGGAGGTCTTCACCCAGGCCCTGGAGCAGGCCGCCGTGCGCAGGCTGCAGGACGTCACGGGCACGGGCGGCCAGGGCCTCTGCGCGGACGACCACGCCTACGACGCCTCGTAGCGAACCGCACACGGACGCGGACGACGGCGAGCAGACGCGGACGCGCCCCCCGCCCGGGGATCCGGGCGGGGGGCGCGGCACGGTCCGGCGTCACGTACCCGCGGAGCGGGGGACGTACGCCGTGACGACGGCGCTCGGCGTCACCTCACCGGAGTGAAGTCCCGCGCGCCGATGTACTCCGGCCGCCGCACGGGCGCCGCGAACGGCTCGACCGCCGCGTTCTCCACGCTGTTGAACACGAGAAAAACGTTGCTGCGGGCATACGGCGTGATGTTGTCACCCGAGCCGTGCATGCAGTTGCAGTCGAACCACGTCGCCGACCCGGCCGAGCCGGTGAACAGCTTGATGCCGTGCGCCTCCGCCATCTCGGTCAGCGCCCCGTCCGACGGCGTGCCGGCGTCCTGCATCTGGAGCGACTGCTTGTAGTTGTCCTTCGGCGTGGCGCCCGCGCAGCCGAGGAAGGTCTTGTGCGACCCCGGCATGATCATGAGGCCGCCGTTGGTCTCGTAGTTCTCCGTCAGCGCGATCGAGACCGACACGGTCCTCATGTTCGGCAGGCCGTCCTCGGCGTGCCAGGTCTCGAAGTCCGAGTGCCAGTAGAAGCCGCTGGCACCGAACCCGGGCTTGACGTTGATCCGGCTCTGGTGGATGTACACGTCGGAGCCGAGGATCTGCCGCGCCCGGCCGAGGACGCGCTCGTCGCGCACCAGCTTGCCGAAGACGTCGCTGATCTTGTGGATCTCGAAGATGGAGCGTACGGACTGCGTGCGGGCCTCGACGATCGAGCGCGCGTCGGCGCGGATCTGCGGGTCGGCGACGAGCCGGTCCAGCTCGGCCCTGTACGTCTCCACCTCCTCCGCGGTGATCAACTGGTCGACCGTCAGGTAGCCGTTGCGCTCAAAGCCCTCCAGTTCCCAGGGCGGGATGGGCCCGTCGGCACCCGGTTCCGACCAGACCACCGGGTCCTGACGCGGCGTGCTCACTTCTTCGGCGCCGCGCGTCGGGTAGAGATCGGTGACAGTCGGGCTGGCCATGGTTCTCAGTCCTCCTCAGTCAGCAGGGGGTACACCCCGTTCTCGTCGTGGTCCTCACGGCCCGTGACCGGCGGATTGAAGACGCAGATGCAGCGGAAGTCCTGCTTGATCCGCATCGTGTGCTTCTCGTGCCCGTCCAGCAGGTACATCGTTCCCGGCGTGATGACGTGCTTCTCGCCGGTCTCGTCGTTGGTGAGTTCGGCTTCGCCCTCGGTGCAGACGACGGCCTCGATGTGGTTGGCGTACCACATGGAGGTCTCGGTACCCGCGTAGAGCACGGTCTCGTGGAGGGAGAAGCCGACGCGCTCCTTCGCGAGCACGATGCGCTTGCTCTCCCAGGTGCCCGACGCGGATTTGATGTGCCGGTCGGTGCCCTCAAGCTCTTGGAAGGATCGGACGATCACGGTGCTTCTGTGCCTCTCTTTCGGGTTCGGTTCGGCCGTCAGGCGGTCTCGCGGACCGCGCGAGCGAGGGTGCGCAGTCCCATGTCCAGATCGTCCGGCGTCGTCGTCAGCGCCGGCAGCAGCTTGACGACCTCGCTCTGCGGCCCCGAGGTCTCCAGGATGAGTCCCAGCTCGAAGGCGCGCCGGCACACCCGCGTGGCCCGCGCCGGGTCGGGGAACTCGAGCCCCCACACCATGCCGCGGCCGCGGTAGGTCGCGTCGGCGTCGGAGTGCTCCGCGCAGATCGCGACGAGCGCCTGCTCGATCTGCTCGCCGCGGGCGAGGGTCTGCCTCTCCATCTGCCCGTCGGCCCAGTACGTGTCGAGCGCCGCGGTGGCGGTGACGAAGGCCGGGTTGTTGCCGCGGAACGTGCCGTTGTGCTCGCCCGGCTCCCAGATGTCCAGCTCGGGCTTGAAGAGGGTGAGCGACATCGGCAGCCCGTAGCCGCTGAGGGACTTGGACAGCGTGACGATGTCCGGCGTGATGCCCGCGTCCTCGAAGGAGAAGAAGCCTCCGGTACGGCCGCAGCCCATCTGGATGTCATCGACGATGAGCAGCATGTCGCGGCGTTTGCACAGCTCGGCGAGGCCGCGGAGCCACTCGGCGCGGGCCACGTTGATGCCGCCCTCGCCCTGGATGGTCTCGACGATGACGGCGGCGGGCTTGTTGAGCCCGGAGCCCTGGTCCTCCAGCAGCCGCTCGAACCACAGGAAGTCCGGGACCTGGCCGTCGAGGTAGTTGTCGAACGGCATCGGGGTGCCGTGCACCAGCGGGATACCGGCGCCGGCGCGCTTGAAGGCGTTGCCGGTGACGGCGAGCGAGCCGAGCGACATGCCGTGGAAGGCGTTGGTGAACGAGACGATCGCCTCGCGGCCCTTGACCTTCCGGGCCAGCTTCAGCGCGGCCTCGACGGCGTTGGTGCCCGTGGGCCCCGGGAACATGACCTTGTAGGGCAGGTCGCGGGGGCGCAGGACGACGTTCTGGAACGTCTCCAGGAACGCGCGCTTGGCCGTGGTGGCCATGTCCAGGCCGTGCACGAGGCCGTCGCGCTCCAGGTAGTCGAGGAGGGCGCGCTTGAGTACGGCGTTGTTGTGGCCGTAGTTGAGGGATCCGGCGCCGGCGAAGAAGTCGAGGTAGGTGTGGCCGTCCTCGTCGTACAGATAGCTGCCCTGGGCCCGGTCGAAGACCGCGGGCCAGCCACGGCAGTAGCTGCGCACCTCCGACTCCAGGGTCTCGAAGACGCTCAGGGCGGGCGGTGTGATGGTCACAGCGTTCTCCTGGGAGATGATCCGATGTGCGGGGGGTGCGAATGGGGTCGGGTGCTCAGCCCGCGAGAGGGCCGATGCGATACAGCAGCTCGGGCTCGTGACCGTCCGGGAAGTGCTCCCCGCGGAACAGCACGTCCCGGTCGACGCCGGCGCCGTGGCGGCGCGCGTACGAGCGGAAGAGCTGGTCGGAGGCGGAGTTGTCCGGAGTGATGGTCGTTTCGAGCCGCCGTATGCCGCGGTCCTGCAGCGCGCGCTCGGTCAGCCCGTCGAGCAGCGCGCCGGCGAGTCCGCGCCCGCGGAACGCGGCGTCCACGGCGATCTGCCAGACGACGAGGGTCTCCGGCCGCGCAGGCCGGATATAGCCGGTGACAAAGCCGACCGGGGCGCCGTCCGAGTCCCGTGCCACGACGGTGGTGTCGGCGAAGTCGCGACACCACAGCAGGTAGCTGTACGAGGAGTTGAGGTCGAGCGACCCGGAGTCGCGTGCGATGCGCCAGATTGCGGCGCCGTCCTCGATTCGCGGGGTGTCCAGCCGGACACCCGCCTCGTCTGCAGCCGCGGAGCGGGGTTTATCGGGAGGGCCTGCTAGGTCTGCTTGTGCGGCAGTCATGCAGATTTAATTTACCTAGGGGAAATCGAAATCGCACGGCCGGTAGGGGTTACAAAAGGGGCGTAGGTGTGTTATCCGCGGGCACGCGCGAGCGCGCGAGCCGACGGGCATATGCCCGGTATCTCACGGAATTCCCCGAGGAACGTGGCGCCCGAAGCGGAAATGTAACAGATTGATAACGACTCCGGCCAGTGTCCGGATTGAGAAGGTTGACTGGCCGAAAAATAAGCTGGTTTACCCGGCCGGGAAGCGGGCAGAAGAAGACGGGAAAATCACTTCGCGGGGGCGACGATAAACTGCCGTTAAACATACGTCAATGCCTCACCCCCTGTGTTCGTTCCTTTGCGTGAAGATGTTCGTGGTGCCCCGGGAGATCTGCGGGGCCGGCGGTTGGCTAGGGTGCCCCGCATGACCGAGAGCCCCGTGCTGCGCGTGAGGGGCCGGGTGCTGACCGGCCGCGAGGACGTCCGCGACGAGCTCTGGGTGGTGGGCGGACGCGTCACCTTCACGCCACCGGCAGACGCGCGTGAGGTCGTCGACATCGAGGGCTGGGTGCTGCCCGGGCTCGTCGACGCCCACTGCCACGTCGGGCTCGACGCGCACGGGGCCGTGGACGACGCCACCAGCGAGAAGCAGGCCCGCGCCGAGCTGGAGGCCGGGGCCCTGCTGCTGCGCGACGCGGGCTCCGCCGCCGACACCCGCTGGATCGACGACCGCGACGACCTGCCGCGGCTCATCCGCGCCGGCCGCCACCTCGCCCGTACCCGCCGGTACATCCGCAACTACGCCCACGAGATCGAACCGGCCGATCTCGTCGCGTACGTCGCCCGCGAGGCGCGCCGGAGCGACGGCTGGGTCAAGCTCGTCGGCGACTGGATCGACCGCGACGCCGGCGATCTCACCCCCTGCTGGCCGCGGGAGGCCCTCGCCCCCGCCATCGCCGAGGCACACCGCCTGGGCGCGCGCGTGACCGCCCACTGCTTCGCCGAGGACTCGCTGCGCGACCTGGTCGAGGCGGGCATCGACTGCATCGAGCACGCGACGGGGCTCACCGAGGAAACGGTGCCGCTGTTCGCCGAGCGCGGCGTCGCCATCGTGCCCACGCTGGTCAACATCGCGACGTTCCCCGAGCTTGCGGCGCGCGGCCAGGCCCGGTTCCCGCGCTGGGCCGACCACATGCGCCGCCTGCACCGCCGCCGGTACGCCACCGTGCGCGCCGCCTACGACGCCGGGATCCCCGTCTACACGGGCACCGACGCCGGGGGGTCGCTCGCCCACGGGCTGGTCGGGCGGGAGGTCGGCGAGCTGGTCGCCGCCGGGATCCCGGTCGCGGACGCCGTCTCGGCGGCGACGTGGGGCGCGCGGGAGTGGCTGGGGCGGCCCGGCCTGGAGGAGGGCGCGCCGGCGGATCTCGTGGTGTACGAGGCGGATCCGCTGGCCGACGTGCGGGTGCTGACCGCGCCGCGGCGGATCGTGCTGCGGGGGCGGATCGTCGGCTGAGCGGCCTCGGCCGGGGCGGTGAGCAGGGAACCGGGGGCCGCGGTCGACTTCCGGGGTCCGATCCCCCGAAGGGGTGAAGAGGGGCGGCAGCCCGGCCCTCTCCGTACCCGGCCGGCCGCGCGGCGCCGCTCGTCGGCCCCGGGCCGGGCGGCGCGGTGCGGCCCGGCTCCGTACGAAGGGGCGGGGCGGGCGCGTACCTAAGGTGTCGGTGCCCCGGGAGGGAGGAACGGCAGGTCGCCCGGGGCGCCGGACTCGATGAGGCGGAGCAGTGCCTTGGTGTCCGCGTGCTCCTCTATCAGGTCTCCCAGCCGCTCCAACTGCTCCTCGCGCAGCGCTGCGAAGGACGTGTCCGGCGCGGGCACGAACGCCCGTCCCGCGTCCGCCGCCACCCGCCGCAGGAACGCCCGCCGGAAGCCGTCGTTCTCCAGCGCTCCGTGCCAGTGCGTCCCCCACACCTGCCCCACCCGGCACCCGGCGAGGAACGGCTCGCCGCCCCGTATCTCCGCCACCCCGTGGTGGATCTCGTACCCCTCCACCGGCTCGCCCAGCGCCGTCCCCGACGGCCGGCCCAGGGTCTTGCCGGCCGCGAACTCCACCCGCACCGGCAGCAGTCCCAGCCCGGCCACCGCCCCCGCCGGTCGTGCCTCCACGCCTTCCGTGTCCTCGATCCGCTCCGCCAGCATCTGGAACCCGCCGCAGATGCCCAGCACCGGCCGCCCCTGCGCCGCCCTGCGCGCCACCGCCGCGTCGATGCCCCGCTCCCGCAGCCACGCCAGCGCCCGTATCGTGCCCCGCGTGCCCGGCAGCACCACCAGGTCCGCGTCCGCCAGCTCCTCCGGCCGGTCGGTGAACTGCACGGCGACGCCCGGCTCCGCGGCCAGCGCGTCCAGGTCGGTGAAGTTCGACATCAGCGGCACCGGCACCGCCGCGACCCGCAGCACCTCCGCCCCGTACGGCGGCCGGGCCGGCAGCTCCCGTATCCGGCCACGCAGGGACAGCCGCAGCCCGTCCTCCTCGTCGATGCCGAGCCCGTGCCGGTATGGCAGCACCCCCAGGGTCTGCCGCCCGGTCAGCCCGCGCAGCATCGACAGCCCCGGCTCCAGGAGGCCGACGTCACCGCGGAACTTGTTGACCAGGTAGCCCGCGACCAGTCCCTGGTCGGCGGCGCTCAGCAGCGCCGTGGTGCCGAAGAACGACGCGAAGACCCCGCCTCTGTCGATGTCCCCGACGACCACGACGGGCAGCCGCGCCGCCCGCGCCAGGCCCATGTTGACGATGTCGCTGTGCCGCAGGTTGATCTCCGCCGGACTGCCCGCGCCCTCGCAGATCACCACGTCGTACGCGTGCCGGAGCTCCTCCAGGCACTCCGTGACCGTCTCGAAGAGCGCCTGCTGCCGCTCCCCGTGGTAGCCCGCCGCGCTCAGCTCCGCCCGCGGCCGGCCCAGCACCACGACCTGGCTGTGCGCGTCGCCGCCCGGCTTCAGCAGCACCGGGTTCATCAGCGCGCTGGGCTCGGTGCGGGCCGCCGCCGCCTGCATGGCCTGCGCCCGGCCGATCTCGGCGCCCTGGCGGGTCACGTACGAGTTGAGCGACATGTTCTGCGCCTTGAACGGCGCGACGGCGACGCCGCGCCTGGCGAGCCAGCGGCAGATGCCCGCGGTGACGACGCTCTTGCCGGCATCCGACGTCGTGCCGGCGACCAGCAGACCGCCGGCGCGCGCCGTCACTTGACGATCAGATAGATCCCGTACGCCACGGCTGCTGCACACAGCGTGAAGCATACGTACGCGCCGGTCCTGGCCAGGGCGGAGGGTGCGGTCTCCGGCCCCGCGGTGCCCTCCGGGCCCTCGGCCTCCGCCGTCGGGGAGAGGCCGACGATGCCGACCGTGAAGAGGCCCACGAGGGCCACCGTCATGACGAGGCTGACGCCGAAGACCTCGCCGAGTGCTGCCCAGTCGATGTCCATCCTGTTTCCTCGGTGCTCTCGGAGGGATCGGGGGTCAGGCCGTGGCCCGGGAGGAGGCGGGCCCGGACGTGGTCCGCGGTGCCGGGATGCTCACCGGCTCCACGCCGGTGTCGCCGGCGGCTTCCGCCGGGAGCGCGTGGCCGGGCTCCGGGTCCACGTCGTTGACGTTGTGGTGGTCCACCCGGTCGCGGCGCGAGGCGGCCCAGATCGTGGCGCAGGCGGCGAAGCCGAGGACTGCGACGGTCACCACGCCCCAGTCGCCCCGGTCGGCGAGGAAGGCCGCCGCCCCGGCGACCAGCCCCGCGGCCGGCAGGGTGAGACCCCACGCGGCGACCATCCGCCCGGCCGTGCTCCAGCGCACCACGCCGCCCTTCTTGCCCACGCCGGAGCCCATGATCGAGCCGGAGCAGACCTGGGTGGTGGACAGGGCGAAGCCCAGGTGCGAGGAGGCGAGGATCACCGTGGCCGAGCTGGTCTGGGCCGAGAAGCCCTGCGGCGGCTGGATGTCGGTGAGGCCCTTGCCCATGGTGCGGATGATGCGCCAGCCGCCGAGGTACGTGCCGAGCGCGATCGCGACGGCGGCGGAGACGATGACCCAGGTGGGCGGGTCGGAGCCGGGGGCGAGGGAGCCGCCGGTGATCAGCGCCAGGGTGATGACGCCCATCGTCTTCTGCGCGTCGTTGGTGCCGTGGGCGAGGGAGACCAGCGCGCCGGAGGTGATCTGCCCGGCGCGGTAGCCCTTCGCCGTGCTGCCTGCGGAGCGGCGGGCGGCCAGCCGGTAGGTCAGCCGGGTCGCGGCGGCGGCGGCGATGCCCGCGACCAGGGGCGCGGCGACGGCGGGTATGAGGACCTTCATGACGATGGCGTCCATGTGCACGCCGCTCCAGCCGACGGAGACGAGCGTCGCGCCGATGAGGCCGCCGAAGAGGGCGTGCGAGGAGCTGGAGGGCAGCCCGGCGAGCCAGGTCAGCAGGTTCCAGACGATCGCACCGATCAGCCCCGCGAAGATCACTTCGGGCTGGATGCCGGACCCTTCGTCGATGATGCCGCCGGAGATGGTCTTGGCGACTTCCACGGAGAGGAAGGCGCCGACGAGGTTGAGGACTGCGCTCATCGCCACCGCCGTCTTGGGCTTGAGCGCCCCGGTGGAGATGGTGGTGGCCATGGCGTTGGCGGTGTCGTGGAACCCGTTCGTGAAGTCGAACACCAGAGCGGTGACGATGACGACACCGATGAGGAGAGTGAGGTGTTCCATGTACCCAAGCAATCCGCTCGAAGGTCGGGGGCCGTGAGGAACGTAAGTACTCCGAGTGAACGCAAGGTGAACTGGGCCGGACGTGACGGTGACGGGGGCGAATGGGTGTCGCAATGTCTCCGGCCAAACGCTTCATGCGCAGGTCATAGGGAGGATATTGGTGCGTCAAGCGTGGCGTGAGGTGGTAGGGACGGCCCGGCGGATGTACTCCGAAGGGCTGGTCGTCGGTACCTCGGGTAACGTCTCCGTACGGGTGGGTGGTCGTGTGCTCATCACGCCGACGGGCGTTCCCTACGACCAGTTGGGTGACGACGACATCGTCGCGGTCGACCTGCGGGGACGCCAGACGGAGGGCACGCTCACGCCGACGAGCGAACTGCCCATGCATCTCGCGGTGTACACAAGCACCGACGCGTGTGCCGTGGTACACACCCACGCCGTGCATGCAACGGCCGTCTCCACGCTCGTCCGGGAGCTGCCCGTCGTCCACTACGCGACCGCCGCCCTCGGCGGCCCGGTGCGCGTCGCCCCGTACGCGCTGTACGGGACGGAGGAGCTGGCCGCGGGCATGCTGCGGGCGCTGGCCGGGCGGTCGGCGTGCCTGCTGCAGAACCACGGCACCGTCGCCTACGGCGCCGATCTGGCCCAGGCGTACGACAGGACCGCGCAGCTCGAATGGATGTGCCGGGTGTGGCTGGCGGCGAGTGCGGTGCCCGGACTGAGCCCGTCGCTGCTGTCGGCGGACCAGCTCGGGGCGGTGACGGAGAAGCTGAAGGGGTACGGCCAGCGGTAGCGGCCCCGGGGCCGCCGGCCGGGGCCGGGGCCCGACCCGGGCGGGTCCGCGCACTGGCAGGTTTCCGGCCGTACGCGGACAATGACGGGGATGCGTATCAAACCGGTCGCTGCGGCCCTGACGGGCCTCCTCGCCGGCGGCCTCGGCGCCGGGGCCGCCGCCGTGGCCGCCGGGCGGTACGGCTCCCGGGCCGCCCTGCGGCCCGCGCCCCCGGGCCCGGTCGGCTTCGACGGCGCCCGGCTGCGGGTGACCGCCACCGCCGACGGGCAGGTCACCCTCGCCCCCGGCTCGGCGCCCGCGCTGCTGCCCGAGACGTACGGACTGGCGGGCCACCGGGTGCACGCGGTCGTCGGCCCGGTGCTGCGCGCCGAGGCGCGGGAGGGCGGCCGGCTCGTGCGCAGACTGGAGCGCGTCACGTACGGCACGCTCCGCGCGGGCACGCGGGTGCGGCTGACGCCGAAGGTCTACGCGGGCACGCCGCGCTCGGCCCTCGGTATCGCGTACGAGGACGTCACCGTCGACGGCCCGCTGGGACCGCTGCCCGCGTGGTATGTCCCGGGCGCCCGCGGCACCTGGGTCATCGCCGTCCACGGCGTCGGTGACACCCGCGAACAGGCCCTGACCGCCCTGCCGTTGCTGCACGAGCTGGGGCTGCCGGTCCTCGTCCCCGCCTACCGGGGCGACCCCGGCGCCCCGCCGCCGCCGGGCGGCCGGGGCGCGCTCGGCCACGCGGAGTGGCCCGACCTCGACGCCGCCCTGGGCTGGGCGCTGCGCAACGGCGCGCGGCGCGTGGCGCTGTACGGCTGGTCCACCGGCGCCACCATGGCGCTGCGCACCGCCGCGGAGTCCGCGGCGGCGGACGCCGTCGCGGGGCTGGTGCTGGACTCGCCGGTGCTCGACTGGCGCGCCGCGGTACGGGCCCTGGCCGGCCGCTCCGGCGCCTCCGGGCGGCTCGCCCTGCCGGCGCGGCTGCGCGGGCTGGCGGTGCTGGCGGCGGGGGAGTACGGGGAGCTGGACACGGCGCTCGCCGTCCCCGGGGCGCCGACGCTGGTGCTGGCCGGCCAGGCCGACGACGTCGCCCCGCTCGCCGCCGCGCGGGCGTTCGCGGCCCGCGGCGGCGACCGGCTGCTGCTGCGCGAGGTCCCCGACGGCCGGCACGCGGCGCTGTGGAACGCCACCCCGGACGCGTACGGCGACACCCTGCGCCGCTTTCTGACGCCACTGCTCTGACCGGGGCCGGAGCCCCGCCCCGTGGCCCTGCGGTGCCTCGGTCCAGGGCCGCGGACGGCATCTCGCCAACCCCGGATTGGGCTTTCGCCGCCCCACCGGCGAGACTTGGTGCGTGATGGCGCACAGTTCGCACCACCCGCCGCTCCGCCTCGTCCCCAGGCAGCCCCGTCGCGAGATGGCCGCCGCCGCCCGCCGGGCCGTCGTCGACCGGGCCCTTCGTCCCACGCCGCGGCCCCCGGAGGGCATCGCCGCGCCACGGGTGCTCGCCCGCCACGCCCGCACCCTGCTCGCCGAGGCGGTGCGGGTCGCCAGGTGGGCCGAGGGGCGTCCGCGGCCCTGGACCGAGGCGCCGCAGGCCGAGTGGGACCGGGCCCGGCTCGCCGGCCTGGTCGAGGTGCAGGGCGACTACGCCCGCCCCGCGTGGCGGCTGCGCGCCTGGGACCGCGACGAGCGCGCCGTGCTCCGCGGCTGGGTCGCCCTCTTCGACGCCTGGTCGCTGGCGCACCCCGCGCCCGAGCCGCTGGCCCACGACTCCGTCGCCCTCGGCGACGCGATCCAGGCCATGCCGCAGATGCTCGCCCTGCTCCACCTCACCGGCGGCCCCGTCCGCGTGCCCGCCCTCCTCGATCTCCTCGGCCAGCGCGTCGAGGAACTGCGCACCGAGCGCTGCGAGGTGGCGTACGGCAGCGAGGGCGCCCCCGTGCCGGGCCGGGCCGCCGAGCCGCCGGCGGCGGAGGTGCCCGACGCGGAGCTGCCGGAGCTGCTGGCCGGGCTGCTGGACTGGGCGCTGGAGGCGTTCGCCTCCGTGGGGGCGCTGACCCGCGAGGGCCCCGAGGTGTCGCTGACGCCGCTGGGCCACTGGGCCGTGTGGATGAAGATCGAGCAGATCTGCATCGCCGCCCAGGG
Source organism: Streptomyces sp. CNQ329 (assembly GCF_000482585.1). Lineage (NCBI taxonomy): Bacteria > Bacillati > Actinomycetota > Actinomycetes > Kitasatosporales > Streptomycetaceae > Streptomyces > Streptomyces sp. CNQ329. Next base: position 43,033 of record NZ_AXVU01000027.1, on the reverse strand, counting down.
GCCCGAGGGGCACATCGAGAAGCCCGCGGAGGCGATGCTCCGCAGTTGCGCGGGGCTCACGCCGGGGCCGGCGCGCGCCGAGTACCGCGCGTGGCTGGCGGCGCGGCCCTCGGGCAGCGCGGTCGCGGAGCTGCTGGAGGTGGCCCGCGGCGACGACGCGCTGCTGCGCGGACTGGCGTTCGAGGCGCTGCGGGTGGTGGGCGCCGCGGCGGAGGGCGCCGTGCGCGAGGCGTGCGACGAGCCGATGCTGCGGCCGTACGCGCTGCTGTGGCTGGCGGAGCAGGAGGGCGGCGACGCGGACGAGGCGCTGGGCGCGCTGAGCCGGGAGGAGGCGACCTGGCTGTGGGTCGACACCGCCGCCGCGGTCGCCGACCACGGCGAGGGCAGCCTGCTGGTGCGGCACCTGGAGTCCGCGGTGCAGGGCAGCGTGCCGGCGCTGCTGGCGGAGGTGGGGGGCGCGGGGCACCCCCGGACGGTGCAGGTGCTGGTGGCGCTGGCCGCCGCGCACCCCGACCCGGCGGTGGCCAAGGCCGTGCGCCGGGCGGCCTTCCGGGTGCACACCGGCGGGGCGTGAGCGGGGCGGGCGCCGGTCAGCCGGGGGTGGGCGCGTAGGTGCCGAAGCTCCAGACGTTGCCCTCGTGGTCGCGCGCCATGTACTCCCGCGAACCGTAGTCCTGGTCCGCCGGCGGGGTGAGGATCTCCACGCCGTGCTGCACGGCATGCCGGTGGTGCCCGTCCACGTCGTCCACGACCACGTACACCCCGCTCGGGCCGGCGGCGCCCATCGCCCTGTCGAACTCGCTGCCCGTGCCCTTCGAGCCCAGCATCACCATGCCGTTCCCCTGGGCCAGCTCCGCGTGCACCACCGTGCCGTCCTCGCCCTCGTACATCGCCACCTCGCGGAAGCCCAGCCCCTCGGTCAGCAGCCGGACGGCGGCCTTCGGGTCGCGGTACAGCAGGGTGGGGTAGACGGTCGGGGCGTTGTCGCTGCCGGGCATGCGGATCACGTCCTCTCGATGGCCCTACGGGCAGTCTGGCACCGGCCGCCCGCACCGGCAGCCCGGCCGCGCCGCCGGATCCGGCGGATTATTCGGGTTGCGGGCCCCGATACACTTGCCCCATGGCAACTCTCCACGTGCATGAGGCGGCTTAGCGCGCGCGTCCCGTCCCGCCCTTGCCGTCTCTCGTCCTGCCCTGGAGAACTCCCGTGATCACCGCCACCGGCCTGGAGCTGCGCGCCGGCGCCCGCATCCTCCTCGAATCCGCCACCTTCCGTGTCGCCAGGGGCGACCGCATCGGCCTCGTCGGGCGCAACGGCGCCGGCAAGACCACGCTCACGAAGGTCCTGGCCGGCGAGGGCCAGCCCGCCGCCGGCGCCGTCACCCGCGGCAGCACCGTCGGCTATCTGCCCCAGGACCCGCGCACCGGCGACCTCGACGTGCTCGCCCGGGACCGCATCCTGGCCGCCCGCGGCCTGGACACGGTCATCCGCAAGATGCGCGAGGACGAGCAGCGGATGGCGGGCGGCCAGGGCGCGACCCGGGAGAAGGCCATGCGGCGCTACGAGCGCATGGAGACCGAGTTCCTCACCAAGGGCGGGTACGCGGCCGAGGCCGAGGCCGCCACCATCGCCGCCAGCCTCGGGCTGCCCGAGCGGGTCATGGGCCAGCCCCTCCACACCCTCTCCGGCGGTCAGCGCCGCCGCGTGGAGCTGGCCCGGATCCTCTTCTCCGACTCCGAGATCCTGCTGCTCGACGAGCCGACCAACCACCTCGACGCCGACTCCGTCGTCTGGCTGCGGGACTACCTGAAGACCTACCACGGCGGCTTCATCGTCATCTCCCACGACACCCAGCTCGTCGAGACCGTCGTCAACAAGGTCTTCTACCTCGACGCCAACCGCGCCCGGATCGACGCGTACAACATGGGCTGGAAGCTGTACCTCGCGCAGCGCGAGGCGGACGAGAAGCGCCGCCGCCGCGAGCGCGCCAACGCCGAGAAGAAGGCCGCCGCGCTCAACGCGCAGGCCGACAAGATGCGGGCCAAGGCGACCAAGGCCACCGCCGCGCAGAACATGGCCCGCCGCGCCGAGCGGCTGCTCTCCGGGCTGGAGGAGCAGCGGCAGGCCGACAAGGTCGCGCGGCTGCGCTTCCCCGACCCGGCCCCGTGCGGCAAGACCCCGCTGACCGCCGAGGGCCTGTCCAAGTCGTACGGCTCGCTGGAGGTCTTCGCCGACGTCGACCTCGCCGTCGACAAGGGCTCCCGCGTCGTCATCCTCGGCCTCAACGGCGCCGGCAAGACCACGCTGCTGCGGCTGCTGGCCGGCGTCGAGAAGCCCGACACCGGCGCGGTCACCCCCGGTCACGGTCTCAAGCTCGGCTACTACGCGCAGGAGCACGAGACCCTCGACCCGGACCGCTCGGTGCTGGAGAACATGGCCTCGGCCGCGCCCGACATGGACCCCGTCGAGATGCGCAAGGTGCTCGGCTCGTTCCTCTTCTCCGGCGACGACGTCGACAAGCCCGCCCGCGTGCTCTCCGGCGGTGAGAAGACCCGGCTCGCGCTGGCCACCCTCGTCGTCTCCTCCGCCAACGTGCTGCTGCTCGACGAGCCGACCAACAACCTCGATCCGGCCAGCCGCGAGGAGATCCTCGGCGCGCTGCGCACCTTCACCGGCGCCGTCGTTCTCGTCACGCACGACGAGGGGGCGGTGGACGCGCTGGAGCCGGAGCGGATCATCCTGCTGCCGGACGGGGTCGAGGACCTGTGGAACGCGGACTACGCCGACCTGGTAGCGCTTGCTTGATCACCCCCGTCTGGATCATTCGGCTCATGGGTGATCCATCATCTGAGTGAGTGGTGCTCGTACCACGGCGTGGCGCCTGGTCACCGGGCGTGCGGTGCCGGCTACGCGCCCCGGCGCCGCCGCCGCGCCCCCAGCACCGCCCCCTGACCTGCCTAATCACTCCGCGCCGCGGTGCCGGCCGAACGGCGGGCGGGCTCGGAATGTCCGGTTCCGAAGGTCGCTGCGGGGAACTGGCGGGAAAACCTCGTGCCGCCGACCTTGCCGAACGGGTGGCCAGGAGGCCATAAAGGGGTGATCATGAGAGTCCAGAGCGCACTTCCGTACGAGGAGGCACGGGTGGCCGAGACTCTGAAGAAGGGCAGCCGGGTTACCGGCGCCGCGCGCGAAAAGCTCGCGGCTGACCTGAAGAAGAAGTACGACTCCGGAGCGAGTATCCGGGCGCTGGCCGAAGAAACCGGCCGCTCCTATGGATTCGTGCACCGGATGCTCAGCGAATCCGGCGTGACCCTGCGCGGTCGCGGCGGCGCGACGCGAGGCAAGAAAGCGTCGTCCTGACGGGACTGCCGCGGCCGCCGTGACCGGCGCCCCGGCCCCGCTCGGGCACCCGGCCGGTCCGCCGGACCGGCCGGGTGGTTACTGTTCGGTATATGACAGAGCTGCTGCACAGAGACGGCGTACGGCTCGCCCTGGAGGGCGAGGACGGCACGCTGGCCACGGTGACCCTCGACCGCCCCGCCCGGCGCAACGCGCAGTCGCCCGCCATGTGGCGGGCGCTCGCCGCCGCGGGTCGTGAACTCCCGGGCAGCGTCCGCGTGGTGGTGCTGCGCGCCGAGGGCAAATCCTTCTCCGCCGGACTCGACCGGCAGGCATTCACCCCCGAAGGCATTGCGGGCGAGCCGTCATTCCCTGAGCTCGCCCGCTATTCCGACGGCGACCTCGACGCGGCCATCGCCGAATACCAGGAGGCGTTCACCTGGTGGCGGCGGAATGACATCGTTTCCCTCGCGGCGGTGCAGGGACATGCGATTGGCGCGGGTTTTCAGCTTGCCCTCGCCTGCGACCTTCGCGTGTGCGCGGACGACGCGCAGTTCGCGATGCGGGAGACGTCCCTCGGGCTGGTCCCCGACCTCACGGGAACCGGCCCGCTGGTGCAACTCGTGGGATATGCACGGGCGTTGGAGATATGCGTCACGGGACGACTCGTGCACGCGGCGGAGGCCGAGCGGGTGGGCCTGGCGAACCTCGTCGTCCCGGCGAAGGATCTGGGCGCCGCGACCTCGGATCTGGCGGCGGCACTGCTGGCGGCGCCGCGGGACGCGGTGATCGAGACGAAGGCGCTGCTGCGCGGGGCCGCGGGCCGGACGTACGACGAACAGCGCACCGCGGAACGCGCGGCGCAGGCCCGCAGGCTGCGGGACCTGGCGGGGCTGGGGGAGTAGGCGACCGCCGCGGTGGCGGGCCCGGTCACCGGATGCCGGTGACGAGGACGGTGACCGTCGCGGCGGAGGTCCGGGCGCGTACGGCACGGGTGACGTCGAGCGCGCGGTGCGCGGAGTCGACGACGACGTGCACCTCGGCGTGGTCGCCGTCCCGGTGGGTGTCGAGAGCGAGCAGTCCGGGGAGGGGCCGGCTGTTCGCGCGGGTGCTGGTGCCCGGCTCCGCGGGGCGGGGCCCGGTGGCGGCCCGCGGTGTGTCCAGCAGGCCCGTCACGTGGATGTCCACCGCCGCCACCCGCAGCCCCAGGCGCTCCTCGGCGCCCCGCAGCAGCGCCTCGCGCAGGACCTCCGCGGTGGCGGTCATCGGCCGGTCCACCGCGGCTTCGCACTCCGCGGAGATCCGCAACTCCCCGTACGGCAGAGCGCTCATGGGCGCCGGTCCCACCGCCATTCCGGCACCGGCCCCGACGCGCCTGCCGGGGTCCTGCCCCCCGTCCTCCGTGTCCGTCGCCAGGCCCACGCGCAGGCTCGTCACCCGGGCCTCGCGCACCTCCGCCGCCGCGCGCCGCAGCGCACCCGCCGCCGCGCGTTCCGCGATCCACGTGCCGTCCGCCGCGGTACCCAGGGGCAGCAGCCTGCCGAGGGCCACCTGCTCGCGCACCGCCCGCTCCCAGTTCCCCGCCGTCATGCGCCCCATCCTCCCCCACCGCACGGGCTGGCCATTCGATCGCGGTCCCGGGTGGGACGGCTGTCGCATTTCCCTGGCCCACCCCGGGCAGGGGACGGATAGTGGGGGGCGAAACGCGCGCACGCCACGTTCGTCAGAAAGGTGGAAACGGTGAGCAGCGAGTCGACGGTCCGGGAGGTCACGCGGGAGCCGGCAGCGGCCCCGCCGAATGTGCTGGGCACCCGGCGCGGCACCGGTGATCCGGCGACGCGGGGCCGGACGACGATCGACGACGGCGTGGTCGAGAAGATCGCGGGCCTCGCCGCGCGGGACGTCGTCGGCGTGCACGCCATGGGCAGCGGCCTCACCCGTACCACGGGTGCCGTACGGGATCGCGCGCCCGGCTCCGGCCGGTCGGTGGCCGGGGTGCGGGCCGAGGTCGGCGAGGTGCAGACGGCGCTCGATCTGGAGATCGTCGTCGACTACGGGGTCTCCCTCACCGAACTCGCCCGCGCCGTACGGGAGAATGTCATCTCCGCCGTCGAGCGGATGACCGGCCTCGAAGTGGTCGAGGTCAACATCGCGGTGACCGACGTGAAGCTGCCCGACGACGAGGAAGAGGGGGCCGAGCAGCCGCGGCTGCAGTGACGGCGGGGCGGGAGACCGCCTCGGGGAGCTTGGGGAGGAGGCGTGCGATGAGCATGGCAGTGGTCGGCCTGATCGTCGGCATGGCGCTGGGCTTCGCCGGCTATTTCGGCGGGTTCGGCGCCTTCCTGCTGGTGGCGGCGCTGGGCGCGATCGGTTTCGTCGTCGGCCGGGTGCTGGACGGCGACCTGGAGCCCGGCGACTTCTTCCGCAGGCCGGACGAGCGCGACGACCGGCGGCGGTGACCGGTGGCACCCCCGGGGAGCGAGCGCGCGGAGCAGGACGAACCGGAAGAACCGAAGGAACGGGAAGAGGAGACGGCAGGCCCTGAAGCCACCGGCACAGGCGAACCCGCCGCACCGTCGGGGGAGCGGGGCGCCACCCGGATCGAGGACCGCGTCATCGCGAAGATCGCCTCCCAGGCGGCCCGCGAGGCGCTCCTCGGCGCGCCCGGCACGGACGCCGCGCACGCCGCCGTCGTCGTGCGCGGCGACACCGCCCGCGTCCGCGTCGGCGTCCACCTCGGGTTCCCGTCCGACCTCGCGGCCCAGTGCTGCGCGGTGAGTCGGGCCGTCACCGAGCGGGTAAGGGTTCTGGTCGGGCTTGAAGTTCCGGAGGTGGCCGTGGAGGTCGAGCGGCTGCACTCCACGGAGCGGCCGAACGCGCCGCGGGGGAGGGTGCGATGAGTGCCGACAAGACGACGTCCCGGCCCGCCGGCGGCACGGCCGGCGCCGCGGCCGAGCCGGACGAATGGCGGCAGAGCACGTCGGCCTCCGGGTATGCCGCCGGGCCGGCCGGCGGGATCGCCGACGCGGCCACGGCCCGCTTCTGGTCCGTCCGCCGCGTGCCCGCCGCGCTCACCGCCGCCGCGGCCACCGCGGGCCTCGGGCTGCTGCTCTACGACGTCGTCGCCGTACGCGCCGAAGGCCCCGCGATGCGCTGGCGCCGCCGCATGGCCGACGAACTGGCCGCCCGCCCGCTCGACGACGCCTGGGCGCTCACCGCCGCCGTCCTGGCGGTGCTGCTCGGCGCCTGGCTGGTGCTGCTGGCCGTCACGCCGGGGCTGCGCGGCGTGCTGCCGATGCGTCACGTCGCGCCGGACCTGCGGGCCGGGCTCGACCGGCGGGCGGCCTCCGTCGTGCTGCGCGACCGGGCGATGCAGATCTCGGGCGTGCGGTCGGTCCGGGTCACGGTCGGCCGCCGCCACGTCAGCGCCCGTGCCGAGTCACACTTCCGCGAGCTGGACGACGTGCGCGCCGACCTCGCCGCGGTCCTCGGCGACGGCATCCGCGAACTCGGCCTCGCCCGCAGGCCGGAGCTGTCCGTCCACGTACGCCGGCCGCCGGCGAAGGGGTGAGCGCGATGCTGCGCGTGGTCAACCGGATCCTGCTCGGCGCGATCGGCCTCGCGGTCGCCGGCGCCGGGATCGCCGTGCTCTTCGCCGGCCTCGACCTGCCGCGTCCCGGCTTCGCGCCGTACGCCGACGGCTCCGACGACGTGCTGCTGAGCCGCGGCACGCGGCTGCGGTGGCGGAACGCCGGCTGGTGGTGGCCGACGGTGATCGGCGGGCTGTCGGTGCTCGTGCTCTGCAGCGGCTGGTGGCTCATGGCCCAGTTGCGCCGGGCCCGGCTCGGCGAGGTCCTCGTCGACACCGGCGGCCCGGCGGCGCCGGCCGCATCCGCCGCCGGCGGCACGGACCGCGGGAAGGCCGGCGACTGGGCTTCCGCGACGGACCCGGACGGTGCGGAGGGCGAGGGTCCCGGCACGCTCGCGCTGCCGGCCGCCCCGCTGGCCCTGCTGCGCGGGTCCGCGCTGGAGGAGGTGCTGGCGGAGGAGGCCGGCGCGCTGGAGGGGGTGGAGCGGGCCCGGGTGACCCTCACGGGCCGGCGCACGGCGCCGCACGCCAGCTTCGGTGTGCTGCTGGGACCCGGCGCTCATCCCGCGGCGGCCGTGGACCATATCGAGGAGCGGGCGCTCGCCCCGGCGCGCGCGTCGGTGGGCCTGGCGCGGCTGCCCGCGGAGATCCGGTTCCGCCCGGCCAAGCACCGCCCGGAACGCGTCTCGTGACGGCGCGGGCGGGCGCGGTCCCGCAGGACCTCTCCGCGGCGGACCGCGGCGGTCGTGCGCCGCGTACGGCTCAGGCCGCGTCCGTGCGGCCCGTACGGCGCACGCGTGACCGGCCGCGGGACTCCGCGCCACCCGTCTTGCCCGGGGGTAACCGGCGTCCGCGACGGACGTCCGTGTGCGCACGTGCCATCCGGCCGGCCATCGGGCTCAGATGCTCCGCCGCATGCCGCCGTCGATCGGCAGCATGATCCCGGTCAGGTACGAGGCGGCCGGCGACAGCAGGAAGGCCGCCGTCCGGCCGAACTCCTCCGGGGTGCCGTAGCGGCCCAGCGGGATCTTCGCCTCCATCCGGGCCCGTGCCGCCGCCGCGTCGCCGGACAGCGCGTCCAGCTCGCGGGCCCTGTCGGTGTCGATCCGTGCGGGCAGCAGCCCCACCACGCGGACGCCGCGCGGCCCGAGGTCGTCGGCGAGCGACTTGGCGTACCCGGCGAGCCCCGGGCGCAGCCCGTTGGAGATGGTGAGCCCGGGGATCGGCTCGTGAACGGAACCGGAGAGCACGAAGCCGATGACCCCGCCCTCCTCCAGTTCCCCCGCGGCCGTCCTGGCCATCCGCATCGCGCCGAGGAAGACGGAGCCGAACGCCGTCTCCCACTCGGCGTCGGTGTTGGCGGTGGCGTTGCCCGCCGGCGGGCCGCCGACGCTGATGAGCACGCCGTCGAAGCGGCCGAAGCGCTCCCGGGCGGCGGCGATGAGCCGGTCCGGGGTACCCGGGTCCGCGTTGTCGGCGGCGACGCCGACGGCCGACTCGCCGAGCGCGGCGGCGGCACCCGCCACGCGGTCCTTGTCCCGGCCGCTGAGCACCACCCTCGCGCCTTCGGCGAGCAGTTGCTCGGCGACGGCCAGACCGAGGCCGCGCGAGCCCCCGGTCACGACGTAGACGCGGTCGTTGAGTCCAAGATCCATGGGGGTCAGTCTGCCGCCATCTGCTCGGCGGGCGCCAGGGATGGGGCGCGGTCGTCGTCCGCGGCCGGGCGCGCCGGGGCCTTCGCGGTCTTCCCGGGTTCGTCGGCCGCGGTCCCGCCGGGGCCCTCCCCGCCCTGCGCCACCTCTCCCTGCGTCGTCTCGCTCTGCGCCGTCTCCCCGGCCGCGGTCCCGTCCCCGGCCGCCTTCGCCACCGCCGCCTCGCGGTCGCGGCGCTCGCGGCGTACGAGGGTCCACCAGCCGAGCGGCACCGCCGCGGCGAAGAGCCACCACTGGATCGCGTACGCGATGTGCACCCCGATGCTGCTGTGGTCCGGCTCGGAGACCGGCTCCGGCTGCTTGCCCGCGGGCCGCGGCGAGGTGCCGACCAGCTCGACGAACCCGCCGAGCACCGGCCCGGGCAGGCCGTCCGCGGCCTGGTCGGCGCTGTTGATCAGCATCACCTGGCGGTCCGGCAGCCCTTCCTTGTCGCGGATGCCGCTGCCGGTCGTCTCGTCCGGGCGCAGCCGGCCCGTGACCGTGACCTCGCCGGTGGGCGGGGGCGGCACCTCGGGGAAGCTGGTGAGATCGGCGCCCGCGGGCACCCAGCCGCGGTTGACGAGGACCGCGGAGCCGTCGGTGAGGCGCAGCGGCGTGACGACGAAGTAGCCCTGCTTGTCGTCGGCGCCGAGCCGCTGCCGTACGACGACCTCCCGCTCCGGCTCGTACGCCCCGGTGGCGGTGACCGTGCGCCAGGTGTCCTCGCGCGGCACCGCGCGCCCCTCGCGCGCGAGCCGGTCCACGGGGACCGGCGCGGCGGTGAGGTTCCGGGCGACGAGGTCGTTGCGTGCGACCCGGTCCTGGTGGCGGTGCAACTGCCAGAAGCCGAGCTGGATCATCACGGGGATGAGCAGGACGGCCACCAGGGTGACGATCACCCACTGCCGGGACAACAGGAAGCGGTACACCCCTTGACCGTACTCCCCGCCGTGCCGCTTCCCGCCGGGACCCCGCTAGCCCGCCCGGCCGTCCCCCTCCGGCGGGGCGTCCGCCGGTTCGACGTCCCGCATGAGATGGAGGAAGGCCGCCTCGTCGATCACCGGGGTGCCGTGCGCCGCGGCCCGCGTCACCTTGCTCGTGGGCGCGCCCGGGTCATTGGTGACGAGCAGGCTCGTATAGCGCGAGACGCTGCCCGCGACGTGCAGCCCGGCCTCGATCGCCCGGTCCTCCAGCAGGCTGCGGTCCACCGACGTGTCACCGGAGAACGCCACGCGCATGCCCTGCCTGAGCCGGCCGCCGCGCACGTACCGTCCCGGGTTGGGATACGGGGACGGAGGCAGCCGGCGGTTCGGCCGCCAGGTGCGCCACTGGTACGCGCCGTGCCCGCCGGGGGAGCGCGTGCCGCCCGGGCCCTCCGCGCCCCCGGCCGGCGCCTGCTCCGACCACTCCGTCAGCGGCTGGCAGGCCAGCAGCGGCAGCCGGGCGCCCGCCTCGGCGGCCTGGCGCAGGCTGGGGCGGAAGATCTCGGCGAGGACGCGGGCGTCGTCCTCGGCGTCGTGGGCCCGGCGCTGGGCGACGCCGAAGTACCCGGCCAGCGACGCCAGCCGGGCGTTGGGCAGCGGCAGCCGGAGCTGCCGGGCGAGCGCGATGGTGCACAGCCGCCGGCGCACCGGGGCGGTGAGCCCCGCGCGGGCGTACTCGCGGGCGATCATCATCCAGTCGAAGACCGCGTTGTGCGCGACGAGCACCCGGCCCTCCAGCCGGGCCGTGAACTCCTCGGCGATCTCCGGGAAGAGCGGCGCGCCGGCGAGGGTCTCGCGGGTCAGGCCGTGGATCCACACCGGGCCGGGGTCGCGCTCCGGGTTGACCAGCGTGTACCAACTGTCCTCCACCGTGCCGCGCGCGTCGAGGCGGTAGACGGCGGCGGAGACGATGCGGTCGTCGGCGCGCAGCCCGGTGGTCTCGACGTCGACGACGGCGTACGCCTCGGGGTAGTCCGCGGGCCACGCCCCGGAGGGGACGCCGGGCGCCGGGATGCCGGAGGTCTGCCCGCCGGTCCCGGAGGCGTCGTCGCCGACGGGTCCCGTCTCCGCGGGATGCGCGGGGTCGGCGTCCGCCGGGCCGGTCGGCGCGGGGAGCGGGAGCGTCGGCTGCACCACGACCGGATCGGCGCCCGGAAGCGGCTGCCGCCGCGCGACTTGACGGGGGTTCAGGGGCGTCGCGCGGTCTTCGAGCATGGGTTCAGAGCATAGAGCCTGTCACCGACACCGCGGTGCGCGCGGGTGCCGCCTGAGCCCCCGACAGCGGTCAGCCGTCCGGCTGACCCGCCGTCGGCCCGCGCGGGGTGACCAGGCCCGTCTCGTAGGCGAGCACGACGAGTTGGGCCCGGTCGCGGGCGGCGAGTTTCGTCATCGACCGGCTGACATGGGTCTTCGCGGTGATCGGACTGATGTGCAACCGGGCGGCGATCTCCTCGTTGCTCAGACCCCCGCCGACGAGGGTGACGACCTCGCGCTCGCGCCGGGTGAGGTCGCGCAGCGCGTCGGCCGCGCCGGGCACGCCGCCGGCGGGGCGGGAGACGTACTCCTGGATCAGCTTGCGGGTGAGCGCGGGGGAGAGGAGCGCGTCGCCGCGGGCGGCGACCCGTACGCCGTGCAGCAGGTCCTCCGGCTCCATGTCCTTGACGAGGAACCCGGCCGCGCCGGCGCGCAGCGCGCCCCAGACGTACTCGTCCACGCCGTAGTTGGTGAGGATGACGACGTGCACGCCCGCCAGGTCGGGGTCGGCGGCGATCCTGCGGGTCGCCTCGATGCCGTCGAGCACCGGCATCTGCACGTCGACCAGGGCGACGTCCGGCCGGTGCCGGGCGGCGAGCCGGACGCCGTCGGCGCCGTCGGCGGCCTCGCCGACCACCTCGATGTCGTCCTCGGCGTCGAGCAGCGCCCGGAACCCGCCCCGGATGAGGGCCTGGTCGTCCACGAGCAGCACCCGGATCATCCGGCGGTCCCCGCCGCGGGCCCGTCCGTCTGCCGCACCGGCAGCTCGGCGCGTACCCGGAACCCGCCCTCCGGCCGGGGCGCTGCGTGCAGTTCGCCGCCGAGTGCGGTGACCCGCTCGCGCATCCCCGTCAGCCCGATGCCCGGCTCCGGCGGCGCGGCGGGGTCGGCGGCGCCGTCGTCGTCGACCTGGACGACGACCCTGTCCGGCCCGTACGAGACCCGTACGTCCACCGCCGCCGGCCCGGCGTGCCGCGCGACGTTCGTCAGCGACTCCTGCACGATCCGGTATGCCGCCCGGTCCACCTCCGCCGGGAGCACCGGCCGCTCGCCGGCCACCGCCACCGACGCCGGCACCCCCGAGCCCCGGGCCCGCTCCACCAGCTCCGGCAGCCGCTCCAGCCCGACGCTCTCGGCGCCGCCGTCGGTGTTGCGCAGCACGTGCAGCGTGGAGCGCAGCTCGCGGGCGGCGTCGCCGCTGGCCTCCTGGATCGCCAGCAGCGCGGGCGGGGGTTCCTCGCCGCGCTTCTTCGACAGGTGCACGGCCACCCCGGCCTGCACCTTGATCACGGAGATGCTGTGCGTGAGCGTGTCGTGCAGTTCGCGGGCGATACGCAGCCGCTCCTCGTCGGCGCTGCGCTGCGCGTTCTCCGCGGCCCGCTCCTCGGCCTGGGCGAGCATCGCCTCGTGCTGGATGCGCATCGCCGCCGCCATCGCGCACGCCACGATCCAGCCGTACGTCAGAAACCGCTTCTCCAGCGCCGCGCGCAGCGCCTCGTCACCGAGCGGGAGCAGGGGCAGCGAGCCGAGGCTGACGGCGAGGGAGGCCAGGGCGGTCACGGCGAAGAAGCCGCGGTGGCCGCCGCGGATGCATCGGTAGACGGCGACCAGCATGGGCAGCACCGGGCTGCCGTCGGGGTAGCCGCGGAGCTGGTACGCGACCATCGCCGCCGCCGCGATCACCAGCACCGCGCGGGGGAAGCGGTGCCGGGCCACCAGCGCCGCGCTGCCCACCGTGCCGAGCACCCAGGCGAGCGCGTCGAAGCCGGTGCGCCCGTCCGGCGCGAGCAGCATCGTGCCCACGCAGCCGAGCGCCACGGCGACGGCGAAGCCCGCGTCCTTGGCGTACGCGCGGGCATCGCGCGCCGTCTCCCGCCCGTCCTCGATCGCGGTCGCGAGGTAGCGCAGCACCGTGTGCTCGCTGTTCGCGCCCGTCTGCGCTGCCGCCGTCATGCTCTGCACCGTAGCCAATCGGCGCCGGTCAGGCGTCCTCCGGGAGGTGCAGCGGATGCTGCTGCACAGGTTGCAGCCGGCGGCCCCGTTACGCCCCCGGCCGCAGCACGGGAGCCACACCCCCGGACGATGACGGACGGAGGGCCGGGGGCGGATCGTGGAGTCCGACGGCAGCCGGCCGGGAGACGACCGGCTCGCGCACGGCGGACGGGAGGCCCACCATGCCCCTTCACGGAGCTGACGGAGACCGGCGCGTACGGATTCCGCAGCCGGTGGCGGCGCGGGATGCCCTACGGGACGCGACCTGGGACGTACCCCGGAGCGCGGCTGCGGACGCGGCAGGACACGCCGCGGGGCACGCGGCACGGCAGGATGCAGGACCGTGGGACGTGGCGGCCCGGCCCGGCAGGAACCTGCGGCTGCGGCTGGCGGACCCCGCCCGCCGCGCCGAGGCGCGGCGGCTGCTCGCGCTCGTCCTCGACGTGCCCCCGCTCTCCGGCGCCGACCCGGCGGTGCTGATCGCCGAGGTGCCCGGCAGCCGTCGGGCCGTGGACGTGCTCATCGAGCTGGCGTGGGCCGGAATCGAGCTGGACGGGTTCGGGCTCGACGCCGCGGCGTGACGGCCCGCGCCGGGAGCGGTGACGAGGGAGCGCGCCCGGCGCGGGCCGGTCAACTCCCGGGATGCCGCGACCACTTGGAGAGTGCGCGGCGCGTACCGTGTGGCGCGTCCATGCAAAAAAAGTGATGGCGCGGGTGACGAGGGCGGTGACACGATCCCCCGGTGGACTCACGATATCTGCGCGCTTTCGTGACGGTGGCCGAGACCGGCGGGATATCGTCGGCCGCCGAGCGGCTGGGCTACGCGCAGTCGAGCCTGAGCGCCCAACTGCGCCGCCTGGAACAGGAACTCGGCGTCACGGTCGTGGTCCGCACCTCCACCGGCGCCTCCCTCACCGACGCCGGCCGCCGGCTGCTGCCGTACGCGCGTGAGGCGCTGGACATCGATGAACGCATGCGCAGCGCCGCCGCCGCATCCCGGCCACGGCTGCGCATCGGGGCGCCCGAGACGCTGGCGGGCGAGTGGCTGCCGGACATCGTCACCGCACTCGACTACGGCGCCGGGGGACCGGACGCGGACGCGGAGATCAGCGTCGTCGTCGGGTCCCGCGAACGGCTGGCGGAGCAACTGGCCGCCGGCGAACTGGACCTCGCCTTCCACTTCGACGACGGCAGCCGCACCACGGGACCCAGCACGGTCGTCGGCCACGAGGAGGTCGTGCTCGTCGCCGGCCCCGCGCACCCGCTCGCGGCTGCGGCGGAGGTCACGGAGGCGGACGTGCTGTCCGCGGACTTCCTCGTCGCGGAGCCGGGGTGCAGCTCGACCGTCCTCTACGACCGCCTCAGCCGCGACCTCCCCGCACCTGCCCGCGCCGCCACGGCCGCCGGCTCCCTGCCCGCGCTGCGCCGCCTCGCGGCGCACGGCCGCGGCCTCGCGCTGCTGCCCCGGCTGGCCGTCGTACGGGAGCTGGAAGACGGCGGCCTCGTCGACCTCCCGCTGGCCACGCGCCCGGGGCCGGTGGCGATCGAGGCCCGGTGGCGCCGGGACCCGGGCCAGGCGGAACCGACGCTCCGCGCCGTCCTGCGCCTCGCCCGCCGCCACACCACCCAGCTCCCGCGCCCGCACCGCGCGGTCCGCCGCGCCCCGGCCCGGACGGCCTGACGCGCAGCGGCGGCCTGCGCCGCCCGTGGACGGCAGGCCGCAGGCGGAGGGTGCGTTCACGGTCGGCCGCGGGCGGGTCACCGGGATCCGGATCGCCGTTGACCGGGTCGGGCTCGCGGAGCCGGACCTGCCGGGGCCGGAAGAGGACCGGGCGCCGGGGCCCCGTGCGTTCCGGCCGGCACCTCAGCGCGGACGGCATGCCGCGCCGGGCAGGGCGCCCGTGGACGGCGAAGGCCGGGCGGCGGTGCCCTGGGGCACCGCCGCCCGGCCCGGAGGCCGTCGGTGGCGTTACGTCACCGTCCGGCCCTCACCGCCGTACGGCGTCGTAGGCGTCCACGATCCCCGCCCCGTAGAAGGCGTTGTTCCGCTTGCCGCCGGTGCAGGTGGAGTCCTCCACCCCGTTGCCGTCCGGGTCGTAGAACTCCGGGCAGCCCGGGTTGTCCGCCTGCGCCTTGAGCACCAGGTGCAGCACCGCGGGCGCCATCCGCGGGTGCTCGCTCTTGATCAGCGCCGCCACGCCCGCGGCGTGCGGGGTGGCCATCGACGTGCCCTGCAGCCAGCCGTACTTGTTCTCCGGCAGCGTCGACAGGATGCGGCCGTTCTTCGACGGCGTGTCCGGGATCTGGTAGCCGTCACCGCCGGGCGCGGCGACGTCGACGACCTTCGCGCCGTAGCTGCTGTAGTACGACTTGTCGTCGTTCACGCCGGTCGCCGAGACGGTCACGATGCCCGGCAACTGCGTCGGCGCGTCCCAGCACTCGGACGGGTCGATCGTGCGCTCCACGGGCGTGGTGTCGTTCGGGCTGGAGTCGTCCTGGATCTCGTCGCCGGCGAGGTCGTGGTTGGAGTTGCCGGCCGCGGCGAGGTGCAGGGTGCCCTTGCCCATCGCGTACAGCGAGGCGCGGTTGACCGCCTCGACGATCGCCCGCTGGTCGGGGTCGTCCAGGCAGTTGTAGAGCCACGGGTCGACGTAGTAGCTGTTGTTGGTGATCTCGATGCCGTGGTCACCCGCGAAGACGAAGGCGCAGACGACGGCCTCGGCGTAGAACAGCGCGGTGTCGGGCTCGCTCACCTTGAGCGAGGCGACCTGCACGCCGGGCGCGACGCCGGCCACGCCGACGCCGTTGCGCGCGGCGGCGATCTCGCCCGCGACGTGGGTGCCGTGGTAGTCGCCGGCCGGGTCGTACGGCCGCCAGGCGCCCTCGGTGGTGTCCGCGACGCCGCCGACGCAGTTGGCGGACTGCTCGGCGGAGAAGTTGTCCTGGAGGTCGGGGTGCCGGTCGTCCACGCCGGTGTCGATGACGCCGACGGTGACGTCACGGCTGCCGGTCGAGATCTTGTGCGCCTTGTCGGCGCCGATCGCCGGCAGGTCCCACTGCTCGTTCTCCAGCGGCTCCACCTCCGGGTCCTGCGAACGGACCTTGGCGGCGCCCTTGTAGACCTCCGGTGCGCTGATCTCCAGCGTCCCCCCGGGCGTCAGCGGCGCGGTGCGGCTCGCGCCCGCGGACTGCACGCCGCGCACGCCGCGCAGCTCCGCCGCGAAGTCCGGGTTGGCGGAATGGGCGACGACCACGCCGATCTTCTTGTGCGTGGTGACCACCGAGCCGTCCGCGTCGGCGATGGCGTCCTCGACCCGGGCGATCGTCTTGCCGTCGGTCTTCGTGTTGACCACGTACGAAAGCGTCTCGCCGGCCGCGGCCCCGGCGCCGGCGCCGGGCTCGGGGGCCGACGCGGCGGAGGCCGCCCCCGGCAGGAGGCCGAGCGCCGCGGCCAGGGTCAGCCCGAGGGGCACTGCCAGCAGGCGCCGGCCACGGGGTCGGAGATGAGTCATGGGATCTCCAGATCATCAGTCAGAAATCCGCCGCGGACACTTGCCGCGGTCAGGTACACGGCAAGCGAAACTAGCGCTGATCACCCGCGGGCTTCAATACATCGACCTGCAGTGTCTTTTGGCGTGTCGGGAACGTCCGGCGCTTCCGGCCCCGTCGTCACGCGCGTATGGCGGAACGTTCCGGCCCGGAACTCAACAAACTGTTGAATGTCGGTGACCTGGCGTAGGCTGCCAGAGGTCAGGTACCGCCGTGGGAGGGCTTCTCATGCTGCGTGACACCTATGGGCGAGTCGCCACAGACCTGCGGGTCTCGCTCACCGACCGCTGCAACTTGCGGTGTACGTACTGCATGCCCGAAGAAGGGCTGCAATGGCTCGGCAAACCCGAGCTGCTCACCGACGACGAGATCGTCCGTCTGGTGCGCCTCGCCGTCACCGAGCTGGGCGTGACCGACGTGCGCTTCACCGGCGGTGAGCCGCTGCTGCGCCCCGGGCTCGCCGGCATCATCGAGCGCTGCGCCGACCTCGACCCCCGCCCCAAGCTCTCCCTGACCACCAACGGGATCGGCCTGGAGCGCACGGCCCCCGCCCTCAAGGCCGCGGGGCTGGACCGGGTGAACGTCTCGCTGGACACCCTCCGGGCCGACGTGTTCCACCGGCTGACCCGCCGCAAGCGCCACGGCGACGTGCTCCGCGGCCTCGCCGCCGCCCGGGCCGCCGGCCTGGAGCCGGTGAAGGTCAACAGCGTGCTGATGGCCGGGTTCAACGAGGACGAGGCCCCCGACCTGCTCGGCTGGGCCGTCGACGAGGGCTACGAGCTGCGGTTCATCGAGCAGATGCCCCTCGACCCGCAGCACGGCTGGCAGCGCGACGGCATGATCACCGCCGGCGACATCCTCGCCTCCCTGCGCACGCGCTTCGCGCTGACCCCCGAGGGCGAGGGAGAGCGCGGCTCCGCGCCCGCGGAGCGCTGGCTCGTGGACGGCGGCCCGGCCCGCGTCGGCGTCATCGCGTCCGTCACCCGGCCCTTCTGCCGGGCCTGCGACCGCACCCGGCTGACCGCGGACGGCCAGGTGCGCAACTGCCTGTTCGCCCGCGAGGAGACCGACCTGCGCGGCGCGTTGCGTTCGGGCGCGCCGGACGAAGAGGTGGCGCGACTGTGGCGGGAGGCGATGTGGGGGAAGAAGGCGGGCGCGGGTCTCGACGATCCGTCGTTCGTCCAGCCGGACCGGCCGATGTCCGCCATCGGCGGCTGACGCGGGGCGCTTGCCGGACGTCCGGAGCGCGGGCAGGTCGGCCCCGGGCTCCGCACCCCGGCTCCCGGGCCCGGGATTCCTAGCTCCGCTCCGGGGTCCGCTCTCAGCCCCGTGCCGGATCCGGGCCGCTCTCCCCGCCGGCGCCGTCGTCCGCGTCTGTCCGCGCGCTCTTCTCCGCCTCCTGCCAGTCCACCAGCGTGACGACTTCCTTGAGGAAATCGCGTACGCCCAGAAAGCGGCTGAGGTACTCGCGGTGCTCCTCGCACGCGAGCCACGTCTTGCGTCGCTCCGGCGTGTGCAGCTTCGGGTTGTTCCAGGCGAGCACCCACTCCGCGGGCGTACGACAGCCCTTGGCGGAGCAGATGAGAGCGGGATCAGCGGTGTTCACGGGGCCCCAGCCTACGTCCCGGAACAAGGGCGACGCCGGGCAGCCACGGGGGGAGCCGCCCGGCGTCGGTCCGTCGCTCCGACGGGGGATGCGGAGCGCGTACGAAGTATGTCACGCGAGGAGGGCCGCTCGGCACCGGATCGGCATATTTGATTTGAGGTTTTTCTGAGCTTGCACTTTTGGTGATCAAACGGTCGGCGGACCGCTGTCACCGGCCGCCGACTCGCTCCCGGCCGGGGCCGGTTCGCCAGGAACGACCGTGTTCCGCCCGGTCCGCGAAGGCGGGGCGATCACCGCGCGCTGCGGCGTGACGGCGAAGGTGGAGGGAAGTGAACGGACGCTCTCCCGGCCCGCGTTCGCGATGATCACCGCGAAGTACGGGATGAACATGCCGAGGACGAGCGCGACGACCGCGATATGCCGCTCGACGTCCCAGAGCAGCGCGGCGGCCACCACCGAGACGGCCCGGACCGACATGGAGATCACGTACCGCCGCTGCCGGCCGCGCACGTCGTCGTCCAGGCTCTGCCGCGCGCCGGTGATCCTGAACACGTCGGCATCGCCGCGGCGCTTCCGCTTCACACTCCACCCCCTCGTATGGGCACCTCCCCAAGGTACGCCGGGAGTGCCCTCCCTTCGAGGCGGGGGTGGGACATACCGCCCTATAACTCGAACAGCCCTGGCCGGAATGCATCCCCCCGGGCCGGCGCAACACACTGACACGGCAGGCGGACCCCGCCCCACGAGGAGGCGACATGACCTGGCTGTGGGCCATCATCGTGGGACTGGTCCTGGGTGTCCTCGCCCGGATCATCCTGCCCGGCAAGCAGGCCATTCCTCTCTGGCTGACCACCGTCTACGGCATCCTCGGCGGTCTCGTCGGCAACGCCGTGGCATCGGGGATCGGCGTGGACGACACCAGGGGTATCGACTGGATCCGGCACATGCTGCAGCTCGCCGGCGCGGTGGCCGTCGTGGCACTGGGCACCCCGCTCTACGAAAGCCTGCGCGGCGGCCCCAAAAAACGCAGTCCCCGCTAGCGGCGTCCGCGGCGCCCCGCCCCGGCGCTCAGCCGGCCGCCGGGGCCGCCAGCTCGACCGCCGCCAGGTTGCGCTTGCCGCGGCGCAGCACCAGCCAGCGCCCGTGCAGCAGGTCCTCCGGGGCCGGCACGGCGTCCTCGGCCGCGACCTTCACGTTGTTCACGTACGCCCCGCCCTCCTTGACCGTCCTGCGGGCGGCCGACCGGCTGGGCGCCAGCCCGACCTCGGCCAGCAGCTCCACCACCGGCCCCAGCTCCGCGACCCGCACGTGCGGCACCTCGGCCAGCGCCGCCCGCAGCGTCGCCTCGTCCAGATCGGCCAGCTCACCCTGGCCGAACAGCGCCCGCGACGCGGCGATCACCGCGGCGCACTGGTCCGCGCCGTGCACCAGCGTCGTCAGCTCCTCCGCCAGCGCCCGCTGCGCGGCCCGCGCCTGGGGCCGCTCCTCGGTCTGCCGCTCCAGCTCCACCAGCTCCTCACGGCTGCGGAAGCTGAGGATGCGCAGGTAGCGGGCGACGTCACGGTCGTCGACATTCAGCCAGAACTGGTAGAAGGCGTACGGCGTGGTCAGCTCGGGGTCGAGCCAGACCGCGCCGCCCTCCGTCTTGCCGAACTTCGTGCCGTCGGCCTTCGTCATCAGCGGCGTCGCCAGCGCGTGCACCACGGCCTCCGGCTCGACCCGGTGGATCAGGTCGGTGCCCGCCGTCAGGTTGCCCCACTGGTCGCTGCCCCCGGTCTGGAGGGTGCAGCCGTGCCGCCGGTACAGCTCCAGGAAGTCCAGCCCCTGGAGGATCTGGTAGCTGAACTCGGTGTAGCTGATGCCGTGCTCGGACTCCAGCCGGCGGGCGACGGCCTCCTTGGCGATCATCTTGTTCACCCGGAAGTGCCGCCCGATGTCCCGCAGGAACTCGATCGCGGACAGCCCCGCGGTCCAGTCCAGGTTGTTGACCATCCGGGCCGCGTACGGGCCCTCGAAGTCGAGCAGCGGCTCGATCTGCGCCCGGACGCGCTCCACCCAGCCGGCGATGACCTCAGGATCGTTGAGCGTCCGCTCCGCGTCCGGCTTGGGGTCGCCGATCTGGCCCGTCGCCCCGCCGACCAGCGCCAGCGGCCGGTGCCCGGCCACCTGCAGGCGCCGTACCGTCAGCACCTGCACCAGGTGCCCGACGTGCAGGCTGGGCGCCGTCGGGTCGAAGCCGCAATAGAACGTGACGGGACCGTCCGCGAGCGCCTTGCGCAGTGCGTCCTCGTCGGTGGACAGGGCCAGCAGCCCGCGCCACCGCAGCTCGTCGACGATGTCCGTCACGTCTCTCGTATCTCCTCGGTCTCGGTCCTGGCCCCCGGCCGGGGCGCCGGTCCTCGTACGCAGCCGCACGCGCGGCTGCGTACGAGGGTAATGGCGCTCAGACGCCCTGGCTGACGGAGCTCATGTTGAAGTCCGGGATCCGCACCGGCGGCATCGCCGCCCGCGTGAACCAGTCGCCCCACTCGCGCGGCAGCGTCCGCTCCGTGGCCCCGGCCTCGGCCGCGCGGCCCAGCAGGTCGACGGGCGACTCGTTGAAGCGGAAGTTGTTCACCGCCCCGGTCACCTCGCCGTTCTCCACCAGATACACGCCGTCCCTGGTCAGCCCGGTCAGCAGCAGCGTCGCGGGGTCGACCTCGCGGATGTACCACAGGCAGGTCAGCAGCAGCCCCGGCCCTTCGTGCCCCAGATCCGCGACCATCTCCTCCAGGGACTTCGTGCCACCCCCCTCCAGCACCAGGTTGTCCGCCTCGGGCGTGACGGGCAGGCCGGTGAGGTCCCCGGTGAAGCGGTTCGTCAGCAGGTGCTGCAGCGTGCCCTCGCGCAGCCAGTCCGTGGGGCCGATCGGCAGCCCGTTGTCGAAGACCGACGAGTTGGTGCCGGAGACGTGCGCGACGACGAACGGCGCCGCCTCCAGCCCCGGCTCCGCCGGGTCGCTGCGCAGCGTCAGCGGCAGCCCGGCCAGCTTCTCCCCGACGCGCGTGCCGCCGCCCGGCTTGCTGAACACCGTGCGGCCTTCGTGCGCGTCGCGGCCGGAGGCGGACCAGAACATGTAGACCAGCAGGTCGGCCACCGCGCTGGGCGGCAGCAGCGTGTCGTACCGCCCCGCGGGCAGCTCCACCGTGCGCTCCGCCCACGCCAGCCGCTGCGCCAGCTCCGCGTCCAGCCCGGCGGGGTCCACGTCGGTGAAGTCCCGGGTCGAACGGCCCGCCCAGGCCGACTTCGTCCGGTCCGGCGATTTGGCGTTCAGCTCCAGGGTGCCGGTCGGCTGGTCGTGGCGCAGCCGCAGCCCGCTGGAGGTGCCCAGGTAGGTGGAGGTCAGCGTGTGGTGTGCGAAGCCGTAGAGCTGCCGGCCGCCGGCCCGGGCACGGGCGAAGGACTCGCCGAGCGCCGGCGCGAAGGCGGCGAACACGTCGGAGGAGGTCTCCGCGGGCGGCTCGGCGAAGTCCGCCGAGTGCGGCACGCCCGTCACCAGCGGACGGGCGTCCTCCGCCGGCCCGCTCCCGCGCGCCGCCTCCTCCGCGGCCCGCACCAGCGGCTCCAGGTCGTCGGCGGTGACGGCGGCCCGGGAGACGACCCCGGAGGCCGTGCCCTCCCGGCCGTCGACGGTGGCGATGACGGTGAGCGTGCGGCCCCGGGTCTCCCCGTTGGTCGTCAGGGTGTTGCCGGCCCACCGCAGGTTCGCGCTCGACTCCTCGTCGGCGATCACGACGCAGCCGTCGGCGCGCGACAGCTCCAGGGCCCGCTCGACGGTCTCGTGAGGCTCGGTCGTCCGGGTCGTCCGCGTCATCGGCCGGCCTCCTGGGTGGTGTTGAGGATGTTGACGTTCCGGAAGAGCGCGGACGGGCAGCCGTGCGAGACGGAGGCGGCCTGACCGGGCTGGGCCTTGCCGCAGCTGAACGTGCCGCCGAGCACGTACGTCTCCGGGCCGCCGATCGCCGACATCGAGCCCCAGAAGTCGGTGGTCGTCGCCTGGTACGCCACGTCCTTGAGCTGGCCCCGCAGCTCGCCGTTCTCGATCCGGAAGAACCGCTGGGCCGTGAACTGGAAGTTGTAGCGCTGCATGTCGATGGACCAGGAGCGGTCGCCGACGACGTAGATGCCGCGCTCGACCTCGCCGATCAGCTCCTCGGTCGTCGGGCCCTCGGGGGCCGGCTGCAGCGAGACGTTCGCCATGCGCTGAACGGGCACGTGGGCGGAGGAGTCGGCGAAGGCGCAGCCGTTGGAGCGGTCCGCGCCGGTGAGCTTCGCGATCCGGCGGTCCGTCTGGTAGCCGACGAGCACACCCTCGCGGACCAGGTCCCAGGACTGCGCCTGCACGCCCTCGTCGTCGTAGCCGATGGTGGCGAGCCCGTGCTCGGCGGTGCGGTCGCCGGTGACGTTCATGAGGCCGGAGCCGTAGCGCAGCGTGCCGAGCCGGTCGAACGTGGCGAAGGAGGTGCCGGCGTACGCGGCCTCGTAGCCGAGGGCGCGGTCCAGCTCGGTGGCGTGGCCGACGGACTCGTGGATCGTCAGCCACAGGTTCGACGGGTCGACCACCAGGTCGTACGAGCCGGCCTCGACGCTCGGCGCCGCCATCTTCTCGGCCAGCCAGCCGGGGATCCGCGCCAGCTCCTCGTCCCAGTCCCAGCCGGTGCCGGTCGCGTACTCCCAGCCGCGGCCGGCCGGCGGGGCGAGGGTGCGCATCGAGTCGAAGTCGCCGGAGTCGGTGACCGTCACCGCGGTGAGCTCCGGGTGGATCCGTACCCGCTGCTGGGTCGTCGAGGTGCCGGCGGTGTCGGCGTAGAACTTGTTCTCCTGGACCGCCAGCAGCGAGGCGTCCACGTGCGAGATGCCCTCGGCGTGAAGCAGCCGCTCGCTCCACTCGGTGAGCAGCCCGGTCTTGTCGGCGTCCGGTACGTCGAAGGGGTTCACCTCGTACGCGGAGATCCACGTCTTCTCCGCGTGCACCGGCTCCGGCGCCAGCTCGACCCGCTCGTCCGACCCGGCCGCGGCGATGACCCGCGCCGACAGCTTCGCCATCGCCACCGCCCGGGCGGCGACCCGCGCGGCGGCGTCCATCGTCAGGTCGACCCCGGCGGCGAAGCCCCAGGCCCCGCCGTGCACCACGCGTACCGCGTAGCCGAGGTCGGTGGTGTCCGTGGAGCCCGCCAGCCTGGCGTCCTTCAGCCGCCAGGCGGCGCTGCGCACCCGCTCCAGGCGGAAGTCGGCGTGTGCGGCGCCGAGCGCCCGGGCCCGCGCGAGCGCGGCGTCCGCGAGGGCGCCGAGTGGCAGCGCGGAGAACCCGTCGTCGAGGGAATGGACCGACTCGTTCACGTTCTGCCCTCCGGTCGGTGGTGGGTGGTGGTGCCGCGGGCCGCGTCCGGCCCTCGGCCGATCATCCCCGAGCGGGTGCCCGGTGCCCAGCGGGTTTCTGTGAGAACCCCACAAGTGTCCGCCGCGGGCCTGTGTGGGGGGCGGAATGCCCCTGGCGCGTCCCGTACCGATAGCTTCTCGGGTGTAGGAGTCCCGGAGAGTGTCCGGGAGGCACCTGGAGAAGGGATGGGTCCTTGAGCCGCTCGGTTCTGGTCACCGGAGGCAACCGCGGTATCGGCCTCGACATCACCCGCGCGTTCGCCGAGGCGGGCGACAAGGTCGCGTTCACGTACCGCTCCGGCGAGCCGCCGGCGGCGCTGGTGGAGCTGGGCTGTCTGCCGGTGAAGTGCGACATCACCGACACCGAGCAGGTCGACCGGGCGTACAAGGAGGTGGAGGAGGAGCACGGCAACGTCGAGGTGCTGGTGGCCAACGCCGGTATCACCAAGGACCAGTTGCTGATGCGGATGTCCGAGGAGGACTTCACCTCCGTCGTGGACACCAACCTCACCGGCACCTTCCGCGTCGTCAAGCGCGCCAACCGCGGCATGCTGCGGGCCCGGAAGGGCCGCGTGGTGCTCATCTCCTCCGTGGTGGGCCTCATGGGTTCCCCGGGCCAGTCCAACTACGCCGCCTCCAAGGCGGCGCTCGTCGGCTTCGCCCGCTCGCTGGCGCGCGAGCTGGGCTCGCGCAACATCACGTTCAACGTCGTCGCGCCCGGCTTCGTCGAGACCGACATGACGCGGGTGCTCTCGGCGGAGCGGCAGGCGGAGATCGCCGCGCAGGTGCCGCTCGGCCGGTACGCGCGGCCGGAGGACGTCGCCGCCGCCGTGCGGTTCCTCGCCTCCGACGACGCCTCGTACATCACCGGAGCCGTCATTCCCGTGGACGGCGGATTGGGCATGGGTCACTGAGCACCATGAGCGGAATCCTCGACGGCAAGCGCGTCCTCATCACCGGCGTGCTGCTGGAGTCGTCCATCGCCTTCCACGCCGCGAAGCTGGCGCAGGAGCAGGGTGCGGAGATCATCCTCACCGCGTTCCCGCGGCCCACGCTGACCGAGCGGATCGCGAAGAAGCTGCCCAGGCCGGCGAAGGTCGTCGAACTCGACGTCACCGACGACGCGCACCTCGCGCGGATCGAGGGCATCGTGCGCGAGGAGCTGGGCGGGCTCGACGGCCTCGTGCACTCCGTCGGCTTCGCGCCGCCGGACGCGCTCGGCGGCAACTTCCTCCACACGCCCTTCGAGTCCGTGGCCACGGCCATGCACGTCTCGGCGTTCTCGCTGAAGTCGCTGACGATGGCGTGCCTGCCGCTGATGCAGGGCGGCGGGTCCGTGGTCGGCATGACCTTCGACGCGCAGTTCGCCTGGCCGCAGTACGACTGGATGGGCCCGGCGAAGGCGGCGCTGGAGGCCACCAGCCGCTACCTGGCCCGCGACCTGGGCAAGGAGAACGTCCGCTGCAACCTGGTCTCGGCCGGGCCGATCGGCTCCATGGCGGCGAAGTCCATCCCCGGCTTCACCGACCTGGCCGACGTGTGGAACACGCGCTCGCCGCTGGAGTGGGACATGGCGGACCCCGAGCCCGCGGGGCGCGGGGTCGTGGCGCTGCTGTCGGACTGGTTCCCGAAGACGACGGGCGAGATCGTGCACGTCGACGGCGGCGTGCACATCATGGGCGCGTAGCCGGAGGACACCGGCGTCGCGCGTACGACCGGCACGGCCGACGGGCGGCCCCCGCACGGGGTCGCCCGCCCGGCGTAAGCCGCCGGGCCGCACCCGGGGGCGGCGGTGCACGCCGGAGGGGCAGTTCCCGTCGTTCCCGTCCCCTCGTGGTGCAGCAGCGACGCCCGTGCGCGGCGTCGCCGTACGGCCGTGGAGGTTCCGTGGTGCGGTGAGGGCCCGCGTCGCCCCGGCCGCCGCACCCGGGGCCTCCGAGGGCGGCGCGCTGCGCGACCGCTGCTGGTTCGGCGTCGCCCGCGCGTGTCTCGGCCACGAGCCGATGCGGGACGTGCCGGACGGCTAGGCGGCGCCCCCGGGTCAGCCGTCGAGCGCGGGCTCCGGCATGCAGCCGTAGGCGTGCCGGCCGGCCTCCTCCGCCGCCGTCTCCGGGTCCCCGGCGCGGATCGCCGCCACCATCCGGGCGTGGTCCAGGTGCTCGGCCGGCAGCAGCACGTCGCCCACCTTGGAGCGCAGCGTCGTGCGGACGACCTCGCCGAGGTCCGCGTAGACCGCCGTCAGCACCTCGTTGTGCGAGGCCGTCGCCACCGCCAGGTGCAGCGTCGCGTCCGCGTCGACGAACGCCGCCGCGTCCCCCGACTCCCACGCCTCCTCCCGGCGCCGCAGCAGCAGCTCCAACTGCGTCATCTCCGGCTCCGTACGGCGCACCGCCGCCAGCCGCGCCGCCTGCGCCTCCAGGGCGCTGCGCAGCTCCGCGACATGCGCCGGCCGGGCCCCGGCGAACCGGCGCTGCATGACGCCCGCCAGCTCGCTCGTCGCGCTGACGTACGTGCCCGAGCCCTGCCGGATGTCGAGCAGGCCGTTGTTCGCGAGCGCCCGCACGGCCTCGCGGACGGTGTTCCGCGCGACGCCCAGTTGCTCGACCAGCTCCGGCTCGGTCGGGATGCGGCTGCCGACCGGCCACTCGCCCGCGGTGATCTGCGTACGCAACTGGGCGATCACCTGGTCGGTGAGGCTCGATCGGCGCGGCGACGTCAGTGCCATGTCTCTCCCGTGCTCGGACTGCGGAGTGGACAACCATTCATCCAATGATTCTATGATGGTCCGCATGCCACGCCGCAGCATCCTCGCGAAACCCGTCGACACCTCCGGGGAGACGACCCGGGAAGCGCGGGCCACCGAGGTCACCGCGGCCCGGGGGCCCGCGCCCGCGCCGCGGGTGGCGCCGTGGCTGCTGGGCCTCATGATCCCCTCGCTGCTGCTCGCGGCGGTCAACCTGCGGCCGGCGATAGCCTCGCTCGGCGCGCTCCTGGAGGACGTGCGCACCGACATCGGCATGAACGGCACGGTCGCCGGGCTGCTCACCTCCATGCCGGCGCTCTGTTTCGCCGTCTTCGGCAGCCTCGCGCCCCGCCTCGCCCGCCGCTTCGGCCCCGTGGGCGTCGTCGCCGGCGGGCTCGCCGCGATCACCTCCGGCCTCGCGCTGCGCCCGCTGTTCGGCAACACCCCGGCCTTCCTCGCCGCCAGCGCCCTGGCCCTCGGCGGCATCGCGGTGGGCAACGTCCTGATCCCCGTCATCGTCAAACGCTGGTTCCCGGACCGGGTCGGCTCGATGACCGGGCTCTACTCGATGGGCCTGGCCCTCGGCACGGCCGCCGCCGCCGGCGTCACCGTGCCGGTGAGCGAGGCGCTGGGCGGCAGTTGGCGCCTGGGGCTCGGGGTGTGGGCGGCCGTCGCGGCGCTCGCCGTGGTGCCGTGGGTGGTGCTGGCGCGCGGCTCGCGCCACGCCGCGCCGGCCGCCGGGACCATCGCCCCCGCCCCCGGCACCACCGCTCCCGGCGCCGGTCCCGCGGCGGGGCCGGCGCGGCCGGTGCGTATCACCGCCAGCCCCACCGCCTGGGCGCTCGCCGTCTTCTTCGGCCTGCAGGCCACCGCGGCGTACGTCATCCTCGGCTGGCTGCCGCAGATCTACCGCGACGCCGGCGTGCCCGCGTCCACCGCGGGCCTGCTGCTCGCCCTCGCCATGGGCCTGGGCGTCCCGCTGGCTTTCGTGCTGCCGGCGATCGCGTCCCGGCTGAACCACCAGGGCCCGCTGGTCGTGGTCCTCGGCGCGTGCGGTCTCGCCGGCTACGCGGGGTTGTGGCTGGCGCCCGCGGGCGGTGCCTGGGTGTGGGCCCTGCTGCTGGCCGTGTCGAACTGCGCCTTCCCGCTGGTCCTCACCCTCCTCGGGGCACGGGCCCGCAGCCACGCGGGCCTCGTCCGGCTCTCCGCCTTCGCGCAGAGCACCGGCTATCTGATCTCGATCCCCGGCCCGCTGTCCGTCGGCGCGCTGTACGAGGCGACGGACGGCTGGACCGTCCCGCTGGCGGTCCTGGCGGGCTTCATGGTCGCCCAGGTGGCGGTGGGGATCATCGCCGGACGCGACCGCGTGATCGAGGACGAGGTCTGACGGCGGCGGGGCCCGGCGGCAGCGGCCGGGGCCGCGGCCTCAGGGCGAGGCGATCGTGGCGATGACGCCGATGACCACCGTGATGGCGAGCATCGCGCCGAGCACGTAGAGCAGCTTGCGCTGCCCGTTCTGGGGGTTCGGATCGAGCACGGGCATGGGGCCAGTCTCGCATCTTCCGCCCCCGGCCTCCCGCGGGGGCGGCGGGGCGGGCGCCGGGGGTGGGGCTAGCACCACCTCCCCTAGGGGGCCAGGGTCAGGGGGAAGTGGGTGGGTCACCGGATGGGGCGGGCCTCCCCGAGTCCGTAGGTTCGAAGCAGCACGAAGGACTCGGGACGTCAGGCAACCCCACGGAGGCGAAGATGTCAGCCGGTGCCCATACCCAGCCCGCACCGCCGGCGGCGCAGCGCTGGCTGCCGTGGTGGTCCGTCGCCCTGCCCGTCATGGCGTTCACCGTGCTCCTCGCCCTGCGGATCCTCTGAACCCCCGGCCCGCGGGCGCGGGGACCGGCCGGTCACTCCCGGCGGGAGAGCCTGGGAACTGCCCGGACCCCGCGGCCGATTTCGTGCGAAGCTGAGCTTATGAGCGCAGGAACGCCCCGCAGCATCGTCCTTCTCCGACACGCCAAGGCCGAATGGGCCCAGGACTCCGACCACGAGCGCCCGCTCGCCGAGCGCGGGCGCGCCGACGCTCCCGCCGCCGGGGATTTCCTCGCGGCCCACGACATCGACCCGGACCTGACCCTCTGCTCCAGCGCCAAACGCACCCGCGAAACCTGGAAGCTCGTCGTGGGCAGGCTGTCCCGGCGGCCCCGGACGGTCTATGAGGAGCGGCTGTACGAGGCGTCGCTCGGCGAGCTGATCCAGGTGCTGAACGAGGTTCCCGACGACGTCTCCACGCTGCTGGTCGTCGGCCACAACCCGGGCATGCACGCCCTCGCCGACGCCCTGGCGGGCTCGGCCGAGGGGGACACGCTCAGCAGACTGAGCCGCGGGTTCCCGACGTCGGGTGTGGCGGTGGTGGAGTTCACCGGCTCGTGGAAGTCGGTCGAGCACGGCGTGGGCCGGCTCACCGAGTTCTGGACGCCGCACCAGCAGTGAGCCCCGGGCGCTGTCCCGCCCCCCGGCCCCGGGCCGGCGACCCGGCCCGCGCAGCAGGCCGCGCCGGGCCACCGGGCGAAGGAGGTCGGAACATGTCCGCCTTCCGGGTCATGATCGGGGGATGAGCGATACCCCCAGACGGCTGCTGACGCTGCTGTCCGTGCTGCAGAGCGGGCGCGCGTACAGCGGCCCGGAGCTCGCCGGGCGCCTCGGGGTCAGCGTGCGTACCGTACGCCGCGACATCGACCGGCTGCGCGCGCTGGGCTACCCCGTGGACGCCGCCGTCGGCTCCGTCGGCGGCTACCGGCTCGCCGCGGGCACCGCGATGCCGCCGCTGCTGCTCGACGACGACGAGGCGGTCGCCGTCGCCGCCGGGCTGCGGGCCGTGGCCGCCGGGGGCGTCGCGGGGATCGAGGAGACGTCCGTACGGGCCCTCGGCAAGCTGGAGCAGGTGCTCCCCGCGCGGCTGCGGCGCCGCGTCTCCGCGCTGCAGCAGGCCACGGTGCCGCTGACCGTGAGCCCGGCGGGCGCGGTGGCGCCGGACGGGGCGCCGGTGGCCGCGGAGGTGCTGGCGGTGCTGGCCGCGGCGAGCGCCGGGGGAGAAGGGCTGCGGTTCGGCTACCGGGGCAGGCACGCGGACGGGGCCGGGGGAGACGAGCCGCGCGACGGCGAGGCGGGCCGCGCACGTGAGGGCGAGCCAGGACCGGCACGGGCCGGCCCCCTCTCTCCGCGGCCGGACGCCGGGCCCGGCGCCAGGCCCGGCGACGAGCCGCGCGGCAGGCGCCGCACCCGGCGCACCGCGGACACGGCGGGCACGGCGCGCCGGCACGTCGAGCCCTACCGCCTGGTCAGCACCGGTCGGCGGTGGTACCTCGTCGCGTACGACCGCGACCGCGCCGACTGGCGCACCTTCCGCGTCGACCGGATCGACGACCCGCGGCCCACCGGCGTCCGCCATCCCCCGCGCGAGTTGCCCGCCGCCGACGCCGCCTCCTTCGTCGCGGAGTCGATCGCCGGCCACCGGGGCCGCCACCGCGCCGTCGTCACCCTGCACGTGCCCCTCGACGAGGCCGTACGTCGCCTCCCGCGCGGTGCCGGACTGCTGGAGCCGGCCGGGGAAGACCGCTGCACGCTGGTCACCGGCGGGGATGCGCTCGACTGGCTGGCCGTGCGGATCGCGCTGCTCGGCGTGGACTTCGAGGTGCGCGAGCCGCCGGAGCTGGCGGCCTTCCTGCGCGACCTCGGCGACCGCATCAGCCGGTCGTGTCCGCCGCCTCCACCTCGTCGCGCGTGATGCCCAGCAGGTAGAGCACCGTGTCGAGGAACGGCACGTTCACCGCCGCGTGTGCGGCCTCCCGCACCAGCGGCTTGGCGTTGAACGCCACCCCCAGGCCCGCCGCGTTGAGCATGTCCAGGTCGTTCGCGCCGTCCCCGATCGCCACCGTCTGCGACAGCGGCACGCCCGCCTCCGCCGCGAAGCCGCTGAGCAGCCGGGCCTTGCCCGCCCGGTCCACCACCGGACCGGTGATCCGGCCCGTGAGCGTGCCGTCGGCGATCTCCAGGGTGTTCGCGGCGGCGAAGTCCAGCCCGAGCCGGTCCTTGAGGTCGTCGGTGATCTGGGTGAAGCCCCCGGAGACGACCCCCACCTGGTAGCCGAGGCGCTTGAGCGTACGGATCAGGGTGCGGGCGCCGGGCGTCAGGCGGACCTCCTCGCGCACCTTGTCCACCACCGAGTCCTCCAGTCCCGCCAGGAGCGCCACCCGGGCGTGCAGGGACTGCTCGAAGTCCAGCTCGCCGCGCATCGCGGCGGCGGTCACCTCCGCGACCTCGGCCTCGCAGCCGGCGTGTGCGGCGAACAGCTCGATGACCTCGTCCTGGATGAGGGTGGAGTCGACGTCCATCACCACGAGGCGCTGCGCCCGGCGCTGCAGCCCGGACGCCACGACGGCGACGTCCACGCCGAGGCGGGCGGCGGCTATGGCCAGCGCGGTGCGCAGCTCGTCGGTGGCGGCGCCGGAGACCTCGAACTCCACGGCGGTGACGGGGTACTTCGCGAGCCGGAAGATGCGGTCGATGTTCCCGCCGGTGCCGGTGATCGCGGCGGCGATGCCGGAGGTCGACTCGGCCGTCAGCGGGTGCCCGAGCACGGTCACGTGGGAGCGGCCGGGGGCGCGCGGCTCGTTGTCGCCGGTGCCGGAGATTATCTCCGCCTCCAGGCCCATGGAGTCGGCCCAGGAGTGGATCGTCGCGCGCAGCTCGCCCTCGGTGGCACCGACGGGCGGGGTGACCAGGGCGCACAGCGTGATGCGGCCGCGTGTGACGATCTGCTCGATGTCGATGACCTCGACCCGGTAGGCGGCGAGGGTGTCGAAGAGGCCGGCGGTGAGACCGGCGCGGTCGCGGCCGAAGATCTTGATGAGAAGCGTGCGGGCGGCGGTGGTCATGATGGCACCACGGTATCGCGGTGGGGCGCCCGCGCGGCCGGGCGGGTCGGGGTTGCGGCGGGCGGCGGCGGGGCCGCTGGGCTGGGAGGTTGCGGTCGGGGGAACGCCGTGTGGCTTGCGTCCGAACGGGCGGGGAGGTGCGCCGGAGCGTCGGATCTCCTCGTCCGTGTACGCGCCCCGCCACCGCCCGTACGTGATCAAGTACCGTCAACGGGTGCGAAGCGCCCGGAGCGGGCAGGAAATGGAAGGCAGAACTCCGCCTCCCGCCGTGACCCGCGTTTTCGTCAAGCGACTGTTACTGAAATAGTTCCTCAGGATGTTCGCCATCCCTAGACTCCTTACGGGCCTGTTGAAGTCAGGTGCCGTACATGGGGCACCTCGGGGGACAACTTTGTGGGGCATGGAGTGCCTGAACTCGTACTTGAACTGAATGGACAGACGTGGACTCTCGATCCGGCGCGCGCCTACCGCGTCGGGCGGGATCCGCAGGGGGACGTGGTGCTGGAGGACGCCAGGGTTTCCTGGCGGCACGCCAGCCTCCGCTGGGGCGGCCGTAGCTGGCTGCTCGAAGACGTCGGCAGCACCAACGGCTCGTACGTGGAGGGCCAGCGGGTCCACCAGATCGAGATCGGCCCCGGCTCGGTCGTGTATCTCGGCAACGCCACCGACGGGCCGCAGTTGCGGCTCTCCGCGCCGGCCGGCGCCGCCGCCCCCGACGTGTACAGCGCGCAGACCGCGATGGCCCAGCCGCCGCCCGGCGCCCAGCAGGCCGCGCCGCCGCAGCACGCGCCCGGCGGCTGGGGCGCCCCGCCGCAGGGACCTCCGCCCCAGCAGCAGCCGTTCCCGGGGGCGCCGGCCGGCATGCCGCCCCAGCAGCAGCCGTACGTGCCGCAGCAGCACTCCGCGCCGCAGCGCCCGCCCGCCGGCGCCGGCGCGGGACCTGGCGGCGCCGGCGGGCCGTCGGCCCACGGCGACCGCAGCCCCACGACGTTCCACCAGCTCTCGCTGGGCCGCGTCACCCGCATCGGCCGTGCGCTGGAGAACGAGCTGGTCGTCTCCGACCTGCAGGTCTCGCGCCACCACGCGGAGTTCCGGTCCACGCCCGACGGCCGCTCCGAGATCGTCGACCTC
Organism: Streptomyces sp. CNQ329; assembly: GCF_000482585.1. NCBI lineage: Bacteria > Bacillati > Actinomycetota > Actinomycetes > Kitasatosporales > Streptomycetaceae > Streptomyces > Streptomyces sp. CNQ329. The sequence continues at coordinate 10,809 of NZ_AXVU01000027.1, read as the reverse complement.
GGCAGCCACAACGGCACGTACGTCAACGGTGAGCAACTGCCGCAGCGCGGCCGGCGGCCCATCGGCCCCGACGACATCATCGGCATCGGTCACTCCACCTTCCGGCTGGTCGGGGACCGGCTGGAGGAGTTCGTCGACACCGGTGAGGTCAGCTTCTCGGCCCGCCACCTGACCGTGAAGGTCGACGGCGGCAAGGTCATCCTGGACAACGTCTCCTTCGGCGTGCCCGAGAAGAGCCTCGTCGCCGTCATCGGCCCGTCCGGCTCCGGCAAGTCCACGCTCCTCAAGGCGCTCACGGGCTACCGCCCCGCGGACGTCGGCGAGGTCCTCTACGACAACCGGAACCTCTACAAGCAGTTCGCCGAGCTGCGCCACCGCATCGGCCTGGTGCCGCAGGACGACATCCTGCACACCCAGCTCACCGTCACCCGCGCCCTGCGCTACGCCGCCAAGCTCCGGTTCCCCGGCGACACCGCGGAGGCCGAGCGCGCCGCCCGGGTGGACGAGGTGCTGCGCGAGCTGAAGCTCGACATCCACAAGGAGAAGCGCATCAGCTCGCTCTCCGGCGGCCAGCGCAAGCGCGTCTCGGTCGCCCTGGAGCTGCTCACCAAGCCGTCGCTGATCTTCCTGGACGAGCCCACCTCGGGCCTGGACCCGGGCATGGACCGCGACGTCATGCAGTTGCTGCGCGGCCTGGCCGACGACGGCCGTACGGTCCTGGTCGTCACCCACTCCGTCGCCGAACTCGCACTCTGCGACCGGCTCCTCGTCATGGCACCCGGCGGCGGCGTGGCGTACTTCGGCCCGCCCGAGGAGGCGCTGAACTTCTTCGGCTACGAGAGCTGGGCCGACATCTTCTCCGCCTTCGAGAACTACCGCGACTACGACTGGAAGGGACGCTGGCAGGGCTCCCAGCACTACCAGATGTACGCGGCCGACATCGACGCCGTGGCCCCGCAGGCCGTCGCGATGCAGCCGCCGCAGATGCTGCGCCCGTCCAAGCCGCAGGCGTGGATGCCGCAGTTGTGGACGCTGGTGAGACGGTACGTGTCGGTGCTCGCCTCCGACGGCTTCTTCATCGCGCTCACCATCGCGCTGCCGGTGGTCCTCGGCGTCGTCAGCATGGTCATCCCCGCAGAGTTCGGCCTCGGCTACGGCCCCGCGAAGGTCCACCTGATCAACAGGGACGCGGGCACGATCATGCTCATCCTCACGATCGGCGCCTGTTTCTCCGGCGCCGCGAACTCCGTGCGTGAGCTGATCAAGGAACGGGTGATCTACGAGCGAGAGCGGGCGGTCGGCCTGTCCCGCTCGGCGTACGTGATGTCCAAGGTGCTCGTCCTCGGCATCATCACCATCTTCCAGGGCGTCGTCATCAGCGCCATCGGCATCCTCAGCCGCAGCAAGCTGCCGGAGGAGGGCGTGATCCTCTCCGACCTGCCGGCGTTGGAGCTGGCGATCGGCGTGACCTCGCTGGGCCTGACCTCGATGATGTTCGGTCTGATCATCTCGTCGCTGGTGAAGACCTCCGAGATGACGATGCCGCTCCTGGTGATGTTCGCGATCGTGCAGGTCGTATTCACCGGCGTGCTGTTCCAGCTCCACGGCACCCCGGGGGTGGAGCAGTTCGCCTGGCTGATGCCCTCGCGCTGGGCGGTGGCCGCGATGGGTGCGACCGCCGACCTGAACGTGCTGCTGCCGTGGGACAGCGGCGAGACGGACACGCTGTGGGAGCACACGGCCGGCACGTACATGCTGAACATCACCGTGCTGCTCGCCATGGGCGTGCTCTGCGGCTTCGTCGTGGCCCGGCTCCTGCGCAAGCACGAGCCGGAGGTCATGCGCTGACCGCACCCCCACCGTCAGACGGGCGGCACCCCCTCCACGGGGTGCCGCCCGTCTCGTGGCCCGGCGGGCCCGCCGCCGCTCCCGGCCGCCGGTGACGCGGCTCCCGCGGCCCGGCTGCCACCACGGGGTTCGTGCGGGTCGGCACAGCGGCCTAGGACCGGGGGCCGATACCGGCCCCTCCCACGGCTGGATCACGCGGACCGGCCCGGCGGGTAGCGTGGCCGGCATGTCCACCCCCGCCGCCGGCCCGGCCGCCGGACTCGAAGCGGTCAGCCGTGCCCTGCTCGCCATGAGCCGGCAGGTGCAGGTCCGCGACGTGCTCCAGACGATCACGGCGTCCGCGCGCGAGCTGCTGCAGGCCGAGTACGCCGCCCTCGGCGTGCCGGACGACCACGGCGGGTTCGCCCAGTTCGTCGTCGACGGTGTCAGCGACGCGCAGTGGAAGGCCATCGGCCCGCTGCCCCGCCAGCACGGCATCCTCGCCGCGCTGCTGGAGGACGCCGTGCCGGTGCGCCTCGCCGACGTGCGCAAGGACCCCCGCTTCGGCGGCTGGCCCGGCGCCCACCCGCGGCTGCGGGACTTCCTCGGCGTCCCCATCGCCGACGGCGAGGAGGTCCTCGGCGCGCTCTTCCTGGCCAACAAGCAGTGCGAGCCGGATGACCCGCCGGCCCCCGACGGCTGCCGCTTCGGCGCCGAGGACGAGGCCCTGCTGCGTACCCTCGCCGACCACGCCGCCATCGCGCTGACCAACGCCCGCCTCTACGAGCGCAGCCGCGAGCTGACCATCGCCGGGGAGCGCGCCCGTCTCGCACACGAGCTGCACGACGCGGTCTCCCAGAAGCTCTTCTCGCTGCGCCTGACCGCCCAGGCCGCGGCGGCCCTCGTCGACCGCGATCCCCCGCGCGCCAAGGGCGAGCTGCAGCAGGTCGCGCGGCTGGCCGCGGACGCCGTCGACGAGCTGCGCGCCGCCGTCGTCGAGCTGCGCCCCGCCGCCCTGGACGACGACGGCCTGGTGGCCACCCTGGCGACCCAGGTGCAGGTCCTCGACCGGGCCCACCGCGCCCGCGTCACCTTCACCTCCGCCCAGGTACGGGCCCTGCCCGCGGCGCAGGAGGAGGCGCTGCTGCGGGTCGCGCAGGAAGCCCTGCACAACGCCCTGCGGCACGCCGACGCCGGGCTGGTCGAGGTCGCCCTCACCGGGGAGGGCCGCGGCGCGCGCCTGCGGGTGCGCGACGACGGGCAGGGCTTCGACCCGGACACCGTCCGCTCCGCCGGCCGGCACCTGGGCCTGGTGTCCATGCGCGACCGCGCCGCCGGGGTCGGCGGCGGCCTGACCGTCCAGTCGGCGCCCGGGCAGGGCACCGTGATCGAGATGGAGGTGCCCGGTGGCTGAGGCGGGCGAGAAGCAGAGGACCGAGGGGCCGGACGGCACGGACGCGTCCGGCCGGATCCGGGTGCTGTTGGTGGACGACCACCAGGTCGTACGGCGTGGGCTGCGCACCTTCCTGGAGGTGCAGGACGACATCGAGGTCGTCGGCGAGGCCGCCGACGGCGACGAGGGCGTGGCCCGTACCGCGGAGCTGGTGCCGGACGTGGTGCTGATGGACGTGAAGATGCCCGGCACCGACGGCATCGAGGCGCTGCGCAGGATCCGCGAGTCCGGCAGTGCGGCGCGCGTGCTGGTCATCACCAGCTTCACCGAGCAGCGCACCGTCGTCCCCGCCCTGCGCGCCGGCGCCGCGGGCTACGTCTACAAGGACGTCGACCCCGAGGCGCTGGCCAAGGCGATCCGCTCGGTGCACGCCGGGCACGTGCTGCTCCAGCAGGACGTCGCCGGGACGCTGCTGGCGCCGGAGGCCGGCGGCGGGCCCGCGCAGGGGCGGGGGACGGCGCTGACCGAGCGCGAGCGGGAGGTGCTGGTGCTGATCGCGGACGGCCGCTCGAACCGCGAGATCGCCCGTGCGCTCGTGGTCTCGGAGAAGACGGTCAAGACGCATGTGTCGAACATCCTGATGAAGCTCGACCTCGCCGACCGTACGCAGGCCGCCCTCTGGGCCGTACGGCACGGGCTGAGCGGCTGATCTGCCGGTCCCGCGCCCCGGCACCGTATGACCGAAACGTTCCCTTGCGCCGAACGGTGGTCCCGGACCGCCGCGGAGGGTCCGTGCGCCGCCTGCGTCCCGGGCCCGGGCGGGCGCGGCCGGCAGGGGAACGACCCACCTGCGCCCCCACGGCACGCCCGCGGAGGGCGTACGCGCCGCCGCACACCCCGCGCGCCCGCGCACCTCACCCGCGCTCCAACTCCTCCACGAACGCGTTGTAGGCGGCCACCCGCGCCCGCCGCGCCGTCCGCTCCAGCGGCCGCAGCGCCTCCCCGCGGGCCGCTATCTGCCCCGCGCTGACCGCCGCCCCGTGCCCCTCGCCCGGATCCCGCGCGATCTCCACGAGCGCCCCCACCCGCTGCGCCAGCTCCAGCACCCGCACCGCCCGCGGCGGATACCCCGGCGCCAGCACCTCGCGCCCCCGGTCCGCCCGCGCCCGGTACGCCGACAGCGCCGCCTCCGCGACCGGCCCGGAACCCGCCACGTCCAGCCGCGACAGCACCTCCGTGGCGTCCCGCATCGCCTCCGCCAGCTCCCGCTCCGCCTCGCCCAGCGACGGCACGTCCGCCGGCGGCGCGTCCCGCACCGGCAGGCACCGCCACCGCACCCGGACCACCTCGTCCCCCTCCGGCCCCACCGACCAGACCTCCGGCACCAGCCCCAGCGGCGGCCCGCCCGTCACCAGCACCGCCTCGCCGGCGTCCAGCGCCAGCGCGTTGAACTCCGGCGGCCCGGACAGCCCCAGCGGATGCCCCGGCACCGGGAGCGCCACGCGCAGCCCCTTCGCACCCAGCACCCGCAGCCGCCCCAGGGCCATCGTCAGGCCCACCCCCTCGGCGGACTCCTCCTCCGGCAGACCCGCCACCCGGTGCCCGGCGTCGTCCGCGACGATGCGCTCCGCCGCGTCGTCGGGCGAGATGTGCCCGGAAAGCAGGGCATTTCCCCAGGCCGCCAGCCGGCCTGAACGTGGTTCTTCGAGCATGGCACCAGCCTACGGACCGGGTCCGACATCGCGTGGCGTAGGTTTGCCCTGGGGCGGTGTCGCAGGCGGGCACCGCGTAGGACGGACCGAGACGGCAAGGGGAGACGGCGCGCTCATGAGCGATGTACTGGAGCTGGTGGACGTATCGGTGGTCCGCGACGGCAGGGCTCTGGTCGAAGAGGTCTCCTGGTCGGTCGCGGAGGGCGAGCGGTGGATCATCCTCGGGCCCAACGGCGCGGGCAAGACCACGCTGTTGAACATCGCCTCCAGCTACCTCTTCCCGTCCGCGGGCACCGTCCAGATCCTCGGCGAGAAACTCGGCAGCGTCGACGTCTTCGAGCTCCGCCCCCGTATCGGCATGGCGAGCGCTGCGCTCTCGGAGAAGCTGCCCAAGAGCCAGACCGTCCTGCAGACCGTCCTCACCGCCGCGTACGGCATGACCGCGACCTGGCAGGAGAGCTACGAGGCCGTCGACGAGGAGCGCGCCAAGGCGTTTCTCGACCGCCTCGGCATGAGCGAGTACCTGGACCGCAGATTCGGCACCCTCTCCGAGGGTGAGCGCAAGCGCACCCAGATCGCCCGCGCCATGATGACCGACCCCGAGTTGCTCCTCCTCGACGAGCCGGCCGCCGGCCTCGACCTCGGCGGCCGAGAGGACCTGGTCCGCCGCCTCGGCCGGCTGGCGCGCGACCCGTACGCGCCCTCGATGGTCATGGTGACGCACCACGTCGAGGAGATCCCCCCGGGGTTCACGCACGTGCTGATGATCCGGCAGGGCAAGGTGCTCGCCGCCGGGCCCATCGAGGACGAGCTGACGTCCCGCAACCTCTCGCTCTGCTTCGGCCTGCCGCTCGTCCTCGACCGCGCCGGCGACCGCTGGACCGCCCAGGGCCTCCCGATGTCCAAGGCGTAACCGGCGCCCCGCCACCCGCCCCACGGCGGACGTGGCTTCCGGTCACAGCTCCGGGCATCTGTCCCGATTCCCTTGCCCCGCAATAGCATTGACCCGTGGATGCATGGGTGTGGTGGCTGATCGCCGCCGTGGGCATGGGCATTCCTCTGGTGCTGACCGCCATGCCGGAGTTCGGCATGTTCTCGGTCGGCGCGGTCGCCGCCGCCGTGACGGCCGGCCTGGGGGGTGGCCTCACCGTACAAGTGATCGTCTTCGCGGTCGTCTCGACCGCCCTCATAGCCGCCGTACGACCCGTGGCACGCCGCCATCGCGGCCAGGGCGGAGCGACGTCGGGCGTCGACGCCCTCAAGGGCAGACAGGCGGTGGTGCTGGAGCGCGTCGACGGGTCAGGGGGGCGTATCAAGCTCGCCGGCGAGGTGTGGAGCGCCCGGGCACTCGACTCGGGCGAGGTTTACGAGCCCGGTCGGACGGTCGATGTTGTGGACATCGACGGTGCGACCGCCGTCGTCATGTGACCGGAAGCGCCCTTACGGGCAAGGCCGTTCTGCCACACTCGGCGGCTGGGCCGCACAATTGGATCACTAACCGGGGAGCAGCATGCAGCCGATCATCATCGTCCTGATCATCCTGGTGGTGCTCGTCTTCATCGCACTCATCAAGACGATCCAGGTCATCCCGCAGGCCAGTGCGGCCATCGTGGAGCGCTTCGGCCGCTACACACGCACGCTCAACGCCGGCCTCAACATCGTGGTGCCGTTCATCGACACCATCCGCAACCGCGTCGACCTGCGCGAACAAGTCGTGCCGTTCCCACCGCAACCCGTGATCACCCAGGACAACCTGGTGGTCAACATCGACACCGTCATCTACTACCAGGTCACCGACGCCCGCGCGGCCACCTACGAGGTCGCCAGCTATATCCAGGCCATCGAACAGCTCACCGTCACCACCCTGCGCAACATCATCGGCGGCATGGACCTGGAGCGCACCCTGACCTCCCGCGAGGAGATCAACGCCGCCCTGCGCGGCGTCCTCGACGAGGCCACCGGCCGCTGGGGCATCCGGGTCAACCGTGTCGAGCTGAAGGCCATCGAGCCGCCCACCTCCATCCAGGACTCGATGGAGAAGCAGATGCGCGCCGACCGCGACAAGCGCGCCGCGATCCTCACCGCGGAAGGCGTCCGGCAGTCCGAGATCCTCACCGCCGAGGGTGAGAAGCAGGCCGCGATCCTGCGGGCCGAGGGCGAGGCCCGCTCCGCGGCGCTGCGCGCCGAGGGCGAGGCACAGGCCATCCGCACGGTCTTCGAGTCCATCCACGCCGGCGACCCGGACCAGAAGCTGCTGTCGTACCAGTACCTGCAGATGCTGCCGAAGATCGCCGAGGGCGACGCGAACAAGCTCTGGATCGTGCCCAGCGAGATCGGCGACGCCCTCAAGGGCCTCGGCGGCGCCCTGGGCAACTTCGGCCCGCCCTCGCCCACCGGCGGTGACGGCGCCGTCCCCAAGACGAGCACCCGCAAGGCCCCCACCTACCGCGAGCAGCCGCCGCTGGAGTAGCCCGCGCGGCGCCCGCGTACGCCGTACGACGCGAGCCCGTCCCCGGTCGTCGCAACGACCGGGGACGGGCTCTTCTCCGTACGGTCTCCGTGCAGCACGGAGGGGTGCTCACCTTCCGGGGCTCACGCGGCGACACTCACCTCGGGGCCCTCCGGGAGCGCCAGCCACTCCGGCAACTGCTCCCGCTCGCGCACACCCAGCGCCAGCAGCAGCGCATCCGCCGGCGTCGGCTCGAACGGCCGGCGGAGCAGCCGCATTCCCGCCTGCTCCGGCGTCCGGTCCGCCTTGCGGTGGTTGTCCGCGGCGCAGGACGCCACCGTGTTCAGCCAGGTGTCGCCGCCGCCGAGCGAACGCGGGAGGACGTGATCCACGGTCGTCGCGCGCCGGTCGCAGTACGCGCACCGGTGCCGGTCGCGTACCAGCACACCCCGCCGCGACCACGGCGCCCGTCTTCGGAACGGCACCCGTACGTACCGGCACAGCCGGATCACCTGGGGCACCGGCAGATCCACGCTCGCCGCCCGCAGCCGCATGCCGGAGTGCGCCTGCTCGACGACGGCCTTGTCCTGCAGCACCAGGACCACCGCACGGCGGAGCGACACCGTCGACAACGGCTCGAAGCTCGCGTTGAGCACCAGCGTCTCGCGCATCCCGGTCACACCTCCCGACTCCCCCTCACCGAGCGGCGAGGTGGCTCCACTGTGCCCGGGGAGATCGGCCGCGACAACGCAATTTCAGCCCGCCGCGGGCTCCTCGTGCGTGCCGATGAGCTGGGCCCGCGCAAGGGTGTGGAAGCGGAGGTTGAAGCCCACGACGGCCGGCGTCGCCGTGGCGTCGGGACCCAGCTTCTCCTGGTCCACCGCGTACACCGTGAAGACGTACCGGTGCTCGCCGTCACCGGGCGGTGGGGCGGCACCCGTGAAGTCGTGCGTCCCCGCGTCGTTCCGCACGGTCACGGCACCCGCCGGCAGCCCGGCCATGTCCCCCGTGCCCGCGCCCGCGGGCAGCTCCGTCACGGACACCGGGATGTCGAAGACCGACCAGTGCCAGAACCCGCTGCCGGTCGGCGCGTCCGGGTCGTAGCAGGTGACGGCGAAGCTCTTCGTCCCCTCCGGGAACCCGGACCAGCGCAGGTGCGGCGAGGTGTTGCCCTTCGCCGCGATCTGCGCGTCCGGAAGGGGGGCGCCCTCCTTCACGTCGTCGCTGGTGACGGTGAACGACGGCACCGCGGGATGGAAGTCGTGGGGCAGCGGCGGCCGGTTCTGCTCGGGCACGTGAGACACCTCCAGGTGGCTGTGACGCAAGGACACGGCGCGGCGGGCACACGGACCACGCGCGGCGCGCGGGGCACCGGTACGTCCGCCACGGCGGTCAGCCTAACGAGCAGCGGCCCGGACACCGCCGCCACACGACCGTGCGGCTCAGAACCAGTTGCGCCGCGACCCCACCTCGGAGATCCACTGGTTGAGGTACGCGCTCCAGTCGGTCTGCTGGAAGTCGGTCAGCCCCACCTGGAACATCCGGAAGGAGTCGCCGCCGTCGGTGAACAGCCCCGGCTTCTTGTCCATCTCCAGCACCACGTCCATCTGGTGCCCGTCGGCGAGGAACGTCAGCTCCACGGCCGTCAGCCCGCGGTACTGCTGCGGCGCGTAGAACTCGATCTCCTGGTAGAAGGGCAGCCGCTGCCGCGTGCCGCGGATGTGCCCGCGCTCCAGGTCGGCGCTCTTGAAGCGGAAGCCCAGCGCGCCGAAGGCGTCGAGGATCGCCTGCTGCGCCGGCAGCGGGTGCACGGAGATCGGGTCGAGGTCCAGCGAGTCCACCGCCCGGGCGATCTCCAGCTCGGTCGTCACGCCGACGTTCATCCCCGGCAGCCGCTGCCCCATGACGGACGTCACCGGCGTCTCCCACGGCACGTCCAGGCTGAAGGACACGTTGTGCACGGCGTTCGGCTGGATCTCGAAGGCGCCGCCGAGCCGCTGCCGGTGGAACTCGATGTCCTGCTTGTACTCGTTGTCGCCGCTCTCCACCTCCACGCGCGCCTGGAGCCCGACGGACAGCCCCTCGACCTCCTGCGCCACGGATCCGCCCTCGATGCGGACCTCGCCCTGGACGACGCCGCCGGGCACGACGTTCGCGTCGTTCAGGACCGTCTCGACCGACGCGCCGCCGGCACCGAGGCTGGCGAAAAGCTTCTTGAACCCCATCGCGGACTCCCCTGCTCCCCTGTTAGGACTGCTCAACTACGCTCACCCGACATGGCCCGTACTCCACTCGACCGCTCCTTCTTCCGTCGGCCCGTACTGGAGGTGGCGCCGGATCTGCTGGGCCGAACACTACTGCGCCGCACCGCCGCGGGGACGATCTCTCTGCGACTCACGGAGGTCGAGGCGTACGCGGGGGAGCAGGACCCCGGATCGCACGCCTACCGGGGCCGCACGGACCGCAACGCCGTCATGTTCGGCCCGGCGGGGCACATCTACGTCTACTTCACGTACGGCATGTGGCACTGCATGAACGTGGTCTGCGGCGAGGAGGGCGCAGCGAGCGCGGTCCTCCTGCGCGCCGGCGAGGTGACGGAGGGCACGGACCTGGCCCGCAAGCACCGCCCCAAGGCCCGCAAGGACCGGGAACTGGCCCAGGGCCCGGCCCGGCTGGCGACGGCACTCGACGTCGACCGCGCCCTCAACGGCACGGACGCCTGTACCCCGGGCAGCCCCCTCGAACTCCTCGCCGGCACCCCGGCGGACCGCACCCGCATCCGCACCGGCCCCCGCACCGGCGTCGGCGGCGACGGCGCCCACCACCCGTGGCGCTACTGGATCGCCGACGACGCGACCGTGAGCCCGTACCGCGCCCACGAGCCACGCCGCCGCCCCAGGGCGGCCGGAGCTTGACGTGGCGGGGGCGGATCCGTATCGTTGATGGAGCCGTAAATGGCCCGGTGTCCCGCACGCTCTGATGCAGGCACCATCCTCCATACGAACTTTCGTTAACCTGAGTTCTCTCTTGTTGCGTCCCAGATGCAACTCCCGGGAACCGGTTTTGGAGCGAAGAGAAGTCTTCGCTACAGTGGTGGAACACCGAAGGGAAACGCCCGGAGAAGCCCGGTGAGGGTTTTGATGGAAGTGTCCGTTCTTTGAGAACTCAACAGTGTGCCAAGTAGTCGATGCCAAGTGTTTGATGTAGTGACACAGCAGTAAGCGAGGCAGACTCGTTTCTGTGATGCTGCTACGGGGGCTCGGTTTTTCGGAGCCTCTTCAGGTATGCATTTACGGAGAGTTTGATCCTGGCTCAGGACGAACGCTGGCGGCGTGCTTAACACATGCAAGTCGAACGATGATCCGGTTTCGGCCGGGGATTAGTGGCGAACGGGTGAGTAACACGTGGGCAATCTGCCCTGCACTCTG